>JBAZIR010000052.1:0-21277 GCA_041651735.1 Verrucomicrobiia bacterium | reverse complement strand
GCTGCCATTGCGGACAAAATTCGCCGCCGCATGAACGTCCCGCGCAGCGCCACGACAGACCGCGCTGCGGTTGTTGAGGCCGTCAGGAGCCTGGACTGCGACGATGAGGTGGCGCCCGAGTGTGCGCGGCAGATGGCCTTCTGGATGTGCCACGGTCTGCAAAGTCTTTTCTTGCAGGATGCCGACGCGCTGGTTCTGCGCACGCAGCAGTTGGCGGAGATCCTGCATTACGCGCGCGCGGCCTTTCCCACCCTTACACGGATCACCAGCTATGCGCGTGCCAAAACCGTCAGCCGCAAGTCGCTGGACGAACTGAAATCGCTGCGTGCTGCCGGCCTCAACCGGGTCCACATCGGCATGGAATCTGGGTCCAACACCGTTCTTTCCCTTGTCCAAAAAGGCCTCACGCAAGAGGAGCAAATTCGGTCGGGCCGCCATGTGATGGCCGCAGGGATCGAACTCTCGGAGTATTTCATGCCGGGCCTTGGCGGACGGGAGTTGTCCGAAGAACACGCGGTCGAGTCGGCCGCGGTGCTTTCTGCCGTCAATCCAACCTTCATACGGATCCGAAGCACGGTGCCGGTGCCGGGCACTCCTCTCTTTCGCATGATGACCGAAGGACGATGGGCGCCTGTCACGGAAGAGGAAAAAGTCCGCGAAATCAGAACCTGCATCGAGCGCCTCAATGGCATCACGAGCGCTGTGCTGAGCGATCACATCATGAACCTTCTGGAAGATGTGGCCGGGAGGCTGCCCGAGGACAAGCAACGGATGCTTGAGCCGATCGATCGCTTCCTGAACATGAATCCGTCCGACCGGGATGCCTTCATCGTAGGCAGACGGATGGGCCGGTATCGGTATGTGTCTGATTTTGTCCCGGCGCATGATGTGGAGATGATGCGGCGCGACCTCGTCAACCGATTCGGCACGGTTGACCGTGGAATTCTGGAGATGCTGGCGAACTTTATCTGATAAATGCGATGCTTCGACAACACAGCAATCCCAAGATGATGAATGCGCCAATCCCGCCCACCACGGCCTCGCGGCGTGACTCAGTGATCCGGGTGCAGATTCGCCGGCTCGCGAGGTTTTTGCTCCCGTTGCTGTTCCTGGCGGCTTTCTGTATGCCGGCTGGTTTCGCAGCCGATTCGGCGGGAAAAGAGTTCATCGTCTCCGTGGACCAGGCGATGTGGAACAAATGGGGCTTTCAGTATCCGGTGACGTATGTTTTCGACATCTCGGGCTTGTCTCTTGGCGCGAAGGTCAGTCGCCGGGACAATCCGTCCGGGGGGTGGAAAGTCCTGCCAAAAAAAGCCGCCACCAACTTCTTCAACGGCGTCGAGTGTGTGCGGTTCGACTACAGCGGCGGGCGCGCTTTTGTCTCAGTGGGTTTCGGGGGCGGCAACTCCACCGAACTGTCATTTGCAAATGTGACTTCGGCGCGGTTTGTCGGGGTGGCCAGGTATTATGACGATCGCAAGGCGGCCTACACTCTCTCGCTCGACAACTGGGGCCGCAAGGCGACAGCCAATCCCGGCGCAGCATGGCACGCGGCAGACGACGACGCGTGTGACAATTATCAGGCGGCCCTGCGAGTCTGCCGCGGTTTCAAACTGCCCGTCTCGATCGCCATCAACACGCACATGGCCGGCAGTAACGCGATGTGGAATGCGATGCAGCAGGAGTTGGACCGGCGCGATTTCAGTTGGGAGCCGGCCGTTCACGCGCAAACTCATCCCGGCAATGCAAGAGCCTACGGCGTTCGCGGTTGCAGGGCGGAGGTTCTCGGCTGCCGGGACGAGATCCTTCAGCACCTTCGTCACATTCCCTTCGGCCAGCATGTCTTCGAGCACATCCTCACCTCCGGATACAAAGACGATGCCGTCCTGGACACGGATGCGGCCGAATTTCTGTTCGTGCGGGGCTACAATGGCCGTGATACCCCAGCCAACACCGATTACGCAGCGTGGGACGCCGCGCACAAGTTCTACGGCGTCGGCGGGCTGAATCCCAAGGATTACGACCGCGTCTTCAAGAGGCGCACTCCGATGGGGCGTTTCTTTGCCGCGGACGTTGCGGAATTGAACGCGGCGTTCGACCGCGTGCACGACGCCGGCGGCGTCTGCTACGCCATGTGGCACCCTGACCGCTACCTCAACAGCGCGATCCATGACCCGCGCCCGGGACGGGACGGCGTTCAAGGCTCGACCCTGGTGCAGCATTTGAGACACGTCGCGAATCGCAAGGATGTTTGGTATGTAGCCAACGGCTGGCTTTACAGTTATCGCTACATCGCCGAACATGCCACCATCACCGGCAAAGCAACCGCAGAATGACCATCAGACCATGAAGACACCCACTCAGCCCATCTCAACCTCGCGTCGCGAGTTTTTGAAAACCTCCGCAGCTATTGCCGGCACGCTCGCGCTTGGCCGTGCGGCATCAACACAGTCGGCCACGCCACCGACGACCGGCGTGTTGCCGCGCAGCATCCATCCCTATCCGAACAAGATCACGTGGGGCGTGGAGACGCTGAGCCTCAGCAAACGCGTGACACTTGCGGTGAGCCGCGACTGCGACGCGGGTGTTGTCAAGATGATGATAGACATGTGGCGGCGGTTCACGTTCAGCACGGTGGAACTGGCGGTCACGCATGACGCGGCGTTGAAGGCTTGCGAGTTCTCGCTCGCAGGCGCGCGTCCCCCACAACGGGAGTCGAATGCCACCTACGCGCTCAAAGTGGACGCGTCGGGCATTGCAGCGAGCGCGACCGAGCCGGCAGCGATGCGTCATGCATGGTTCACAATGCTTCAACTGCTCGACGCCGACGACGCGGCGGGCGGCGGCCTCGCGTTCACGTTGCCGCACGTCGAGATTCAGGATTGGCCGGCGATGAAGTTCCGCGGGCTGCACCTCTGCATTTTCCACGAGACGTCGCCGGTGATGATTGAGAAGGCGATCCGGCTTGCCGCGTTCTTCAAATTCACACACGTCGTGCTGGAGTTCTGGGGCATGCTGAAGCTTGACGCGCTGAAGGAGTTGTCGTGGCCCGAGGCATGGACGAAGGCGCAGGCGGGCAAGCTTGTCGGTATCGCCCGCGACATGGGGATGGAGGTCATCCCGATGTTCAACTCGTGGGGCCACGCCACCGCCTGCCGCATCAAGCACGGCCGGCACGTCGTGCTCGACCAGAACCCACGGCTCGCTTCGTTGTTTGAGCCGGACGGCTGGACGTGGTGCCTGACCAACCCGCGCGCGCAGGACCTGCTGCGACGCGTGTGCGACGAACTGATCGAGTTTGCCGGGCCGGGGCAGTATTATCACATGGGTTGCGACGAGGCTTACTCGCACGCGACCTGTGACCGCTGCCGGCAAGCGGATCGTGTGCAGCTTTTCACCGATCACATCAACAACCTTGCCGCGCACATCGAAAAGCGCGGCCGTCGCGCCATGATGTGGGGCGATGCATTGCTGGAGCGCGCGAAATGGCCGTCGGGCTTCGCCGCCAACGGCTCGCCGACGCTGCCAACGCATCTGTCGCTGGACCACATCTCCCGCAAGATCGTGATCGCCGACTGGCATTACGGCGTGAAAGGCGAGGTTCCAACGCTGAGTCATTTCCGCGAGCGCGGCCTGGAGACAATCGCGTGTCCGTGGAACTCGGCTGCCAACATCCGCGCGCTGGCGAAGGGCGCCATTGCGAACAACAGCGCCGGCTTGCTGATGACAACATGGCATCATCTTGTCCAGAGCATCCCAGTACTGCATCATGTCGCTGCCTGCGTGTGGTCGAAGGACCAGGCCGCGCTCGGCTTGTGGCAAACCGAAGGTTCCCTTTCCCGAGCTGCGACCGCCTCCATCCTGCGCAAACTTGTGCCCGCCGACGGCAAGTTCGAGCGCGCCGGTTGGAACCCATTCGAGCAGCCGACGGAAGTGGATTGATCGACAGACAAAGAGAGCGCTTATTATCAACTCGCTGCACCTGATTTGTTATGACGTATTGAAGCGGTCCACTGCTTTGCAGGCGTCCGCTTCGATGCCGGGCATGGCGTTGATTGGCAGCGCGGCCTTGGTCGTTTAGCCGACGAATACGACGCTGTATTGAACCCCGAGGAGAGAAGACATGAAACTGACATCTATGTTGGTTGTTGTGCTGCTGTTGGTATTTGCTCAAACGGCACCCGCTGCCACTCGCCTGTGTTGGCGGGCGGAATCCGTTTCGCCCGACATCCGTCCGATGTTGCGGAGCCTTGGTGAAGAGTATCCCATCCGCGAAATGCAGAATGGTGCGCCACGCGAGGGCGAGGTGTCGCTCCAGGTCGAACAGGATGCCGGCATGGCCGGTTGCTCGGTTCGTTTGAATGGTGACAAGGCGGTGATTCGCTACGCCAAGCTGTCCCATGCAGGTCGCGCGCTGGGTACGCTGCTGGCGGGGTTGGCGCAGGACGGTGCGACGATCAAAGATCGGCCGGCATTCTCGACTCTGGGCATTGTGCTCGACTGCGGCCACAACGCCACAGTTCGGCCCGACCACTTCCGCAAGTGGCTCCGGCGCCTTGCGCTGTTGGGCTACGATGTGGCGATGGTCTATACGGAAGCGGGCTACCAATTGCCCGGCGAACCTTGCTTCGGCTACATGCGCGGCAACTACAAGCCCGATGACCTGAAGGCGCTCGACCAGTATGCGGCGCAGCTTGGCATCGAGATGATCGGTTCCATCCAGGCCCTCGGCCACCTCGAACAGCTTCTGAAGTGGACGCCGTATGCCGGCCTGCGCGACACCGAGCACGTGCTGTTGGTCGGCGAGCCGCGCACATATGAACTCATCGAGAAAATGGTTGCGCACTGGGCCGGCGTGTTTCGCAGCCGGCGGTTTCACCTCGGCATGGACGAGACCTACGACCTTGGCCGCGGCCGTTACCTCGACCGCAACGGCTACCGTCGCGGACTGGACATCTACAGCGAGCATCTCAAGCGGGTCGCGGCGATCTGCGAGCGCCACGGTCTGCGACCCATGATTTGGTCGGATGTGCTTTTCAAACTCGCCAACGTTTCGGGCAGCCATTACGACAAGAACAGCCGCATCCCCGCCGAGGTCGTCGCCGCGCTGCCGAAGAATCTCGATCTGGTTTACTGGGACTATTACAAGGCCGACAAGAAACATTACATCGATCGCATCAGCAGTCATCGCGCGCTGGGTTCAGAGCCGGTGATGGCCTCAGGCGTCTGGTCATGGCCCAACTTTTGGCACAACTGGAACAATACCGAAAAATTCGCCAGCCCGTGCGTGGACGCATGCCGCGAGGCAGGCTTGAAGGAGATGCTCTTCACCTTGTGGTCCGACGATGGCGCCTTTTGGGAACTCGACTCGTCATTCGCCGGGCTGGCCTACGCTGCCGAGAAGTGCTTCGGCGACGGAACCGTGGCTGAAGAGAAGCTCGCCAAACGTTTCCGCGCCGTGTGTTTCTCCGACCTTGCGGTCCACCGGACGGCCTCCAAGATTAACGAGCCTCTGCAAAGTTGCAGTGTGATGTGGGACGATCCCTTGCTGGCGATGTATCTCCGCAAGGTCGCGCGCGGCAAAGGCGCCACGTTGCGCGATGCTGAAAAACACTATCTCGAGGTGGCGCGCGCGTTGGAGCCGCACCGCAACGATCGCGCCGCCGGCGATGTGGGCCACGCGTGGCTTGTGGCCCGCGTGCAGGCAGCCAAAGTCGGCATTGCCGCCCGCCTATTCGACGCCTATGCGACGAAGGACTCTCGTGCCTTGGCGGCGGTGCGCGACGAAATTCCGCCGGCAGTCGCGCTCATCGAGAAACTGGCACAGTCATTCCGGACTCTGTGGCTGGCCCGTTGTGAGCCGTTTGGGCTGGAGGTGCTGCAAATTCGATTTGCCGGGCAGGCGGCGCGTTATCGCGAACTGGCGCAGCGGCTTGGCGAACTCATTGACGGCAAAATTGCCGCGATTGCGGAACTGGACGAAGGAGCGAAAGGCGCATACACACCATCATCCACAATGCCGTATCGATCGCTGGCGACCGGCTCGCGGATATTTTGAATCATCAACCACGGAGAACAGACATGGACGACGCAAGACAAGAAGCCGAGCATTTCGTGAAATCCGAGCGTGAGTTTCACCTCGGTGTGCTGCCGACCGAACAGTCGCATCCGAAGACGCGCGGATTGGCCGAGGTGATCGCAAAGGATGTGCGCGCGGGAATCAAGATGCTGCAAGTTGTGGATGATGACGTCACGGCGGCAGCGCAACGGGTGTTCGCGACAGGGGAATTTCGGAAACTCGTCGAATCGCTGACGGCGGCGCTGAATCGCGGCGGTCGCATTTGTTTTAGCGGCTGTGGCGCGACGGGACGGCTGAGTATTTTGCTGGAGGCGGCCTATCGCGCTTTCTGGCGTGAGGCTCGCGCCAAACTCGGCGCGGGCGCGCTCCGGGCCGAGAACGCCGCGCTGAGCATCATGACCGGCGGCGATTACGCGCTGGTTCGCTCGGTGGAATTCTTCGAGGACTATGAGGCATTTGGCCGGCAGCAGGCTGTGGAAGCCGGTCTTGGGCGCGGCGACGTGCTCGTGGCGATCACGGAGGGCGGCGAAACGTCGTCGGTGATCGGCACGGCTTGGCAGGCGTTGGAAGCGGGCGCGGAGGTGTTCTTCGCCTGCAACAATCCCATGAACGTGCTGGCCGCGCACGTGGATCGGTCCCGGCGCGTGATCGAAGAGCCGCGCATCGTCAAACTCGACTTGTCGTCGGGTCCCATGTCCGTCGCAGGTTCAACGCGGATGCAGGCGACCACGTCGGAACTGTTGGTGATTGGCGCGGCGCTGGAAATGGCGCTGGTTCGTCATCTGCAAACCGCGCTACCGGCCGAAGCGCGCAAGACGCTTGGTGTGGAGAAAGCGGTGAGCGCGGAGGATTACGCGACGCGCTTTGCGTCGCTTCTGTGCGACCTTGGTCGGCCGTCCGCGGTGGAGGCGATGGCACGATGGGTGAACATGGAGGAGTCGGTTTGCCGCGGCAAGAACGCGATGACGTATTTCGGCAACGAGTTCCTCCTCGACATCTTCACGGATACCACGGAACGCGCGCCGACGTTTTCGCTGCCGCCGTTTCGCAAGTGCGACGATTCGACCTCGCCGCGACCCATGGCTTTCGTGAAGAACCCGTTGCATTCGACCGCCGAGACATGGCTGCGGATGCTTGGCCGTGAACCGCGATGCCTGACTTGGGACGTGGCGTTTTACAAGAAGACGGGTGCGGCGGAACGCATTTGGCGCAACCCGCCGGTGCTGAGCCGCACGGAACTGTTCAAGTTCCTCGTCGGCAAAGAAGATGATTCATCGCGCTATTCCAATGCGGGCGACTGCGCGGCACTGGTGCTGGCCGGCGCCGAGTCCACAACCAGCGGGTCAGGCACTGCTTTGGGTGATGCGTTCGCCGCGGCCGCGGCGCGGTTTTCGGCGCGAGGCGTGCTGGCGGTGGGACCCGAGGCATCCACCGGCAACCTGAGTGACAACGTTTGCCACGTCGGCTGCACGTTGCCGCCGTCGCCAATCCGGCTTTGGGACCATCTCGCCATCAAGCTCGTGCTCAACACCATCTCGACGGCCACGGCGGCGCGTCTGGGACGCGTGGTGAGCAACTGGATGTCCTACGTGGAGACGAGCAACAAGAAGCTGATTGACCGCGGCACGCGCCTGGTAGCCGAACTGGCCAGTTTGGATTACGCCGAAGCGTGTTACGAGCTGCACAAGAGCCGCGCGCAGCTCGCGCAGACGCCGGTGGTTGCCGGCGAACGTCTGTCGCCGGTGGCGGTGACGCTGGAACGGCTGCGCAAGCAGAAGGCTGCGACCAAGACTTGAAGAACAAAATCACCGCAGGAAACCAACTATGAAACTCAAACTGGCGTCCTCTGTATTCGGCGTGTTGCTGGCGGCGTTGATTTCGTCAGCGTCAGGTGCCAGCCCGGCACTGGTTCGTGTCGCGGATGGCAGACTGCAAGTTGGCTTCGATTCAGCCACTGGATCGCTATGCGAATTGATTCAACTGCCCGAAGGCTACAACCAGATCGCGGACAGTCATGCACCGCTCGGGTTGTGGCAAATCTCCGTTGGCAATGGCGACATATCGCAGGAGCTGACCGCTGAGCGCGCAGGGTCGCCAAAGGTTGAGCGGCTGACAGAAGGTCAACCCGGACTGCGGTTGGTGTGGGACAAGGTTGCGGCCGGCGGGATGGAGCCGTTGCGCGTGGAAGTCCTGGTCCGGATCGGCCAGCAGGACGCGCCGCTCAGCCGATGGGAATTGTCGATCACGAAGCCGAAAAGCGTCCGACTGAAGCAGGTCCGGTTTCCACGAGTATCGAGTCTGCGCCAGCGACCCGACGAAGTTCTCGCCGTGCCCCGGCAATTGGGGATGTTGGCGCGCGCCCCTCGCGCGCTGATGAAGGGCAAGGACAACAAAGGCGCGCGGCTCACATGGCGTTCTCCGCAAGCGGACATGACGGTGCAGTGTCTGGCTTTCTATCAGCAGGACGGCCCCGGTTTCTACGCTGCCTGCGATGATGCGCGGGGTTACCGGAAGGATTTCTCGATGTGGGGCGATGGAAAGGGACTGCTTCATTTCGAGATCATCCATGAGCCGGAACAGCAGGCTGCGGAAATGACTGAGTTCCGGCTTCCATTCGCGCCGGTGCTGGGCGCGTTTTGCGGCGACTGGACGGCTGCGGCGGAAATCTATCGCGAGTCGCCGTCAGCGAAGATCATCGCCGAACGCGGCCGGTTCCATCGTGGACTTACGCCCGCGTGGATTTCGGAGACTGGCCTGTGGTTGTGGAATCGCGGCAGGTCACAGCAGGTGTTGGAGCCGGCGACGGTCATGCGAAAGCATCTGCAGGCGCCGGTGAGCATTTTGTGGCATTGGTGGCACAACTGTCCGTATGACGCCGGCTTCCCCGAATACCTGCCGCCCCGCGAAGGCGCCGAGGCGTTCAAGGCCGCGTTGGCCGCCGCGCGCCGACAGGACGTGCGGGCGATTCTCTACATGAACCAGCGCCTTTGGGGAACCATGACGCAGAGTTGGACCCACGAAAACGCTGAGACCTATGCCGTCAAGGGAGCCGACGGCAAGGTCCGCACCGAGACATACAATACCTACATGAAGGCCCCGTGCGCCCCGATGTGCATCGGCACGCAGTTCTGGCGCGACAAATACGCCGGTCTCGCCGAGAAGGTTTTGTGCGACTTGAAAGCTGACGGGGTTTACATGGACCAGGTCGGTGTCTGGGCCAACTGCTACGATCCGGCCCATGGCCACATTCCGGGGCCGGGGCGGTATTGGTCGGAGGGGCTGGCGATGCTCACGACCGAGATTCGCGACCGAAGCGCGGCATGCGGTCGTGTCGCGTTAGGAGGCGAGTACTGCGGTGAGCCGTGGATTGGGAACATTGACCTGACGCTTGCCCTGAGCGTGAGCGCCGACCGAATCGGCTCGCGCCCGCCTTGGGAACCGATTCCGTTTTTCGAAGCCGTTTACCATTCGAGCACGATCGTTTTTGGCAGCATGGCCGGGCTGGTGCATCCGCCCTACGACGAGAAATGGCCGCAGGAAAAGACCCCGCCCGGCCGCCTGACGCTGCTCGATCTCAAGTTCTCCCAACAGTTTTACCTGGACCACGCGCGGACGTTCGCATGGGGCATGCAACCGATGATGGCCAATTTCCTTCCATCGCTGCTGAAGGAGCGCGCCGAGGAAATGGACTACGTGACCCGGATGGTTCGCACGCGCATGCGTTCGCTCAAATACCTCCTCCACGGCACATGGCTGCGCCCACCGCCGCTCGATGTGCCGTCGCGGGAAATTGATGTCGCCGAACTGGGCAGCTACACGCCGCTGAAACCCGCGAAGCGGACTTATCCCGTGGCATTGGATGGCGCGTGGCGCGCGCCCGATGGAGACATCGGCATCGCTTTGGCCAGCATCAGTGATGAGAAACTCAGCCTGAGCCTGCCGATCAACGTGAAAGCTTATGGGCTGAAGGATGGCTGCACACTGTACCGCACCGACGAGACTGGCCGGCATCGCATGGGCTCGTTCAATCCTCGCGACCCGGTCGTGCGGTTGGAGTTGAAACCGCGCGGCATTTGCATGATCGAGTTTTGCGCCAAGTAACAAGAAGCCGCTGGTTCGGATACGTTCGAGCTGCCGGCGGAAGTGGATCAAACAAATGAAAGGTTATCGTACTCGATACGAGAGCGAGCTGTTGGAACGCGTCGTGCCGTTCTGGACGAAGCATGGCATTGACCGCGAACACGGCGGCTATTTCAGCGTGGTGGGACGCAAAGGCGAGTTGCTGGAAGCGGAGAAATACCTGTGGATGCAGTGGCGGGCGGTCTTCATGTTTGCGGCGCTCTACAACTCGCCTTACTCGCGCCCGGAATGGCTGGAGCACGCGCGCCGCGGGTTCGACTTCCTGAGCCGGCACTCGTTTCGACCCGACGGGCATAGCTATTTCTCGTTGAAGCGCGACGGATCGCCAGGGCTGCGCGAGTTTGGCGGCTACACGGTTTTCACGGATTCGTTCGCAGCCATTGGCGCGGCGGAGTTGTATCGCGCCGACCCGCAGCCGCGCTGCCGCGAGATCGCGTTGCAGGCGACGGCGAGTTATCGCGCCGGTTTTGCCGCGGCGGAGAAAAGTGGTTCGATGGCGCTCGCGCACTACATGATTCTGACCAACGTACTGTTCACCCTGCAGCGTGCGTTGCGAACGAAGGACTACGACGGCGTGTTGCGCCAGGCGGCGGAGACGGTGCTTAATCATTTCTGGAGCCGTGAGCATCAAATGATGTTTGAGAGCATGCCGGCTGACGGCAAACCCGACCTCAGTTCCGGCAACGGGCGGCTGCTGAATCCCGGCCATGCGCTGGAGGGAATGTGGTTTGTCATGCAGTACGCCGAGAGCGTGAACGACCGTGCGATGATCGCGCGCTGTCTCGAATTGACGCGCGCCATCCTTCAATACGCATGGGACCCGGTTCATGGTGGGATTCTCTATTTCAAGGATGCGCGCGATCTGCCGCTGCTCGACGGCAAACAATACCTCAAGACGTGGTGGGGCCAGAACGAGGCGCTCATTGCTTGTCTCTATGCGTGGAAACTTTCTGGCGACGGGTTCTTCGCGGACTGGTTCCGGAAGATTGACGCATGGGCGTGGAAGCATTTCCGCGACCCGGAATTCCCGGAGTGGTATCCGCACGTCCTGCCGGATGGCACGCCGTTCATGTTTTGCAAGGGCACGATGTTCAAGGGGTTTTTCCATATGCCGCGGTGCCTGATGATGTGCGCACAAATGTTGCCGAAATAGGAAAGGTTGAGCTTATGAAAACCAACTCGCTCACGTTGTTTGCCGCTGTGCTGCTGTGTGCGCCGTTCACGGGCGCGCAGGCAATCGAATCACCCAAGTTGATTCCGCCGTGGACGCCTGTGACGGTGAAAACCGACGCGTCCGGCGTCGAAGTTGGTGTTTGGGGACGTTCACACAAGCTCACCCGCGCGTTGCCGCACTCCATTGTTACGGCGGGCAGCGAGATTCTGGCCGCGCCGATCCGCCTCGTTGGCAACGTCAGCGGCAAGCCGATCGAATGGAAGCGCGGCGGCAACTTCGTATTCCGCGCTGACAAATCGCACGCCATCGTCACCGGTTGGCAGGCGGGCGACGATCTCATCGTTGATACGACCACGCGAATCGAGTTCGACGGCCTGATGCGCGTGGACCTCGTCGTGCTGCCGCAGCGCAAAATGACGCCGAAGCTCGAACAGCTCTGGCTGGAGGTGCCGATCAAGCGCGAGCGCGCCAGCCTGTTCCACTACTTCCCCGGCCAGTGGGGCAAATCAAAGAACAGTGGCGAGTTGCCGGAAGCCGGCCTCACGTTGCCGTTCAAGCCGTTCGTGTGGCTTGGCCGCGAGGACAGTGGGTTGGGGTGGTTTGCCGAGTCCGACAAGGGCTGGCAACCACAGGCCGCCGACCGCGCCATCGAGGTCGTCGTGCAGGGCAGTGAGGTGTTGTTGCGCGTGCGGCTGCTCGACTCGACGGTACGACTGCCGATTACGTTCACATTCGGTTTCCAAGCGACACCTGTGAAACCGTGGCCCAAGGATTTCCACGAGTGGCGTATCTGGCATGTGCCGCAGCTCGGCGTCGGCTCGACATTGCCCATGCCGAAAGAATGGTGGCTCTGCCATCGCGCGTTCCCCGACCGCAATGCACTCGCGACGCTCGACCGCGGCGCGAAGCTGGGCGCCAAGACCGCCGTGTTTCACGAAGACTGGGTGCCCATCCAGAACTACCCGATGACGTTTCCCGGGAACGAATTCAAACGCATTGTCAGCATGTGCCACCGGCGCGGCATGAAGGTGCTCGTCTATCACGGCTATGAGTTCTCGCCGCTCGCGCCGGAGTGGGCGGAATTGCACGACGAGATTCTGGTGAAGAACTCCAAGGGCGATATCACGCCCGGCTGGTATCGTCATCCGGAGCAGCGCGACTTCAAGGTCTGCTACAACAGCATCTGGCGCAACCGGCTGGCGGATGGCATCGAGCAGGCACAAAAGCGCTACGGGTTCGACGGCGTCTATCTCGACGGCACCGTCGAGCCATGGGCTTGCTGCAACGAGCGGCACGGCTGCGGATACCGCGCCGCCGATGGCACGCTGCGGCCGACCTATCCGATCTTTGGCGTGCGGCAGTTCATGCAGCGGCTCTATGCCATGTGTCATTCGCGTGGCGGCATCGTCAACGCCCACCAAAGCACCTGCTGCGCGACGCCGACGCTGGCGTTTGCCGACTCGTATTGGGATGGAGAGCAGTTTGCCGGTGGCGAGTTGTCGGGCGACCCGCTGAAGAACCTGCCGCTGGGCGCGCTGCGAACCGAATTTATGGGGCGCAACTTCGGCGTGCCGTGCGAGTTTCTGGCCTACGAACGGCCGCCGCAGTGGACGTTCGACCACGCGCTCGCATTCTCGATGCTGCACGACGTGCGTGTGCGTCCCTGCGGCATCGCTTCGCTGGAGAAGATGTCGCCCATCTGGAACACGATGACCCGCTTTGGGGTCGGCAAGGCCGAGTGGCATCCATATTGGGAAACGAAACCGCTGGCGACAGCGCAGCCGGAGTCGGTGAAGGTGAGCCTCTATGCGCGCCCCGGCGTGAAAGGCAAGGGTGGCCGCGCGCTGCTGGTCGTTTCCACCCTTTCAGCCGACCAACCCGCGACGGCGCAGGTGACGGTGGATTTCCGCCGCATCGGCGTGGCGGCAAAGACCGCGACCGACGCCTTGAGCCGCGAGAAGTTAAGTTGCTCCAACGGAAAACTGACGGTTCCACTCCAGCCGATGCGGATGCGGATGGTGTGGGTGGAGTAGTGGGATGCGATGATTGCGATGACCACGAGAGCGCGATTTCTTGCACTGCTTGCCGCCATTTGGGTGAGCGGGGTGTCCGGTCGTGCTTTGGAGAAGTCCATGCCGTTGTTCTCGTGCGCGGCGGACAATGACCTGTATCGGGTATTGGCCGACAACGGCCTTACGTGTCCGCGTCATGACACGCCCTTGGCTGCGGTCGAAGCAGCGCCGGACGGCGCGGGCGTATTGCTGTTGGCGGATGGCTACCCGGCCAGGACACAGCAGATCGTGCCGCAAGTGTTCGAGATAGCCGCGCGCAAGAAGCTGCGGCTCTACGTGGAATACCCCGCAACGCTGCCCCATCTCGAAGTCGGCCAGCCGCGCGACACGACATGGGAACGCGGCGTGATCGTTTCCGACGCGTTTGGGCCAAAGCTCAAACAGATGCGCATCCTCGGCATCCACGATTGCCATTTCGTGCCAATCGCGGCGGAGCATCCGCACATGGTCGTCGCGAGGGTGGCTGGGTTCGACACGGCAGTCTATGGGCTGCCAGCGAAAGACGTGTGGCCGATTCTGTTCGAGCATCCTGGCGCGAAGATTCTGGTGGCGACGACGAAGCTCAGCCAGTTCGTCACGGCACGCTATGCGCCGACCGATGCGTGGGCGCCGGTTTTGCGGATGATCCTCGGGTGGGTTCAACCGGGCCTGGCCTTGCCGCAACTGAAGTGGACGCCCGTGGTGCGGCCGAGCTACCGCGCACAGGAGCCGCTGCCAGCCGACGCCGAGCGCGAAGCGATCCGCCGGGGCAACGAGTGGGTGGTCAAGGCGCGCATGTTGATCCACCCCTCGTGGCGGGACAGAGACTGGGGTCCTGAGGCTCAGGGCAAGAGATACTCGCCGGAACGTGCGACAGCCGCCAAAGCAGACGACCGATTCAAATTGCCGGCCGGTGACGGCAGCGCGGGCATTCTCGAAGGTTACAAATCGAAGATTCACTACGACGGCAGCCAGACCGCGCGGTGGTGCCTCCGAACCGATTGCACGGGTGAAGAAGTCGCGGCATTTGTTCTCGGTGGCAAGCTTCTGAATGATGCGAACCACATCAAGATTGGCCGGAATCTTGCGGACTTCGTGCTCTTCAAATTCGACGCGACGGCTCCGTGGCGCAATCCGGCGCATCCGGCGTTTGGATTGATCGGCTGGTGCTGCTCGCCGACACTGGCAGAGCCGACCGATCAACATCAGGCGTTTTACGGCGCGATCAACGCGCGGATTTGCATGTCCATCATGGCTGCCGCCACGCTGCTCGGCGACGACCGTTGGGACGACCGCGTGTTGCAGGCGATCTTGGCGAACTTCCGCACGACCGGCCTCTATGGCCTGCGGGAATCGGCCCCGTCTCCGAAGATGCTCGAACAGAAAGGCTGGCAACATTTCTTCAATGAACCGCGACTGAACCTGTCGTGCCATCCGACGGCGCAATTGCTGGGCGCCAATCTCATCACCTACCAGGCAACCGGCTATCGTCCGCTGCTCGAGCGCACCCGGACGGGGTTGCGACTCCTGATGGAGGCATATCCGGACAAACTGAAATGGTGGAACGGTCTGCAGCAAGAGCGGGCACGACTGATATTACCGCTGGCCTGGCTGGTGCGCATCGAGAACACGCCGGAGCACCGCGAGTGGCTGCGGCGCATCGTTGGCGATTTCCTCAAGAGTCAGGCTGCATGCGGTGCCGTGGCCGAGGAGCTGGGCGCGCCGGGGAAGGAGCATTTCCGGGCCAAGCCTTCCAACGAGTCTTATGGCACCACGGAAACTCCGTTGATTCAGGCCAACGGCGATCCCGTGTGCGATCTGCTCTACACGCTCAACTCCGGGTTCATCGGTTTGCACGAGGCCGCCGCGGCCACCGGCGACGCCGAGTGGCGCAAGGCTGAAGACCGGCTCGCGGAGTTCTTCTGCCGCATCCAGACCCGCAGTGACCGGCGGCCTGAATTGGACGGCACGTGGTTTCGCGCGTTCGACTTCGGCCGCTGGGACTACTGGGCTTCGAACGCCGACGCCGGCTGGGGCGCGTGGTCCGTCGAAACCGGCTGGGTGCAGGGCTGGCTGGTGACGACGTTCGCGTTGCGCCAGATGAATACCACACTCTGGGATTTGACCAGCAAGCGCCCGCTCGCAGTTCATCTGGAGAAAAACCTGAAGCAGTTGCTGCCGGAGAGTGGCGGCGAGAGGAAATGAGAACATGAATATCAAATCGTTCGCTCTGTGTGTTTCGTTCCTGGCCCTCTCAGTTGGGCTGCAGACGGCATCAGGCAGTGAGCCCGGAGTTGTGTTTGACGCCGACAAGCTGCTGGTGGATTTGCGACAGACAGATTGGGAATATCTCGCCAAGGATGCGCAGTGGACGACAAAGGTTGGATTCGGCCGTAGCGCCGCGGACATGGTGCGCGACGCGGAGCGGGCGAAGACCGAGTGCGAGGCGGTCAATCAAGCGACAGGCTGGAAATCCATCCGCATCGGGCGTCGCTGGGAGCCGCTCGGTCATCCGGAACTCAACGACAAGATCACCTGGCTCCGTTTGAAGTTTCAAGCGCCCGCCGAACTGAAAGGCTATCGGCTGGGCTTCTTCTGTACGGCGGTGGACGATGCAGCCGACTTCTACCTCAACGGCAGGCATCTCGCGCGGCACATGTATCACTGGGGCGCGCGCGTTCCCGATCCGGTCAACGTGGATCTCACACCACAGGTCCGCTTCGGCGGCGAGAACCTGCTGATGGTGCGCGTGAACGACTCGGCGCAAGCGCGCGGCGGCGGTGTTCTGGGACGTGTGTGCCTGTATCGCACCCTGCCTTTTGAGCGGACCGCGCGCGGTGGCATCGCGTTGACGGGAGGCGCGGCGGGACCGTTTTCTGTCGTGCTGCACCTGGGTGATGCGTTGCTGGCGCGCGGCCAGCAAACGACGTTTGCCCCAGCGGAACTGGGCGCGATGGAAGTTCCGCCTTACATTCTCCGCGATGACGAACTGGTGCTGGTGTTTCCCGCAGAAGCGGCGAAGGCCGCCGGCCCTCATCGCGTTCAGCTTGACGAAATCTGCGCGACTCGCGATGAACGTCCGCTGGCGGTGCGTTGCGAGAAACTGCCGGCGCGCGCGGAGCGGTTCGAGTTGTTGACGATCCCGGTCGAGTTGGCCGCGAGCTACGAGAACGCGTTCGACCCGCGACAGATCAACGTGCAGGCGGTCGTGGAGACACCGTCAGGGAAAACCGAGAAGGTGCCCGCGTTCTTCTGGCAGGATTTCACGTCGGTCGCCATCGGCGAGACGGAGGAGATCCTGCTGCCGAAGCGATGCAGCTCGTGGCGGTTGTATTATCGGCCGCGCGAAGTCGGCATTCACAAGCTCCACGTGCTGGCGCAGGACAAGACCGGTGTTCGCCGCACACCCGACCAGAAGATCGAGGTCGCCGATTCCAAGCTGAAGGGGTTCTTGCGCGTGAGCAAGAGCGACCCGCGATTCTTCGAGTTCGACAACGGCGAGTCGTATTTCGGCATTGGGCCCAGTGGCTGGTTCCGTGACCAGAACTATATTTTCGGCGGCAATCCGCGCCATGTTTCCACTCGCCGGCTCGACGACTACTACCGCCGCAAGGCGGAAGGTGGCTCCAACTATGACTATTGCCTCGCTGAATACTTCGGGCGGCTCTACACGAAGGGAGGCTACATTGACCAACACGTTGCGTGGAAGTGCGAGCATCGGCTGCGCATGCTGGAGACGCTCGGCATCTATTGGGTGACTTGCTACGACGACCTGTGCCGCTCAACGATCTACGGTCTGGACACGCTGCCTTACTCCAAAGCCCAGGGCGGGCCGTGCGGCAGCATCGAGGAGCTTTACGTCAACGAACGCGCGCTGGAGATGCAGCGCGATCATCTACGCTACTTCGTCGCGCGGATGAGCGACAGCCCGGCGTTGCTGGTGTGGGCCATCGGTGACGAAGGGCAGGCGGGGTCGCGTTTCTCGCCGCTGATGGTGCGATCATGGATCAAGGGGCTGCAAAATTATGTGCGGGCGATTGACGTTTACGAGCATCCACACATCATGTGCGAAGGCCCGCGCTCGATCGCGGAGGGCGGCGACGCGATCATCATTCCCGACTGGTATTTCAAGCGCGAGGTGGACGCGGTGACGTTGAGCCTGGAGCTGATGCAGAAATATGGCCAGTTCAACCGCCCGCTGATCAACCCGGAAGGAGGCATGGTGGAGTGGACGAAGCCGGAAGATGCCTACGGGCCCAAACGCGCGCTCTATTATCTCACCGGCGAACGTTGGAAGTTCCCGGAGGCCATCTCGTTCCACAATCACCTGTGGATCAGCCTGTTTCTGAAAAACGCCGTCGGTGGGACCGAGTGGCTCGGTGCGTTCATCGTCCAGAGAAACCAAATGTGCCACGGCGCTGCGATGCGCAACTACCTCGCGGGCGAATCGCTCACGAAAGTTCGCTGGGAGATGGCGACGCCGGTGGTTTCGCACGCCGACCTGCGCGGTTTCTGTTTGCAGTCGGAAGGAAAGACTCTCGTTTGGGTTCAGAACCGGTTCTACAGCTGGTATGAAGCCGGTCACCAAGGCAAAACACCGCCGATGATCAGCGGCGCGGAGATTACGGTGCCGGTGAAAAAGGATGGCGCCTACAAGGTTGAGCTTTGGGACACGCGCAGCGGCAAGGTCATTTCGACGGTGAATGCGCGTTCAACCTCGCAGACAGTAAAATACGCGTTGCCGCCGATCGAGAAGGACGTGGCGCTGAAAGTGATTCTCCAATGATCTCCCGGCAACTTCACTTGTTCGCGAGTTCGGCGATGGTCGCATTCTTTGCGGTTGCTTCAGCCGCCGCAGGAGAGCCGACATTCTTTCCCAACCTCACGAAGGTTTACGTCCCGCGCGGCACGGCACAGTTGCTCAAGCCGTATCTGCCGGAGACGACCGGCCCGACCGACAAGTATCAGTTCGTTATGGAGACGCCGCGTTATCTGCGCTTCGTCGCTGTGGAGCCGACCCTCGGCAACCCGCCTGCGCGGGTCCGCCACGAATCCGGCGACATGCGCGACGGTGTCGCCTACGAGCGGCACGTGTTGGAGTACGACCCGTACCCATCGCTCGGGTTCGAACTTTCGATTTGCTGGCAGGATGCGAACGGCAAATTGATCCGGTATCAGCCGGCGATCTCGCGCGGCGGCACCCATGACTGGCAGCACGTGCGGGCGACGATCAAATCTCCCCCCAATGCGGCGCAGGCGAAACCGTTGATCATCAAATGGCAGAGCCGTGGCATCAGCGGGACGTTCTGGGTCGACAACGTCATCTTCCGCCGCGCGGATCGGCAGGAAAACCTGTTGAGCGCAGGCACGTTCGACGAGCCGGAATGGAAGTCGCATTTGGTGAAACCCGAAGGCAAGGATGGCAGCCGCTGCGCGAAGTTTGTCTGCCCGCCGGAAATGGCCGACCGTCAGCAGGCATTGTGGATGGATCCGCAGTTGAAACCGACACAGGTGGAACCTGCGAAGGATTACGTCGTTGAACTCGACCTGAAGACCGAGAAGGTTGGCGTTGCGGGGGCGAAGCACATTGCCGCGCTTCTGTTTCGCGCCGAGAAGAATGCGCCTGAGGGTTCCAGCCTCATTTTCACCTCGGCAGACTCGGGAGGCGGCGGGACGGCAGACGTCCGTCAAACCCAACTCATCATCCTTCCGCCGCTGAAGGATGTTCGTCCGAAGCAGGCTCGCATCGCGCCGTGTTTCTACGAGACGGTCTATGGCGAGCCGAAGGTGACCGCGGCCATCGCTGACAACTTGTGGCGCAGCGGCATGACCTGGACCTACGGCAGCGTCCGGAACGGCGTTGTGAAACTGCTCCAGTCTCGCGGTCATCGCGTCTGGCTGAACAAACCGGGCCATCCCTTTGAGGCGCGCGGCAAGGCTCGCGAGACGCTGGATCAGCGGCCGGAGTTGCGCGCGATCGGCTATGACGGAAAGCCGGTCCGCGAACACATTTTCTGCCCAACATGGCTTCTGTCGGTGGAGGCAGAGGGAGTGCGGCGCGCGATGGAGGACGAATTGCTGGAATTGGTCGAACGCGACCGCTACACAGCGGTGAATTGGGACATCGAGCAACCGGTTTGTTTGCCGGGCGAGGGCGGTAAATCCATGCGCGGGTTCTGTCTCTGCCCGCGATGTCTGGCCGGGTTTCGCAAACAACAGGCCATCGCAGCAGACGAACAACTCGATGCGCAAACCATTCTGGCCAGGCACAAGGACGCGTGGGTGATGTTCCGCTGTCGCCAGAATGCCGAACTCGTGGGGCAGATGCGCGCCGCGTTGAAACGGTGCCGTCGAACCATCGAGTTCTCGGTTTACAGTGGTTATCAATCTGACGCGACACGGGCACAATATGGCGTGGACTGGGCGTTGCTGGCGCCGCACCTCGACCTTGCCATCGCAGGCTACGGCGGTTCGCGGAAGATGATCGAGGCGACGCGCGAGGCTCTGGACAACGTGCCGTTCATGGGAGGTCACAACTACTACCTCGCACCTGCGCCGCTGCAAGCGACTGACGGCTGGATGCGATCGAGTCTGGCGGCCACACCCAACCCCTTGAATTGGCGCAACCGTCTGCTTCAGCAATTTGTGGATGGTGGCTGCCATGGCGTCCTCATCTGGTATCTGCCAACAATGGATGGCGGCACGTTCTACTACACAAGCGAAGCCGCCGAGATCATCGCCACGCACGAGAATCTTTTCCGCAGCGGCAAGCGCTGCGATCACAGCTTCCGCGTGGCTGGCGGCAAGTCGGAGTATTGGGCCGCGTTCGAGCATCGCGACCAGCGCCTGCTCCTCCTCATGAATCCAACCTCAAAGGACATGACCTTCGAAGTCGAACAGCCGGCGCTGCAGGGGGCGTGGAAAGTCCGCCTGCACGGCCAGTCGCAGGTTGCGCCGCTTGACGCGGCCAAATTCACCATGCCGATTGAGCCGTATGGAACGCGCATCGTCCTTTTCTCGAAACGCTGAGATTCACGCCGCTATGAACAAACAACCTCGCTTCTATAAATGGGAACTGCTGTTCATCTTGTGGGTGGCGTATTTCCTCAACCAGGGCGACCGGCAGATCTACAACGCGGTCTTGCCGTTGATCAAAGCGGACCTGAAGGTGAGCGACGTCGAGTTGGGAATGGTCGCGACGGCGTTCACGTTGCTCTACGGCGTGTTCGTGCCGCTGGCGGGCTGTCTCGGCGATTTTGTCACGAAGAAATGGATCGTCTGCCTGAGCCTGTTGACATTTAGCGTAGGCACGCTGTGCACCGGCTTCAGCACGAGCATCTTGTTGCTGATCGTGTTCCGTAGCGTGGCCACGGGCGTCGGTGAGGCGTTCTACTATCCGGCGGCCAACTCGCTCATTGGCCAATACCATCACAGCACTCGGGCGCAGGCGATGGCGGTGCATCAGAGTTCACTCTACGTCGGTATCGTGGCGAGTAGTTGGATCGCAGGCTGGGTTGGCGAAAGCCACGGTTGGCGGGCAACGTTCTACACATTCGGCGTTTTCGGGTTGTTGATGGCGGCGGTGGTCGCGATGCGGCTGAGGAATGAGCACCGTGACTTTGAAATGGCCGCATCGCAGGGTGACACGAACAAACCACAACAAATCACATCACAGAGTGACACGCCCACATTGGGCGAAGTGCTCCGGAGCGTCCTCCGCACGCCGACACTGTATTTTCTCAGCGTCGCCTTTGGCGGGATGGTGTTTGCCGGCGTCGGCTACATGACGTGGATGCCGACGTTTCTCTATGAGAAGTTCCATCTTTCGCTGAA
>JBAZIR010000051.1:0-21364 GCA_041651735.1 Verrucomicrobiia bacterium | reverse complement strand
GTTCGGCCACATCCAGCGAGCCCAGTGCCGCAAATTCCTGGCAGGTCAAAAGACGCGAGCCGGTCTCACGGTTGAAATAATAAATCTCCCGCCCGCCGACGCCGATCCGCGAACCGAGGATCATCTGCTGCATGTCAGCCGCTGACCGCGGCAACGGCGTAATCCGCCAGTTCTCACCGCGGCGCTTCACCGCATTGCGCACGCGCGAGTCGAGCACGTGCAGGAACTTGATCTGCTCCTTGGAGATAATTTCCTGAAGAATCTCATCCGCTGCGAAGGCGAGGTCCATGCGCGTCGGATCGGGACGAATCAGGACGTTGTCGTCCTCCATCACAAGGTCCACCGCATGGCTCAACTCGGCGGCCTCCTCCTGCTCCGTCAATGCCGGCTGTCCGACAGCCTGACGCTGCTGGTTGATCATCTGCAGATAGGCCGCGCGTTGCGTGGCGTGAATGCCAGGCAGTGTGACAATAATCTGTTTACCGACGAAAACGGTCGCGATTCGCGATTTGAGCTTGCCGTCGGCAGTCTTGGCCAACAGCGGCTCGCCAATGGTTCTGAATGTCATACGCGTAAACCTCTTAAGACTACACTGAAGAATCTCCTTATGCCATACGGATAACACGCCGCTGGACGCTCACGGCACACGCTCCAGTTTGACGTAATCAAGACCGGCCATGTGACGCTTGACGGCCTTCGCGCTTGCGCCGGTGATTTCCAACGTCAGACGGTGACCGCCCTTCTTCAATTCAATCGTGCCAAGACAGAGCGGGCCGGTCGGGACGACCTGCGGATTGTAGAGATCGAACGGCCCACCGATTTCCCGGCCATCGAGCAAAATCTGCACGATGCCGTAATCCCGTGCCTTCGTGAGTTGGACGATCAACTTGTACTTGCCGTCCTCCTTCACCGGCAATGCCAGCGTGAGACGGTCGCCCGGCTTGCCGTCAATCCACCAGAGGTGCGACTGGTCGCTCCACGCGCCGCCGAAATGCGTCAGGTCCTGTGGATGTGTCTTGCCGCCGGTGCACTCAAGGATCTTCAGTTCCTCGCCTTCGAGCGCGCCGGCCACGCGGGTGTTTGGCGGCGTCACATACCAACCCGTGCGCTCCGCCAACGGCAATGCCGCGTAGCCATCCGCCTGCCCCGCTGCCTGATACCAATAGACCATTGCTGCGTAGAGCGTCGGCTTTTCGTTCTTGTAATACTTCTCGATGGCCGCCTCGAACGATTGATGGAACGGCACGTTGTCGGTGATGTGCCAGCGGTTCACGCATACGTGCCGCCGGTTGCCGCCGTCGTTGCGCGGCTGGTTGTGAAAGGCATTCTCAAACAGCTCCGGGCAGCACCACGCGTAGCCGAAGTAATCCTCCGAGCCGGTACCGATGGTGGAAGGGAACTTCTCCCCGTCCACGAAGAATTTCTCGTCGCCCTCACCCCACCAGCCGCCACGCGGGTTCCAAACGTGCAGCATCACGCCAAGAAATCGTCCGCAGCCTTCCGTCTTGAGCATCGTCCAGTCAATCGCCCGGCGCTCGGGATCCTCCGGCAGGAACGCGTCGCGGTGCCACTTCGCATGAAATCGCGCCAGCTTCTTCGCCGGCCGGGTCAACGGCGCGTGCGTGATGCGGAGCGCCACCGCACGCTTCTCCTTGCCGTCGTTGATCAACTCGACGCGCGCCCTCTTCGCGAAGGGCATATACCACAGCGCGTAGCAACCGTCGTCGGTCATGCCAAGCGGCAGCGAGCGATACTTGTTGCAACCGGGCGCGCTCCCGAAGAAGTCGCCCAGCGGCGCCCACACCGCCGGCAGCGCGTCATCGTCCCACGTGATCCGCAAGCACAACTCCCGCAGCACGCTCATGTCGTCGGGTGCCGCGGGCAGATCGAGCTTCGCGCGCAAAGCGGTGATCGCGCGCGGGCCGTCGAGTTCGGCCACAACCGCCGTCTCGCCTGGTCCGACCGTCACGGTTTTCTCCGTGATCTTCTCGCCCCTGCGCTTGCCAGCGGGATCATCGCCCCGTTTGTTCTCAAGGAACTCATTGGCCTTCGCGAGCGCCGCCGATTCCTTCGCGGTCAGCTTGCGCGTGAAGGTCGGCAGTTTCGTTCCCTTCGGATAGACGGTGTAGGTGAAGTGGTAATAATTCCCCCACCCTTTCTCGGCAATGATCTTGCACGATTTCCGGAATGGGATCGGCACGTAGTTGTTCCAGCCCCTGGCGAGCACGTGGCAGAGCGCTTTGCCTTGGAACGGCGCCTCGCTGCCGTCGAAGTATTTGCAGAATGGCAGGTCCACCGCCGGTTCGGTCGCGCCGTCGAGGAAGATTTTCACCCGCCCCTGTCCCGCTTGCGCCGACCAGATGCGCCAGATGACGCCCGGCCCCTCCATCTCGGCAAACACCGAGAACTCACCCTCTTTGCGGATGATGCCACCGCCGTCGCCATTGGCGTCCCACTTCACATACTTGCCAGTGGCCTCGTCGTACTTGCTGGCGCGGTCGTAGCTCGACCACTGCTGGCATTTCTCGCCCGGCTCGGGCAACACCGCCAGCGTTTCGAGGTCGGTCAACCGCTTGATCAAGTCGAGGTAGGTAAACTGTTGCGCCGCCCACGCCGACGCGGCAACGCCAACCAACGCCAGTGTCAAGGCGGCGTGTTTGCACTGCTTGGAGAAACCCGTTGAACGGATGAGGTTTGATTTCATGCTCTTGTCCCGAACGTCCGTGCTCGCCTCAACAAAACACATGGACCGCGACTCTCCATGAAGACATTCCGCGGCCACGCCGCAATCACTGCAACGCAAGCGTCCAACTTGCGAGTCCCGTCATCACCAACCGCCGCAAGCCTCCGGCTTGCGCCACAACAGCCCGATGGCGAGCCGATGCTTATTTCTTCGGCGTCGCGTCCGCCTTGACGTCACCGAGCGCCCACTGGATGCCATCGAGGAAATACTGCACCACGGCCGGCTCCTGAAACACATTGATGGCGTGGCCGAGGGAGCAGTAGAACAACCGGCCTTTGCCGACGTTCTTGATCCACGACACCGCGTAGTCGCCGTCATCGCGACAACCGCGGGGCTTGCCAGTCTTCGGGTCCGGCGTTGTGATAGCCTTGGAGGTCAAGTCGTCGGTGAGATCCATCCCGATCAGCACACGACGGTCGGCCCGCGTATAAGCGTCCTTGAACTGATAAATCTCGTCCTTGAGTTTGAAGCCCTTGCCACCGAACGCCCGGCAAAGCGGATGATTCGGTTCATCAAGCTTGAAGGTCCACGTGCCGCCGCCGCCCCACGGATGCCCTGCGAACTTGCCGCCCATCAACTGCTGTCCTTCGACCCACTTGTTGAAGTTGTCAGTTGCAGCGTGAATGCCGATGATGGCCTTGCCTTTGTTGATGAAGTCGAGGATGGCCTGCTTGATCTCCGGCGTCGGGTCGAGGCTGGTGGTGTTGTTCAACACCAACCCGTCATACTTCGCGAGGTTGGCTGCGTCGAGCGACTCCCACTCACGGCTGAAGTCGCACGTCCACGCGCCAGTCTTCTTGCCCATCAGTTCCAAACACTTGTTGCCACCCGCGACACCGCTGCCGTGGAAGTAGCCCTCACATCGCCAGAACACCAACAGCTTGTGCTCCTTCTTCGGCTTCGCAGCCTTGGCAGGCAGCGCGGCCTCGATCTTCTCCAAATCCGCTGCTGTGATGTCGGGCACCTTCGTCTTGTCCGGCGGCGGCTTCGGCGCGGCTTTGGGCTTGTTCTGGGCGTCGCACACTGCCGTCGTCACACACAACGCGGCAATCAACGAAATAATCATCAAGGTGTATCTGGATTTCATAGTCCTCTTGGTTCTTCTGACCTCTGATCTCTGACCTCGGATTCTTCACAACGTCCACGGCGCGCGCATCGGTCTTCCCAACATCCGGTTCGCCTGCTCGTCACCGGGGAACCGCTCGGTCTTCGGGTCCCACTTCAGCGGCCGGCCCAGCCGGAACGCCACCATGCCAATCTGGCAGATGGTTGCCGTGCGATGGCCGATCTCCGCGGTGCAAATCGTCGGCTTGCGTGTGCGGATGCAGGAGAACCAGTTGTCGAAATGGTCCTTGCTCTCGTAAAGATGGATGTCCTTCGGCCCGAACTGCGTTCCCGCGAGACTCGCCGGCTCGGTCTGGAGCCATTCGCCCCGGTTCACGGCCACCCAGCCTTTCTCACCGATCCACTGTGTCGCCGAGCCGGGCACTTTGTTGCCGACATACATCTTTACGCCGTCGGCGTAAGTGTAGGTGAGATTCTTCACGTCCTTGCCGTCCGGCGGAATCACCTCCACCGGTCCGGTGTGATCGGTGCCGAGACCCCACTGCGCGATATCGTAGTGGTGCGCGCCAAAATCCGCCTGGCCGCCGCTGGCAAACTCGCCGTAACCGCGCCAGTTCGGAAAGCTGTGAGTCCAGCCGTCAGGCGCGAGCACGGAACTGTATGGACGCCACGGCGAGGGGCCGAGCCAGAAGTCCCAATTCAATCCCGCCGGCACCGGTTCCTCCGGCAGATCGCAAAACGGCTTCGATGGTCCACCAATGCTGACCCAGATTTCCTTCACCCCGCCGATGACGCCGTTGCGCACCAGTTCGCTCGCGAACCGGAACGTGCGGTTGCTGCGCTGCTGGCTGCCGGTCTGGAACACGACGCTGTTTTGCTTCGCGGCGTCGGCAATGGCGCGGCTTTCCCAGTTCGTCAGTGCCAGTGGTTTCTCGCAATAAACATCCTTGCCCGCGTTGCACGCCGCCACCGCGATCAACCCGTGCCAATGGTCCGGCACACCGATCGTCACGGCGTCAAGGTCGGGCATCTCCAGCAACTCACGGTAATCCTCAAACGTCTTGCAGCCCTTGTATTCGCCTTTGCTCGTGCGCTCGGCGTAACGGGTGTGCGTCACCTCGCAGAAATGGTCGCGCACGCCTTTGTGCACGTCGCACACCGCAACGATCTGCACGTCGGCGCGGCCCAGGCAATAGCCCAGATGTCCGCGTCCCTGCGTGCCCTGGCCGATGTTGGCAACGTTGATCCGCTTGCTCGGCGCATTCGCGCCCAACACCGAAGCGGGGATGAGGCTTGGAAACGCCAGTGCGCCTGCGGCCGTGGCGGAGGTTTTGAGGAAATGACGGCGAGAAATCTTCCGGTTCATAACCCTTTCACGCGGAAAAGATTGAACGCAGGTAGAAACGCCGCCGCCCTACTTTTTCTTCCCCACCGTGGCGATGGCGCCCTCGATCATCTTCTTGTCCTCAGGCCGTTCCATCAGCGGCAACAGCTTCTCCAGCGTCTGCTGCTTCTTCTTCGCGTTCCAGCCGCACTTCCGGTCGTTGAGAATGCGCACCACGGCGCGTGCGCCGAGAATCTTGTGCTTCGCGTCGCTGGTCTTCGCAATCAAGTCCACGATCGGCGCAACAGCCGCATCCGACTTCCAGTTGAACAGCGCCCGCGCCGCCGGGTCCTTCAGCGCCGCCGGGCCGGAAGCGAACGTCTCCTTCGCGATCTTCAACGACTCCGCGCCCGCGCCGGTGCTCGCCAGCGAAATCAACGTGGCCTTCGTCGGCTCCGAACAACCCGACGCACTGGCCCAGAGCTTCGCGAACCGATCATCTTCCTTGCCGAGCGCCTGCGTCGCCTTCCAGAGGACCGAGGCCACCTTGTCCTTGTTGTCGGCCTTCTCCAACAGCGCCAGCAGCGCCGGCATCTCCTCCGTGCCCGCAAAACCATCGAGCGCGTCCAGCGCCGCGCCGCGCACGTCGCTCTTCTCGCTGCCCGCCATGGTCAGCAAGCGCGACATGATTGTGCGATCGGCACGCGCCTTCAACGTCAGCGCCGCCACGCGCACTTTCTTCGCGTCACTGTCGTCGAGCATCTTCGTCATCGCCTCGTTGACACCCTTGGCGTTGATGCGCCCCAGTGTCTGCTGGGCCGCCGCGGCCACGTCGCCTTCAGCCGTCGCCAGCGCGATGAGATCGGCGACGACACTGGAATTACCGACCTTCTCCAACGCGAGCGCCGCTTCCATCTTCACCGCGTCCTCCTGGCTGCCCAACGCCGCCTTCACCGCCGGCAGCGCGGACTTGTCGCCGCGCTCGGCCAGCGTGCGCAACACCGCCACCTGCACGGCCGCCGGCAGACCTGGCAACGCCGCGCACAGTTCCTTCGTCACCGCCTTGTTCGGCATCCGCTGCGCCGCCTTCGCCGCCGCCAGCGCCACTGGCAACTTCGAATCCTTCAGCGCGCTGCACACAACGGTCATCCCCTTCGCGCCACCATAGTCCACCAAGCCGTTCAACGCCGCGATCACCGCGGGCTGGCTCTTGCCATTCTTGAACTCCGCGTCAAACACCGCCACCGCCTCGTCCTTGCTGCCGGCCTTGGCGAGATTGAACGCCGCGTCCATCAGCGCGCGCTCGCGCAGCGGCTCGCACTCCGCCGCCACCTTCGCCGACTTCAATGCCTCCACCGCGCCCGCGCCGCCGACGCGGCCAAGGGCTTGCAGCGACGCGCGAATCAGGTCCGCGTTGCCGGAGCCGAGATAACCTTTCACGACGCCGACCAGTTCCTGGTTATGCCGCGCTGCCAGCGTGTTGATGATGCCGATTTGAATCTTGCCGCTGGACGACTTGAGCGCCGCGAGCAGGCCGTCGCACACCGCCTTGCTCGGCAGGTTCTCCAGCGCGAGCCGCGCCACGTCCGCCGACTTCTCCTCGTTGAGCAGCTTCAGCAACGGCGCAACGCACGCCTCCGACCCGATCAGGCGGAGCTGTTCGCACACGAATTTTTTGCAGGCATAGGTCGCCGCCGGCTTGTCGAGGGCCGCCAGCAGCTTCGCCTCGATGGCTCCATATCCTGCGGGCTTCGCCTCACGAATCTCCTGCTGGATCGCCGCGAGCATCTCGGACTTCTGGCCGAAGTCGTAGGACGACAGGTCCGCATAGGGATTCGTTTGCGCCGAAGCGGACAACGCCAGCGCGGTCAGGAATGAGAAGGTCAGAGACAGGCATTTGTTCATGGCAAAAGGCTCCTTATCAACACCACAGCAGATACAACCGGTTTTCAGATTGCCGCATCACGATTGAGCCGCGATTAAACGCGCGCCGCCCGCCTCTGTCAACGCTTTAACCCTCATACCAAAGTCGCCGTCGGCCGGAAGAAAGCCCCGCTTGTTTCTCGCGGATGGCTTGATTGAACCGCGGAATACGAAAGGCACAGAACGTTGAACGCCATGCGGACCGCGTGACCTCACGCAGCTCCTGATTACTCATCCCCTCCGATTCCCTGTTCCCGATCCTTGGGTTTTGGCTGCCAGATAGTCGTGACGATCAGCAGTAACGCCACGGTGCCTCCCACCAGCCAGGCCACATGCTTTTCATACCAAGGCGATTCGGGGGCCGAGGGCGGGGGTGATTCCAACCGCCCGCTGGGGAGTTTGACCGTCCATCCATGCGGCACGCTGATCTCCTTCTTTTCTCCAAGCAGTTCGTAGGAGATTTTGAGCGCGGCGTCGGGAGACTGGTTTTGTGGCACTCCAAGAGCACTTGCGGAAGCGCAGATGGTGGCTCTGTCGCCATGCACCAACTCTTGAACGGCCGCCGTCACATCCCTGAGTCCGAATTTTGCTTCGATAATCTTGAGTATCGTTGGATTGGGCACGCGCGACTGGATGTCATTGATCTGAACCTCCAACGCATTCAATTGCTGCTTCAGTGTGGCAATGAGCCGTGTTTGGTTGTTGATCGTTGCTGTTCCGCTCAGGATTTTGAGTTCGTATGTGTTCCGATTGGCTTGCGAAATGGCTTCCACGGGGATGTCGCTGCGACTGCTCTGCGCTTGCTTTTGCTTCGTCACCTGGACTGCCAACGCTCGCCTGGCTTGATCCACTTCCAGTTGGACTTGGTTGAGCCGTTCTTGAGCGGAAGCGACCTGGCCTGAAACATGATACCGGGTGACTTGCACGGATTGCAGCCATGCAGTGTAGGTGTCCGTCAACAGCCGCCGGGCTTCGTAAGAAGTGGTCGCGTCTGCCGGAGTAGCGGTCGCCTTCTCAAAGCACTGAACTGCCTCCGCGTATCTGTTCTTGGCCAGATAGGCGCGTCCTTGCTGCATCCATTGTTGGACAATGGTGGAAGCGGCAGTCGGAGCCGCTTGGCCGGCGTTCTCGGCAGCATCGGCAAGGAAATGACCCGTCTGCGTCATCGAAAGGTTGACACAGAGTATCATTATGACAGCTGTCGAATGTTTCATGGGCTCTCCATTGGGTGCTCCGCATCAATAGCAAGGTGCGATGAGAAACGCTGTCGCACAGACTATGAATTGGCGTTTGTAATACAAGTGGTTTCCTCCAACCGGACACTGCCTCTGTCAACGCTTTAACCCTCATACCAAAGTCGCCTGCATTCGGGAGGCGCCACCGCCGATGTCGAGAAAGTCCCGACGGCTGCTTACTTTCCTCGCCGCGTCGTCGTTTTTTGTTTCTCAGGTTCTTTCTTCTTCAAAAACGTTCGATCGTCCCAGCCGTCTGCCTTGAACTGGTCCCACACGATTTGAGGCCATCGCATGAACCTCTTATTGATAATCCATTCCCGAACGGCGTGCTGCTCAGTGAGCCGGACGCCGATGGGAGTCCGCAAAAGATAAAAGAATCTGGACGCTGGCCGTGGGATATATCCTTGCACGGGTCTGTCGAGACTCAACACACCGCCGTCGAAGAAGCCGGTTCGTTTGAGCGTCCAGCGCGCCATATCGCCGCTCGCGTTATACTCGACGTCGTATTTTCCGTCGTTGCGCTTCTTGAGCGCGAGCGTAATGCAGTCGTCATGCGCTGTCTTGCCCCATTCGCCCGTGAGATCAACCAGCTCCTTCACCAACCAGGCACTGACCTGGCTGACCAGATTCGTTTCATCCCACTTACCCTTCTTACCGAGATCGGTTAACTGCGGCTCGATATGCACGCGGGCGTAATCCACGGCATTCGTAACGAGGACGAAAGCCGCTTCTGTCTTATTGGTCTGTCCTCCATCAACGGATTCGATCTTCTTGATTCCCTTGCCGGTCTTGCCGCCGTGCTCGCGGAGAAAATCGGCGATTTTGCGGTGTCCAGAACTGACCGCCATATCCAGCGGTGTCTGGCCTCTGTCATTCTCCGCATTGATGTCAGCCTTCCGCGCCAGCAACAGCTTGAGCACATCCATCTTGTCCATACCGGCCGCTTCATGCAGTGCCGTGTCGCCACCCGCGTTTTTGCAGTTCACGTCCACCTCATGGGCCAAAAGGATTTCGCCGGTGTTTTTCCTATTAGAAGACATGGCCAATTGGAGCGGCGTATAACCGTTGTTGGTCTTGAGGTTGACGTTCGCTTTGTGGGCCAGCAGAAGCTTGACCAATTGCTCCGACTGTCCAACAGCGTGATGCAAAGGCGCGAGCTTATCCCTGTCTAGCACGTCAGGATTTGCGCCGGCGGTCAGCAACACCCGCGCAACGTCAACACGACCAAAGAACACAGCTTGATACAACGGCGTCCAGCCATCGAGGTTCATGGCTTCAATGTTCGCCTTATGGCGCAACAACACCTCGGCCACGCCTCCGTCCCTGGTCTTGTGCAGCGGCGTATCACCATAGTGGCTCTTTGCATTTGCATCTGCCCCGTGCGCCAGCAGGGCCTCAGCCACACTCTTGTTTCCCGCATTGTGCAACGGCGTGCTGCCAGACTTGCTTCTAGCGTTCACATCTGCTCCGTGCGTCAGCAGAACTTCAACCACTGTTTTGGCCGCGGCAGGAGACTGCACGGCAACATGCAGTGGCGTCTCGCCGCTATCGTCCCCGGCATTGACGTCCGCCCCGTTCAACAACAACAGTTCCATGATTTCCTTGGGATTCTCCCTGAATTGATCGGCAGCCGAATGGAGCGGCGTCTGGCCACACAAATTCCTGGCATTGATGTCGGCTCTATAGCGGAGCAATAGCTCTGCCTCTTTGTTCCGACAGTAAAATGCGGCTATGTGAAGCGGTGTATGTGCATAACCGTCGATCTCGTTGACCCATTCTGGTCTTGCATCCAACAGCCGTTTAACTTTCGCAAGATCGCCGGCTTCGACAGTCTTGTGCATTTCCGTCGTGAACTCTTTCGGGCGATGTTCGCCTGCCGCCACCATCGTCCACACCATCGCCACCAGCAGCAGGTTTCGGAGGACCGGGTTCATGGTTCCTTGCTGACTCCGTGAGCACTCTGCCGAGACTTTTGAAACACTTTCCACCATGCCCTCGCCTTCGCCTTGTTCCACGCCGTGTTGTGCGACCAATCATAATCCCACGCCTCCCCTGCCAAATCATGTAGCAACAATTGGACGACACACCCCACAGTTAGATTGCAGCCCCACGTCCACCGTCGCGTCAGCCGAGGATCATCGAGATGATTGATGCAATTCGGCAGGGCATCATAGCCAACCCGTTCCAGTTCGAATCCTGGCGTGCCGGGTTTGTCACCGGGTTTTTCTGGTTCCTTGTCGTCGTTGGATGCTTCAGTGAGATTGTCTATCAGCCGCTCAATGCTCCCCGGCTTCGCCCGGCTGGGGCGCAGTGTGGCATCCAAAGCCGTCAGTAACGCGCGGTTCTTCACCGTGTTGAGTTTTCGCTCCGAGTAGAGCAGCGCTCTCATCCGTTTGGCGATTGTTTTTCGGTCCGTTCCTGAGCGGCACAACTCGTTCCGCCAATGCATCCACGCCACAAAATCCAGCGCCGTTTTGGGATAGACATTCGCCAGCTGACAATAGGCATACCGATCCTCGGCTTCATCATCTCTAAGGCTGGCTTTGAAAAGCTCCACAGCCAGTTTGTCGTAGCCGCGTTCCTTGCATTGTAACGCTGTCGCTATTCCGACATTCTGGGGAAAAGCGGTATCCCACCAACCTGACCGAAATGTTTCCACATCAAAACAGTTCGGACTAATCGGCGTTACTTTCAGAATGGGGTAGTCTGGAAATTCACCCACGGGTTCAAGCTCACACTTGACCGTCCCAAACAGTAGAAGCGGCGGTGCGGCCTTAGTGCCGGGCCTCAGAAGAAAACCCAAGTGCACGCGAGGCGTCGAGTCATGGATGCCAGTGTGCGCGCTCGGCACGCTTACCAATGGCGCATCGATAGGCGGCAGGGGTAGGCCATAGGCTTTGTAGGTGGCGAGCAACTTCTGGAGCGTCTCCGCTTTGACCTCCGTTCGTGGTTCTCCGGCAGCCAACGTGACTCCTCCATGCACAAGGCATCCAGCCACCGCCCACACCATCGCCAGCAGCAGGTTTCGGATGATCGTTTTCATGCTTTGCTCGTTTCCTTCGCGTCCGGCTTCAAAATCATTCTCCGACCGCTCCATGCGGCTACTCTTCAGCCAACCGTGGTGATGCTTCAACTTCCGAATCCTTGGTTGGCCGATTCATCCAGAGCTTCCAGTCAAACCGGGTGTTCTCAGGCGGCACCCTCTGTGTGATTCCAAACTGGCACCCTTGACCTGGCTGGTTCAACCAATCCACCCGGAAAAACGCGAGGATGCCACCATCGAATTCAGATTGTTTCGGCCATCCGCGGGGGACAGGAGATCTCAAGAAGTCCGCATAGATGAGCCACAACCGTATTTCTCCCTTGCCGGGCATCCGTTTCTCGCCGAGGCGAACGGCAAACTCGTCGGACCGTGCTGTGTGAACGAGCGATTGACGGTCCGCTTTTGCAACTCCTTCGGGATGCCATTCAGCGGAAACCAATGGCTTGTCCTTGGTGCTCAGCGACTCCGCACCCGCAGCATCGTATTTGCGGACGAGAACCGCCGCAAAATCGTTATCCACATGGTGTCCAGGGTCCCATCCACCATATCTATCAACGCGCTCGGCGCCATAGGCCCTCAACAGGTATGCGAGGTTGGGCCAAAGCCACTGCCGTTGGACATCCCAAACCCGCACATGGCGCATCCAGTCGTATTCCGGGAAAGCCAGACTGGAATTCCAGAATTGGCGTTGCGCCTCATCTGGAGGTCGTGTGAGCGAGACCACTATCTTCAACAATAGTGTTTCGTCTGTCGCTTCGACCAACCGTGTTGTCACTTGGCCCTGCAAGAGCGCGATCTTTTTGCGCGCAACTTTCTCTTCAGGATTCAGCAAAGGCCAATGAACGTCGAAGCTGATCTTCTTGGAAAACGCGTTGGTGTCGACTTGGGGAACCTCCGCACTTTGAGACAAGCCGCACCCAAACAACATAACCGCCACCAGCAGCAGGTTTCGGTTGATCCTTTTCATGGTTGTCTCAAATTCACTTTCACGGCTTCCGTGCCTTTTTCAGGAACTTGGAGAAGCACTGCCGCGTTCGTCCCAGCCACAGTCTGAAGCATTTCTCGCACTGAGATGAACTGAGCGTCTTTGAAACGACCCCACTTCTGTTCGTAGTCCCGCGCTTCCCCCCGGTCGTAAGTCCAATCTACCAAGCGACCAGCTGAGTCAAAAATGTAAGAAGGCGGGCCGGATGGAAGTCGAATCGTCCCTCCCAATTGGCCCCAGACTTCGTAATAGGTGGCATTGCCAGCTGAAAACTTCTGCACACGCGCAGGAGGTGGCATTTGCTGAATGAAGTCTTGGATTGTCTGAACTGAAGGGGCTGGCTTGAGCCTCTTTTCTTCGCGCGCAGAAAGCATCAACCACGCAACTAAAACCGCCCCCACCATCGCCAACAGCAGCAGGTTTCGGATGATCGTCTTCACGGCTTGCTCCGTCGTTTTCCAATCACCCAACGAATGCCCATCGCGTAAAGCCACGATTCAACCCCCACGATGAGCAAGTAGTAGATGGGGCGAAGAGTTTCACGCCACATGTTGGTTTCAAGAAAATCCATTTCGAGCTTATCCTTCAGATAATCCTCAGCATGGAAACACAATGCTCCCGGGAGGTTCGTTACCGTCAATATCCGCGTCATCCACTGAACCTCGTTTTCCAGGCTTACGCTTTGCCCCGGCCTCGCGTGCATCTGCATTCGACACCCATGAATGCGAGCGACGATCAAGAGATCGAATGCCAGCAAACAAACAAATACAATGAACACGAGAAATGATTTGTTCATGCGTTTCTCTTCGCCCTGCGCCCTCGTTGTTTGCGACGCAGCGGATTCTGAAACTGGCCGCCGCGATTGTCGAGAAGGGAGTTGGGGCCAGAGTCAAGAGTCAAGACTTGAAGGCTTTTCAGCGGTTGGCTGCGCCGAATCGTCCGGCTACTGGCTAAGGGGTAGAAATTCAATCGGGAGGAAACGTTAAGAAGCCAAAACGCTTCACAGAAGAAACCTCGACTTCCACCCCTCTGTGCTTGTCTATTTTCAGAACCTTGATTGCTTCAAGTTCCCCGATTGGATGGGCTTTTCCATCCTTTGGTATTGTGATTGGAACTGTGTGGCTGGACTCGTTTCGACGAACAATGATGTCGTTCTCACTCACAGCAATCAGGGTCACGTCACGATAGAATCGTTGCCCGACGCTCGGCGATAATCGCTGGGGCGGAAAAGATGAGCATCCTCCACAAGCGACTAAAACCGCGACCATCAAGATAACGTGGGGATTACACATACGAGTTTCCCTCCGAACAACCCAATCTCAGCGCCCCGGCCCACGGGACGTCGGAACTCCGTCGCGTGACGGCGACAGGATTCTGAAGGGTCTCAATCTTCTCAATGGGCGAGAAACGCCCGGTGAGCATGAAGAAGTCGATGCGTGGCCATGCAACGGCGACTCCCAAAACGAGCGCCGCCATCGCCAGCAGCAGCAGGTTTCGGCTGATCGTTTTCATTCTTCCCTCATTTCTTTCGCGTCCGGCTTCGGGGCCATTCTCCGCCTGCCGCTGCATCATGTAAAGCGCGTGTTGGAGGCCGCTGATGGGCAGCAATGCAGAAGCGATCGCGGCAGTTCAACCTTGAGCACGACCCGTGGTTGTATTGTGTGACTGCGCTTTCCATACTGGTCATCGGTTGCTGTTCTCGCTAACAATTCCGTTCGGTCTGGCAGTTGAATAGAACATGATTGCTCAAACAGTGCTTTGGATTTACATCGTGCTGCTCATCGCGGGCGGCGTTGCCGGGATCGTGAAAGGCAAAAGCAAGGCGACGCTCGCGGCAGCGGTGGCTTTTGCCGTGGGCCTGAGCCTGTGCGCGCTGCGCGTCCTGCCTTACGGGTGGACCTCATGGATGTTGCTGGCGTTGCTCGTCGTTTTCGCCGTGCAATTGGGCCGGACAAGGAAGTTCATGCCCGCGGGGTTGATGCTGATCCTGACGGCGCTGGCGCTCGCGCTGCCCCACCTGCCCTTCCGATGAACTCGTGGTGTCGTCGTTTCTTGCTGGTGATTTGTGTGACGGCCGCGTGCGGGTTTCCGCCAGGCCGTTGCGCAGGCGCCGGTGTGATGGGACCGTTGCCGCAGATCGCGCTCGCGCCGCAAGACCGCGTGCTGGTGCTGGCGCCGCATCCCGATGACGAAGTGATCGGCTGCGGAGGCGTGATCCAGAAAGCCGTGGCGATGGGGTTGCCACTGCGCGTGGTGTTTCTCACCTACGGCGACGCCAACGAATGGTCGTTCTTGATTTATCGGAAACGACCGGTGGTCATGCCGAAAGCCGTGCGGGCGATGGGCGTGGTGCGGCACGACGAAGCGCTGGCTGCCGCGGGTGTGCTCGGCGTCGCCACCAATCAACTGGCGTTTCTCGGCTATCCCGATTTCGGGGTGCTGGACATCTGGAACGAGCATTGGGGAGTGAGCGCCCCCTACCGCAGCCTGCTGACGCGGGTGACCGCGGTGCCCTATGCCAGCGCGTTGCGCCCCGGAGCGCCGAACAAGGGCGAGGAGATTTTGCGGGATGTGACGACCGTGCTGCGGGAATTCCGACCGACGAAGATTTTCGTTTCGCATCCGGCCGATCACAACCCGGAGCATCGCGCGCTGTATCTGTTCACCTGCGTGGCGCTATGGGACCTGGAGGCGGAAATGCGGCCGGAAGTTTACCCCTATTGGATTCACATCAACGGCTGGCCGAGGCCGCGTGGATTTCGCCCGACCGCAGCGCTGGAACCGCCCGCGCTCTACCGCGGCGAGATCGCGTGGAAAACGCTCCCGCTGGGCGCTGCAGAGATCCGGCGCAAGCGGGCCACGGTTGAGGCTTACGCGTCGCAGTACAAGTCCAGCGGCAATTATCTGCTCTCCTTCGTGCGCAGGAACGAGTTGTTCGGCGATTTCCCTCCGTTCACGCTGCAAGCGAAGACGCGCGTGGCCGAGCTGCCGCCGCACACGCCGGGTGCCATGCCGCAGAGAGAACCGGGCGATGAGTTGACCGACGACCAGCGCGCCGCGTTCGTGGGCGTGGTGACCAAGTCGCTGGAGCTTGATGGCGGCGATTTGGTCTTCACCGTCGAGTTATCGAAGCCACTGGCTGCGGGAGTTGAGGCATCGCTGTATGTCTTCGGCTACCGTGTGGACCGGCCGTTTGCATTGATGCCCAAGCTGCATATCCAGATCGGCCATGTGCTGCACACCATTTACGATCAGGGCCGGAGACTCTCGCGCGACACGATGCGAGTGAAGCGCAGCCTGAGGGAAATCATCGTTCGCGTGCCGCTCAAGGCGCTCGGCGACCCGCAGCGCATCCTGATGAGCGCTCACACGCACTTCGATCCGGTCCTGATGCCGATGGACTGGGCCTCCCTGCCGTTGGATTGGGTGGGATGGCGGACGCTGGGACTGGCGACAGAGCACTGAGCAGCGAAGAGCCGCCTCATCGTCCGCAACCGCGAGGGATATATCTGCAACTCCAGACAGAATACAGTGGAACGAAGTAGTCCACCAAGACCGCTACTGAACCAGTATTCTTGCCTTGGGGAAACAGCCATACCACGATTTGATCTCGTTGGGGTCTGAGGTCATCTTCGTAACATGCACCTCAATCATGAGACTGGTTCCATAAGCAGCCCAAAGGTATGCATGCAACTGGAACACTCCTTTCGCCAGTTCGATGGGGAAGTACATACAGAAGGTTTTCTCGTCTTCCCCCCGGTAGACCCGGTATTGGGACTGGCCAAGGCTGAGCTGCTTTATTTTTGATTTTGCTCCTGCAGTTGCGATCTCTTCTCCGGTCATCCCCGCGTCCATCGTGGGCACCAGGATCGAAACGGTATACGGCGTTTTGGATCCCATGTAGCGGCAATGCGGCTGTGTCCGCACCAAAGGGTGCGGCCCCATCTTGATATCGGGCACTCCTGGTATCGAGATCGTCACGGTGGGTTTGCCAAAGCTGAACTGGAAGGAGCCATTCATTGGGGGTGTTGTTGGCCGTCGTATGGCATCGCCTCCCTCCGTCTTCGTGCCCGGAGAGACGAACAACAGAAAGACGAGAGTGTAGATAATCTTCGACAGCATTCGCATGTTACCTTTCATGTGTTGAGGCCCTAACGCGACTGGATCAACGACTCTGCACCGAACATTCTTCATGGGACAGGGTTCCCGGCCAGAGACAGACTCGGAAGCGATTCCCAACTGAGTTGAACGCTGCCGATGAGTCACCGACCTGTCAAGCTCATTGGCTGATAAGTCATCGTCATCTGTCTTGTCCCGCATGTTATTCAAGCAGTAACAGGTCAGGCAGATTCCCGCGCCTCCGTGCCATCTCCCAAAAACAGCACCGCGCCCGCGGCGGGGAGCGCCACGAGCGCGGTGCGCAAACGATCTCTCCATCTGGAGCCGCCGGTTACTTCTTCAGCACGGCGGCGAGGTCGGCCTTGGCGTCGCCGGTCAGGCGCAGGCCGAACTTCTGTTGCAGAATCTTGAAGACGTTCGCCGAGACGAACGCGGGCGGGTTTGGCCCGATGGTGACGTTCTTCACGCCGAGCGAGAGAAGCGTGAGCAGGACTGCGACGGCCTTTTGCTCGAACCAACTGACCACCAGCGTCAGCGGCAGGTCGTTCACGCCGCACTTGAACGCGTTGGCCAGCGCGACCGCCACGGCAATGGCGCCGTAGGCGTCGTTGCACTGGCCCATGTCCATGAGCCGCGGCAGGCCGAGGTGCTCGCCGTAGTTGTAGTCGCGGATGCGATACTTGCCGCAGCCGAGCGTGAGGATGAACGAATCCTTCGGCGTGGCCTGCGCGTAGTCGGAGAAGTAGTTGCGCCCCGGCTCGGCGCCGTCGCAACCGCCGATGACGAAGAAGCGGCTGATCTTGCCGTCCTTGACCGCCTGCACGATGGTGGGCGCGGCGTCAAGGATGACCTGGCGATGGAAACCGACGGTGGAGGTGCGAACGGTTTTCTCCGGCAACGGCGCGCACTTCAACGCCTTGGCGATGAGGGGACTGAAGTCATTGCCCTTGATGCGCACACCGCCCGGCACGGCCGTCACGCGCGTCGTGAAGACGCGGTCCGCATAGGTCGTCTTGGGGATCACGATGCAGTTGGTGGTCGCGACGACAGGTCCGGTGAACTTCGCAAACTCGTCCTTCTGTTCCTGCCACGCGCCGCCGTAGTGACCGCCCAGGTTCGGGTGGTTGCGCAGTTTCGGATACATGTGCGCCGGCAGCATCTCGCCGTGGGTGTAAACCTTCACGTTCGTGCCTTCGCACTGCTTGAGCAGGTCGGCGAGGTCCACGAGATCGTGGCCGGTAATGAGGATGCCGGGGCCGGCCTTGGTGCCTTCGGTGACCGTGGTGGGCGAGGGTTTGCCGAACGTCTCGACGTGGCCTGCATCGAGCATCTCCATGACGCGCAGGTTCTTTTGCCCGAGCTCCATCGCGATATCGAAGAGGCTGCCGAGGTCGAAGTTGACGTTGGTCATGGTCGAGAAGAGCGCCTCCTCCATGAAAGCGTTGACCGACTCGTCGGTCTTGCCGAGCCGGCGCGCGTGGTGCGCGTAGGCTGCCATGCCTTTCAGTCCATACAGGATGATCTCCTGCAACGACTGCACGTCTTCATCCTTGCCGCACACGCCAGGACTGCTGCTGCAGCCCACACATCGGAACGATTGCTCGCATTGGTTACAGAACATGATTCGCTTTTCCTTTCACTCGATTGACCCAGTTCACGTTCGCCGGCCGCAGTCATGCGGCTCCGCGAATGGCAGCACTATGAACAGGTACGCCAAGAAACGAATTGACGCAAATCAACAACCAGGGAAAACCGCGCAACTTCCTTTTCTACCCCCGCCAGGGTCGCGCGCGTTGCTTCGGCAGGCCGGCCAGCACTTCGCTGGCAATCTTCACGTCATCGGCGATCTCGAAGTCGAACATGCCGGCGAGCGAGAAATCCGCGCCGTTCTCGAAGACGTAACGGAACGCGCTGCGCGGAGGAATCGCGCCGGCAGCCATGACCTTGAAAGCGATCCACGGTTTCTCCACCGTCTTCATCACCTCGATGGTTTCGGCCGGGTCTTTGCACCAGTATCCGGGGATCTCGGCGTTTGGCCCTTTCAACTGCTCGGGCTTCGGGCCGGTGGGATAATTGTGATGGTGAAAGGTCTTGATGTAGAAATCGTTTGGAATCTTGTTCTTCTCGCAGTACTTGACGACCTCCAGATCGTGCGCGCCAATGCCGCAGGGCACGCCATGTGCTTTGATCACCTCCACCGCCTTGCCAATGAGTTCCCCCTGACCCTTCCGCAACAATGCGTCGGTCTGCACGCCCCACACATACACTGCCTCGCAACCGTCTCCCACCAGTTCCCCGACCATCTTCTTGTATTTCTCCATGTCCGGCTCGATGGGCGCGGTGGGACAGATGATCCACTGGATTTTTCCGCCGCGTTCCTTGCGATAACGCTGGAGAACCGACATCGGATGCGGCGGGTTGTGCATGGAGAGGGTATTGATGCCGTTCTGCTCGGCCAAGGCGAGCGTCTCCATGATTTTCTCATCGGTGTTGTAGCGCTCCGTCAGCTTGTAAACGTATTTCAAGTCGCGGCTGTGCGTGTAGTGCGTGAGCAGGTTTCCGCCAAGGAGAATCCGGCTGACCTCGAGGCTGCCGATTTTTCCCTTGGGCAACGCGCCCGCGCTTTTGGCCGATGCTCCGGCTCCCGCCGCGACGGCGTTCGCTCCCGCCGCCAGCACCGCGCTGCCTGCTGCCAGCACCGATCCCTTTACGAAATGCCGTCTGCTCATGTCCTGGTTCATAGCTGTCCTTTGTTTATGGGTTCCACGACGGATGCGACACCGCCTTCGTTACATGATTTCCGAGATTTCCACCGCTGAAGGCAACCGGCCACTCTTGGCGGCAATGGCGGCGGTCTTGCCGGCAGCCTCGCCCATCGGGACGGAGTCGCCCGTCACGCGATAGCTGGAATGCGCGATGAAATCGCCGCTGATGCAACGGCCCGCCATCATCAGGTTTTTCACGTCCTTCGCAATAAGCGCCCGCAACGGGATGTCGTAAGGCTTCGCGCGGTAACCGGTCTTCTCGATCCCCTTTTCCTTCTTCGGATCGGTCGAGTGAACATCAATCCCAAACGTCGTTTTGCAGACGGCATCTTTCTGCGCGCGCCCTTCGCGCAGGTCGTCGGTCGAAACCGTATAGAGGCCGTGGATGCGCCGCCCCTCGCGCACACCGATCTGAGCGCCAGTGGCGACGATGTGGACGTCCTTCCACGCACCGCCGAGCGAGCGCAAACCATCCACAAGCGCGTGCACTTCCTTGCGACCCCGGAGCGTCGCGGCCGTCAGGTCGCGGGCATCTATGCCCTTTGCGCCGTATTCGTGATTGGCCATCATGGCAAACAAGTCGTCGCGCAGCCGGAAGATGGTCGGCTTCGCATAGGAGGGCGAGTGGCCGCCCTTCTCCATCTCGGCCTTGAGCCGGTCTTTCGGATTCGCCCAATTCCTCGAATCATCGTCATTGAAGAAACCCGCAATCCCTTCCGGCGTCACGCCAGCGATGATCGCCATCAATGAGAATGGCTGCGTGTTGCCCGTCTCGGGATGCCCCCAATCGAACCCGCAGCCCGCCTGCGCCGCCAGATCGCCGTCGCCGGTGCAATCCACGAAGACCTTCCCCGCGTACGCCTCGCGCCCCGACTTCGACTCGGTCACAATGTGTGTCAACCGCTTCTCAGCGTTGCTGACGGCGGCGCACACGCGCGTGAGCAAATGGATTTCCACCTTTGCCTCGGCGCACATTTCCTCCAGCACAAGTTTCATCACCTCCGGGTCGTAGGCGTTGGTGGCTTTGCCGCCCTTGCTGAAGGCGCGGCCATTGCGCTTCACGAGCCGATCCCAAATCTCCGTCATCAGGCCGCTCTTGTTCTTGTAGTCGAGAATCCAGCTCAATAATCCCGCCGTCCAGATGCCACCCAGACAACCGTGCAGTTCGATCAGCCGTGTCTTCGCGCCCTTGCGCGCCGCCGCAACCGCCGCCGCCACGCCCGCCGGCCCGGCGCCGCAGACAACCACATCTGCATCGCCGGCGATCGGCACATCGCGCGCCGGCTCTTGCACGGTACCGCTCTTGGTTGCCGCAGGAAGTTCACGCGTGCCGAGCGACAACGCCGCACCCAGCCCGCCCAGTTTCAGAAAGTCTCTTCTCTTCATGGTTGGTTTACAGCTTCATCCCGTCCAGGCTCACTTTCAACTCCTTGTTTTCCTTGATCAACTCTTCCATCGTCAGGTCACGCCGCCGCGCGCCGGCTTCGCGGCCGAGGATCGCCGTCAATGTGCCGTCCACGGCGCGCTGCACCGTCGGATTTTCGAAGCGGCTCTCGGTGATGTTGCTGTAGAAATTGGCGATGTTGCGCTGAACGCCCTCGGTGAAGACGCTGCCGATCTGCCCCACGTAATGTTTGTCGCCGCCGCGGATAAAGACCTTGCCGCTATACTGGATGCGCGCAGTCGCTTTCATGCCGAAGATGCTTGCAGACAGCGTGGTGACGTCGAAGTTGTTGTCCAGCGCCTGTGTCACGTGCGTCCAGAGCACGCCATCGTCCTGCTCATAAACCACCCCGAGGGCGTCCGTGCGGTCGCCGTGCGGGTTTGGCCGGCAAGTCCGCGCACGACCGCTTGCCGCAACAGGGCGCTTGCCCGTCACTGCGATGACGCCGTCAATGATGTGGATGTCATAGGAGACAATCGTGTCGCCGCTGAGCGCGGTGTCCGAAAGCCATATCTGGCCGCGCAACCGGCTCTCGAGGGTCTTCTCCAGCGGCGGGTCGGGCCACGCGTGCCAGCCAAAGCCAAGCGACGCGATGTGCGCAATCGGTCCCAAGGCACCCTCTCGGACACGCTTGGCGATCTCGACCATCGCTGGGTCGCTCGGCAGTTGGTAGTCCACGAGGAAACAGAGCTTCTTCTGCGTCGCGCGTTTGCCACTC
>JBAZIR010000050.1:0-21375 GCA_041651735.1 Verrucomicrobiia bacterium | reverse complement strand
GGGTCCATGACCGTGATGTCCGCATCGGCGCCGACCGACAACGTCCCCTTGTTCAGCCGCAGCAGCCGGGCGGGGCCGGTCGTGAACTTCTCGACGAGCTGCGGCAACGTCAGCAGATTCTTGTGGACCAGTGTCATCAACGACAGCGCCAGCTCCGTCTCCAGGCCGAGGATGCCGAACGGCGCTTTGTCGAACTCCACCTCTTTCTCAAAGGCGCAGTGCGGCGCATGGTCGCTGGCAATGGCTTCGATCGTGCCGTCGCCGAGACCTTCCAGAATCGCCTCCACGTCGCGCTGCGTCCGCAGCGGCGGGCTCATCTTGAAATTGGTGTCATAGCCCTGGCACTTCTCGTCCGTCAGTGTGAAGTGATGCGGGCACGCCTCGGCGGAAATCTTCACGCCACGTTTCTTCGCTTCGCGCACGAGGCGCACGCTGCCGGCGCTGGTCAGGTGCTGGCAGTGAATGTGCCAGTCCACCTGCTCCGCAAGCATGATGTTGCGCGCAACGATGATTTCCTCGCCGATGCTCGGCCAGCCTTTCAGGCCGAGCAGATGGCTCCAGTATCCCTCGTGCATCACACCATCGCTGACGAGGTTGTTGTCTTGGCAATGATCCATCAACGGCAGCTCGAACATCTTCGCGTATTCCAGCGCCCGCCGCATCAGTTCGTTGTTCTGCACGCAATGGCCGTCATCGGTGATCGCCACGACGCCGGCGCGCTTGAGCGAGCCGATCGGCGCCAGCTCGGCGCCTTCGATGTTCTTCGTGATGGCTCCGGCCGGCAGGACGTTCACGTTGCCGACCTCCGCCGCGCGCTGTTTGATGAACGCGATGGTGCCGGTGTTGTCGGCAGCCGGCGAGGTGTTCGGCATGCAGACGACGCTGGTGAACCCGCCGTAGGCGGCGCAGCGCGTGCCGGTCTCGATGGTTTCCTTGTCGCTGCGGCCCGGCTCGCGCAGATGCACGTGGATGTCAATGAGGCCCGGTGTTACCACGAGGCCTTTCGCGTCCAGCTCCGGCGCGTCCGGCGCCGGCTCTGCGGCGATCTTCCCATCGCGCACGAAGACATCGCGCATCGCGTCCACTTTGTTGGCGGGATCAATCACCCGCCCATTGCGAATCGTCAGATTGTTCATGCTGCTTCCTCCGCTGGCTGTGCGCCGGCGCACAGGTAAAGCACCGCCATCCGCACCGAGAGGCCGTGCGAGACCTGTTGCAGGATTACACTGCGTTTGCAGTCGGCCAGGTCGCTGTCAATTTCCACGCCACGGTTGATCGGGCCCGGGTGCATGATCAGCGCGTCGGGCTTGGTGCGAGCGAACCGCTCCTTCGTCAGGCCAAAGATGGAGGCGTATTCGCCGATGCTGGGGAACATGGTCTGCCGCTGCCGCTCGTGCTGGATGCGGAGCAGGTTGATCACGTCGGCGTCGGCGATGGCTTCCTCGACGTTGTAGCAGACGCGGCAACCGAGCTGCTCGAACACACGCGGCACCAGCGTGCTCGGGCCTGCGAGCGTGACGCGCGCGCCGAGCTTGGTCAGCAAGTGGATGTTGGAGCGCGCAACGCGGCTGTAAAGGATGTCGCCAAGGATGGTGACGTTCAGGCCGGCGATGCGCCCCTTTTTCTGCCGGATCGTGAACGCGTCGAGCAGCGCCTGCGTCGGATGCTCGTGCGCGCCGTCGCCGGCGTTGATCACCGAGACGTCGAGCCGGTCGGCGAGGAACTTCGCCGCGCCCGCCGACGAGTGGCGGATGACGATGATGTCGGCGTGCAGCGCCTGGAGGTTCAACGCCGTGTCCTTGAGCGTCTCACCCTTGGAGATGCTTGAGGCGGTGGCGGTGATGTTGACGATGTCCGCCGAAAGCCGGTGCGCCGCCAGCTCGAAGCTCGTGCGCGTGCGCGTGCTCGGCTCGATGAACAGGTTTACCAGCGTCTTGCCGCGCAGCGCGGGCACCTTCTTCACGTCGCGATGGCCGACTTCCTCGAACGTCAGCGCCGTGTCAAGGATGTGAACGATCTCCTCTGGCTGGAGATCCTGGATGGTGATGAGATCTTTGCGGTTCCAGTTCATTCGACAATCACCTCGTCCGCGAGAACGCGGACCTTTTGTTCTTTCGATGTCGGGATGTTCTTGCCGACATAATCGGCCCGGATTGGCAGCTCGCGATGTCCGCGGTCCACCAGCACGGCAAGCTGGATGCGTGCCGGCCGGCCGAAATCGGTAATCTCGCTCATGGCCGCGCGCGTGGAGCGGCCGGTGTAAAGCACGTCGTCCACGAAGATGATGTGCTTGCCGGTGACATCAAATTGGATGTTCGTCTGGCGCGCGACGGGCGGTTTCTTGCGCAGCGAAAGGTCGTCGCGGTGCATCGTGATGTCGAGCATGCCGCACGGCACCGATTTGCCCACGATCTCATGGAGCTTGGCGGCGAGCCTCTGCGCCAGCCGCACGCCCCCGCCTTGGATTCCCACCAGCGCGATCTTCCCAATGTCCTCCGAACGCTCAACAATCTCGTGCGCCATGCGCGTCAGCGCCCGGTCCATTGCCACCGTATCCATTACACAGGTATGTTTCATAGGCACAAAAAAACCGTGCCGCCCCGACACGAGGTCGCGGCCGCACGGCGAACATGAACTTCGAGCTTCTTCATAGTGCCTTCCCGGTCTCACTGGACCGGACTTAAAGGTGTCTCAAACCGCGCAGAACATAGCGGACACGTCCGAAGCCGCGCAAGGCAAATTTCGAAAAGCCTTGGGAAAGAGCCGAAATGAACCAATTTTCGCCCGCTTTCAGTTCCCCATTTGAATGCGGGAAGGTTTTGCTTTAACGTAGCCGCGTATCGTAATAGACGAACCAGTCACCATCATGAACCGACGACAATTCCTTGCCATGACCGGACTTGGCACCGGCTACTCGCTCGTGGTCCGCGCCGATGGGTTTTCCAGCGCCGCGCCGCCGTCGCGCGAGCAACTCAGCACCGCTTTCGACCGCGTTGCGCCGCCGCAGCCGGGTGCGAGCCGGCTCGCCGGCGAGCCCCACATGACGCTGGTGGACCTGGCGTGTGATGTGTTCGTGGCGGGCGGCGGCATGTCGGGCGTGTGCGCGGCGGTTGCCGCGGCGCGCAACGGCGCGACCGTCGTGCTGGCGCAGGATCGTTCACGGCTCGGCGGCAACGCCAGCAGTGAGGTGAAGATGCACATTGTCGGCGCCAACTGTCATAAGGGGCGGCCTGGCTGGCGCGAGGGCGGGTTGATCGAGGAATTCCGGCTCGACGATGCGGTGAACAATCCGCAGCGGTCGTGGGAGTTGTGGGACCTGCTGCTCTACGACAAGGTCAAGAGCGAGCCAAACATCACGCTCTTGCTCGACAGCGTGCTGTTCGCGGTGGAGACGAAGGACGGCGCGATCCAGCAGGTCATGGTGCGCTGCGACAAGACCGAGCATCTCTATCGCGTCAAGGCCAGGGTTTATCTCGATTGCACCGGCGATAGCAGGCTCGCGCTGGAGAGCGGCGCGGCGTTCCGTTGGGGCCGCGAGCAGCGCGGTGAGTTCAACGAATCACTCGGCCTTGTGCAGGCGGACCGCCAGACGCTCGGCAGCAGCATTTTGTTCACGTCGAGTGACTGCGGCCGGCCGATGCCATTCACGCCGCCGAAGTGGGTGCGCAAAGTAACGAAGGAGCAGCTTCAATTTCGCTCCGTGAAAGCGTGGGAATACGGCTACTGGTGGATCGAGTGGGGCGGCCAGCTCAACACGATTCGCGACAACGAGCGCATCCGGTTTGAGTTGCTCTCGATCGTGCTGGGTGTGTGGGACTACATCAAGAACTCCGGCAATCACCCGGCGAGCGCAACGTGGGCGTTGGACTGGGTGGGCATGGTGCCCGGCAAACGCGAGAGCCGGCGCATCCTCGGCGACCACATCTTGACGCAGGGCGACCTGGAGGGGAAGAACGGCGATTTCGCCGATGCTGTCGCCATCGGCGGTTGGCCGATGGACGATCATCCACCGAGTGGCATCGACATGCAGGATGCCCACCCGTGCGTCCAGATCAAGACGGCGGAAGTTTACAACATCCCGCTGCGTGCGCTCTACAGCAAGACCGTTGGCAACCTGATGATGGCGGGCCGCAACATCAGTGCCTCGCATACGGCATTCACTTCGACGCGCGTGATGGCCACCTGCTCTGTCATGGGCCAGGCCGCCGGCACCGCCGCCGCGTTTTGTGTGCGTCACAGCCTCACACCCCGCCAGCTTGCGCAGGACAAGGCGCGCGTCGGCGAGTTGCAGCAGGCGCTCCTGCGCGACGACCAAACGATCAAGAATGTCCGCAACAGCGACTCGCAGGACCTCGCGCGCACGGCGAAGATCTCAGCATCGGCGGAGCACAAAACCTCCAAGGCCGCAAACGTGATCAACGGTCTTGTTCGTGACATGGAGCACGAGTGGAAGAACCGTTGGGGCGCGCCCATGGCGGCGGACGGCGCATGGTTGGAACTGACGTGGGACAAGCCGCAGACGATCCGCCGCATCCAGATCACGTTCGACAGCGGTTTCCACCGCGAACTGACACTGACCTCGCAGGACGCCGTCAACAAAGGCATCATTCGCGCGCCGCAACCGGAGACGGTGCGGGATTATGAGATCACTGCCGTCGTGCCGGGCAACGACAAGCCCGTGTCGCTCGCGAAAGTCACCGGCAACTACCAGCGTTTGAACCGCCACACGTTCAAGCCGGTGGAGGCAAAATCCATTCGCTTGCACATGACCGCCACAAACGGCGCTGATGTGGTGAGTGTCTATGAGGTGCGGTGCTACGCATGACTGTCTCCGCAAAACAGCGGCCCCTGATCGCGCTGACGCCGGATGTTCAAGAGAGAGGCGGCAGCGGGTTGAACGGCTACGTTCACAAGGAATACACGGACGCGGTGCTGGTTGCGGGTGGCCTGCCGATGGTGCTGCCGTTGACGGATGACGAGTTGGCGCTGGAGGCGTTGCTCGCGCGCGCCGACGGCTTGTTGTTAACTGGTGGAGGCGATGTGGACCCGGCGTTCTTCGGCGGTGACGCGTCGAACCCAACGTTGAAGAGTGTCAGCCGGCTGCGCGACCGGATGGAGTTGTTCCTGACGCGACGATTGCTCGACGAAGGCCGGCGGCCGGTGCTCGGCATCTGCCGCGGTTGCCAGGTGATGAACGTCGCCGCTGGCGGCACGCTGGTGCTCGACGTGCTGTCGGAAATCGGCGCGGCTGTCAACCACAGCGACCCGCGCCAGTTCGAGCTGGTCCACGACGTGAACATCGAGGCTGGCACGCGACTGCACGCGCTGGTTGGCGCGACGACGATTCGCGTCAACAGCAGCCATCATCAAGCCGTGAAGGGTCTTGCGCCTCGCTTGCGCGTGTCGGCTCGCTCAGCGCGCGACGGTGTGGTGGAGGCGGTGGAACTCGACGGTCCGCAGTTCTTCCTCGCCGCGCAATGGCATCCGGAACGGCTCCACACCCGGCATGAACCGTCAGCCGCGCTCTTTCGCGCCTTGGTGGCTGCGGCGGCCACAGAGGGCCGTCGGGCTTTGCGGAAGAAATGATGGTGGACCGGCTGGAGTAAGCCGCAACGGTCTACAGAGTGCAGCCTCCGACGCCGGGGGCTTTTCGCAAAATACCCACTGGCCCCGTGGAACGAATCCTTCACGTTCAATCGGCAGCGGGCTGCAAGTCCATCCCATTCAGCATCGCGCGCGTTGCCGCTGCGGTTTTCTTGAACTCAACGAGTGTTGTCTTGCCGCCAAGAGTCATGCGCACGCCGATAGTAGTGGCGGTTTCCACCCGCTCGGCTTTCCAGTCGGTGCGCTGGCCGGCGCGATAAGGCACGATGACCGTGAGCATGCCGAGGGAGTCGAGCTTGTCTCGCGTGCCGGCTTCGACGTGCCATTGGTTCGGAAATGGCTTCTTCGGTTTCGGCTCGAAGCCGTCCCATTGGCGAAACGCAAGCGGCACGGGCGAGAGGTAGCGCACGGTGACACCGGCTTTCGGCTGCTCGACGGAGAGTTGCGCGGCCTTCTCGTCCACGTCGAACGGTTTCAACGCGTGGAGCATGAACTGGAAAGTGGCGGGCTGCGCGGCGACGAGGTCGTCATAGATGACGATGAAGGGCGCGTCGCCTTTGACGAAGGCAACATGACGGTGGAAACGTTTCAACCGGCCGCCGTAGGCGTCGGTGGCGTCGCCAACGATATCGTCCCGTGTCGGCGTGAGCCGGGCATCGGCGATGCGGCCATGTGGCGCGGCGGTGTGTTTGATCTGGCCCTCGCCGTTCACCAACACACCGTTGTGCGCGAGGGTGTTGTGGACCCAGCTATAGTGGAACTTGCTGCCGTGGAGGTCGCGATAGACGCACGTCATCAGCAGCGGCTCGCCGTAGGCGTTCAGTTGAAACGTGTTGTGTGGGTTATGGCCGTGGCTCTGCGTGCCGAATGGCGACGACTTCATCAGGAAGTGCACATCATCGCGAGCATCGAGCAACGTGGTGTGCAGACTCGCGATGCCGATGCCGTGGAAGATTCTCGACGACGGCAGGTCGGTCGGCGGCTTGGCGGCGGGCAGCGGCGGCAGGCTGGCTTTATAAAGGAAGCCGAGCCATCCGCCTTCGCCTTTCATCCGCCACGTTTCGGTCCACCAGCGCCAATATGCCGCGTGGCCGCCATCGGGTTGGCTGCCTTTCACGCGGATGTGATACTCCATGAAGCCGCCGATGCCGCTCGACGGCGGGCGGTAGGCGAGGTCGCCGAAGCCGGAATTGGGCGAGCCAGGCGGTGTGATGTAGAGCGGGTAGTCGCCGACCTGCGCGAAGAACGGCTTCTTCAAACCGTCGATGCCGAGCGCTGACTGCGCGATTTGCAGCCACCAGACCGCCTTGCTCATGTAGCCGCTCCAGTAACTGACGCCTTCGTGCCAGCCGCCATCGTCGTCGGCCCAGATGGGATAGCAGGAGTAGAATTTGTTCACTGCGTAATCGAGCCACATCTCCGCTTCCGGCACGTCGCCAAGCAAGGCGATGGCCGTTTCGGCAAGCTTGTGCCAGATGCGGTTTCCGTGGCTGTTGAACGGCTTGTTCAGATGGCCCGTGCCGCGCGCAATCTCACCGCTCGCCCACGCGTCTTGCGCGCGCCGCGTCATGACGGTTTGAAATGTCGCGCGGTCCTCCGGCATCAGCGCGTCCCAAGCCCAATCGTAGGCGCGCGACGGACGGTAGAGCATGACCTTGCCCGCCTCACAGTTGAGCCGGAAGTTCGTCGGCCCGTCGGGATTCCACGATGCGAGGTGCATCACCCACCTGCGCGCCGCCTCGCCGTATTTCTTGTCCTGCGTGATGAGATAGACAAACGCGATCGTTTCCGCCTCGCTGCAAGCTTTGGAAGCTTGCTCGCGGTTCGGCCACCAAAACTTCACGGCTTGGTCGTTCTCCTTGTCGCGCGCGGAACCCATCTCCTTGGGCTCCGGCGTCGGCCCGGTCTTGATATACCGGTCGGCATTAGCGACGAGCTTTGCGAAATCCTTCGCTTCCTTGCCTCGCGCCAGTTCGCGCAGACGCGGCAAATCCTCCGGCCGCATGAACAGACGCGGATGGCTCTGCGGCACGCGCTGCTTTTGCTCGGCACGTGTCGGCATTGGAAATGCCACGGCGTCGCCCGGCACAACGACCGAGCGCGTCGCACTCCACGTGGAAACGTCGCCTTTCTTCGTCACAAAACGATAGCGCCAGAAATAGGTTCCCGGCGCGATTGGCGCATGATGCGTGTAGGTGTTCCATTGGAAGCCGCTACTTGATTGTGCGTCGCTGAAGTCCTTCTTCTGCGCCCACTGGATGGCGTAGGTCTGCGCATCCGGCTCGTGCAGCCAGATGAACGACGGTGGGTTCAACCGCACCGCCGCGCCATCGGCCGGCCGATAGCCGATCTCATCCGGCTTTGGCGCGCGGTTCTTCACCTGTGGCGGCGCGGCACCCATCGAGACAGCACAGGCGAGAAGGAGGATTCCGCGCAGCCACAGAGAGAAGTTCATGCACAGAGTTGGCCGCTGTTTTGCCGTGAAGGCAAGCCGTTTTCCAGATTCCTCAGCGCCGGCTCAATCCGCCGCCAGCAGACGGTAGCCAATGCCGGGTTCGTTCTGGATGAGTCTGCCGGTGGCCTCTGTCTCCAGTTTCTTGCGTAGGTGGGTGAAATAGACGCGGAGGTACTGTGACTGTTCCTCGGCGTTCGGTCCCCAGACGGTGCGGAGCAAATGCTTGTGCGTGACGACCTTGCCGGTGTGCTGGACGAGCACGCGCAACAACGCGAACTCCGTCGCGGTGAGGCTGACTTCACGGCCGTGAACCTTGACTTGATGCGCGGCGAGGTCCACTTGCAGCAGACCGATGACGTGAACCGGTTCCTCGGCGCCGCCAGGCGCGCGGCGTTGGATGACGCGCAAGCGGGCGAGCAGCTCGGCGGTGCCGAACGGCTTCGTCAGGTAATCGTCCGCGCCGTTGTCGAGTGCGGCAACCTTGTCGGCCTCGCGGTCGCGCACGGAAAGCACCAGCACCGGTGTCTGGCTCCACTCGCGCAGTCGCTTCAACACCGCCACGCCGTCCATGTCGGGCAGGCCGAGGTCGAGGATGATGGCGTCGGGCCTGCGCGCGACCGCTTCTTGCAAACCGAGCTGGCCGTTCTCCGCCTCGCAGACCTGATACTGCGGCTCCAACGCGGCGCACAGCAGCCGACGGATGGCGCGCTCGTCGTCAATGATTAACACGGTCGGGTTCGGTTTCATAACGGCTGCTTGCTCGTTTCCACGGGCAAGCGGATCGTGAACGTCGCGCCGCCGGTCGGGTTATTCTCCGCCAACACTTCGCCGCGATGCGCGCGGACGAAGCCTTGCACAATGGAAAGACCGAGGCCTGTGCCTCCGGATTTGGACTTGGCGCCGCGATAGAATTTCTGAAACACCTTCTTCTCCTCGCCCGGCGCCAAGCCGATGCCTTGGTCGGCGACGCGCAACACCAGCGTGCCGTCGTCCAACTGCGCCGTCATGCGGATGGGTGAGCCGGCAGCACTGCAGGCGGCAGCGTTGGTCAGCAGATTGGCCAGCGCCTGCTCCATCATCAGAAAATCCAGCCGGACCCGCGGGATTTCGGCGGGCACAGAAATTTCGATACGCTCCGACGCCACCTCGTTCTTGACGCGTTCGCTGGCGGACTGGAACAGATCGGCGACGTCGAACCACTCCGGGTTCAACGGCAGCCGGCCCGTCTCGATTCGCGTCATGTCGAGCAGGTTGCTGACGGTGATGCGGAGCCGGTTGTTCGCCCGACGGATTTCTTCGAGGAACATTCTGCCCTGCGCCGGCAACGCGTCCTGGCACTGGCCGATCATTCCCTCGGTGGCCGTCTCGATGATCGCCAGCGGCGTCTTCAGCTCGTGCGACACTGAATCGAGCAGCGTGCGGTAGAGGCGCTCGGACTCCTCGGTGAGCCGGGCCTGCGTGGCGCTTTCCATCAGCCGATGCCGCTCGATGAGCGCGGCGATCTGGGCCGCGAAGGTCTCCAACAACTCGCGCTCATCGAGCGTCAGCGTCTTGCGCTGCTCCATGTTAACGCCCATCACGCCGAGTTTGCTCTTGGAGGTTTGGAGCGGAAAATAGATGGACTGGGCGTCCGGCAGCGTGTCGGTGAACCGGCCGGCGATCTGCTCGCGATCGAACGCCCAGCTTGCCACGCCGATCTGTTTTTCGTTCGGCTGAGACGTGCTTGCCGGATGCGCCGTGGTTTCCAGCTTCCCATCCGGCCCAGCCAACAGTATTACACTGCGCGTCTGGAACAACGCGTCCAGTTCTGCAACGGCGTGACCGAGGCCCTCCTCAAGCAATGTGCTGGCGGCCGTGCTTTCCAACAGCCGGTTCAACGCCACCGTCCGTTGGCGGCGTTTGTGCTCCGCCAGTTCGCGCGTGTGCAGCCGGTGCGTAATGTGGCCCATCAGGACCGCGACGATGAAATACGTCGCGAACATCATCGCGTCATGCACGGTCGCGATGCGGAACGTAAAGACGGGCGGGATGAAAAGATAGTTCCACGCCAGCGCGCTCAGTGCCGCCGCCAGCAGTGACGCCCAGCGGTTCAACACCAGCGCCAGCAACACGACTGCCAGCAGATAGACCAGCGAGACTGTCCAGTAGCCCGTCCAACGTTGCAGGAACCAGCAGGCCGCTGTGACAGCCGCCACCCAGCCCGCGCCCCAAGCGCAATCGCGCCAGAGATTCTGGCCGAGCCACTGCACCCACGGCCATCGCGACGAGGTTGGCGCGGTCTTTTCACCGGACAGGACATGTACGTCAATGTTACCGCCGCCGCGGATCAAGCGGCTCGACAACGAACCGCCCTTGAGCAACTCGCGCAGCGGGCTGCCCAGCGGCTTGCCGACGACGATCTGCGTGATGTGATGCTCGCGCGCCGCTTCCAACAGCGCCGCAGCGACGTCGTCGCCCGTCGTCATCACCACCTCCGCGCCCAACTGCCGCGCCAGCGAGAGGTTCTTCGTCAACCGCGTCTTCTCCTCCTCGCTGAGCGGGCGCGATGTCTCGACGTAAATCGCCACCCACGGCGCGTCCATCGCCACCGCAATCCGTCGGGTCCAGCGAATCAGCGGCGCGGAATACGGACTCGGCCCGACGCCGACTGCCAGCCGTTGGGCGGAAGTCCAGCGTCCGCCAATCCGCCGCGCGCGCATCACATCGCGCAGTTCCTGGTCCACGCACTCGGCGGTGTAACGCAACGCCATCTCGCGCAACGCCGTCAGGTTTTCCTCGCGGAAAAAATTCTCCGCCGCGGTCGCCGCCCGCTCCCCTATGTAAACCTTGCCCTCGGCCAGCCGCTTGCGCAGTTGCTCTGGCGTCAGGTCCACCAACTCGATCTCGTCGGCTTGGTCCACCATCGAGTCCGGCACCGTCTCTTGCACTGTGATGCCGGTGAACTGGCGGACGACGTCAAAACGGCTTTCGAGGTGCTGGACGTTGAGCGTCGTGTAAACGTCAATGCCCGCGTCGAGCAGCTCCAGCACGTCCTGGTAACGTTTCGGGTGGCGGCTGCCCGGCACGTTCGTGTGGGCCAACTCGTCGACCAGCGTGAGCGGCGGCCGACGCGCTAGCAGCGCGTCAATGTCCATCTCACCGAGCGTGATGCCGCGATACTCCGACGCCTTTCGCGGAACCACCTTCAGCCCGGCCAGCAACGCCTCCGTCTCGACGCGCCCGTGAGTCTCGACGACGCCGATGACTACATCCACGCCCTCGGCCTTGCGCTGCCGCGCCGCTTCGAGCATGGCGTAGGTCTTGCCGACGCCCGGGCACATGCCGAAAAATATCTTCAGCCGCCCGCGCTTGGCCTCTTTCTCCTCGCGCTGGATTTCCGCGAGTAGCGCGTCGGGATTGGGCCGTGACTCCTCGCTCATAACCTCAGTTTAGCCTGTCTAGCGCCAAATTCAGCAGCAAAACGTTCACGCCCGGCTCGCCGAGGAAACCGAGATCAGGGCCGTCGGTGTTCTCGCGGATGAGATCGAGCAACTTCTCCTTGCTGATGCCGCGGGCCTTGGCAACGCGCGGGGCTTGCAGTTCGGCGTTGCCCAGGCTGATGTGCGGGTCGAGGCCGCTGCCGGAGGTGGTCACCGCGTCGGCGGGCACGGCGTCGCTCTCGCTCAAGCTGTTCTCTTTCCGATACTGCGCGATGTGATCCTTGATCACGTTGGCGAGCTTCTGCGAAGTCGGGCCGAGATTGCTGCCACCGGAAGCGGTGCTGTCGTAGCCGTTGCCGGCGGCGGATGGACGCGGATGGAAATACTTGTCGGAGCTGAACGGCTGGCCAATGAACCGCGAGCCGCGCACGATTCCTTTCGCGTCCGTGATGAGGCTGCCGTTGGCTTTGTCGCGGAAGAGAAGCTGCGACACGCCGAAAACAGCCAGCGGATACAAGCCGCAGCAGACGGCTGCCAGCATTAGAGTAGCCAGCACAGCACTTCGGATTTCAGAGAGAAACGTTTTCATGGCTTCAGACCAGGTTGAGGGCGGTCAGCAGCATATCTATCAGCTTGATGCCGACGAACGGGATGAGGACGCCGCCCGCGCCGTAGATGAGCAGATTGCGCTGGAGGATGGCGACTGCGCCGATGGGGTTGAACTTCACGCCGCGCAACGCCAGCGGGATCAGCGCAACGATGATGAGGGCGTTGAAGATCACTGCGCTGAGGATCGCACTCGTCGGACTGTGCAGCGCCATGATGTTCAGCGGCGCAATGGCGGGGAAGGTGCCCATCAGCATCGCTGGGATGATGGCGAAGTACTTGGCCACGTCGTTGGCGATGCTGAAGGTCGTAAGCGAGCCTCGCGTGATCAGCAGTTGCTTGCCGATCTCGATAATTTCGATCAGCTTCGTCGGATTGCTGTCGAGGTCCACCATGTTGCCGGCTTCCTTGGCGGCCTGCGTGCCGGTGTTCATTGCCACGCCCACGTCGGCTTGGGCCAGCGCGGGCGCGTCGTTGGTGCCGTCGCCGATCATCGCGATCATGCGACCGCCGCTCTGCTCGCGGCGAATGAGCGCGAGTTTGTCCTCGGGTTTCGCTTCAGCGAGGAAGTCGTCCACGCCAGCTTCGGCGGCGATGGCGGTGGCCGTGAGCGGGTTGTCGCCGGTGATCATGATGGTCTTGATGCCCATCGTGCGCAGCCGCTTGAACCGCTCGCGCAGGCCGCCCTTGACAATATCTTTGAGGTGAATCAGGCCCAGCACGCGGTCGGGCGTGGCCACCAGCAATGGGGTGCCACCGCCGCGCGAGACTCTTTGAACTCTGTCCTCGACCGCCGCTGGCACGGGCGTTTTCACAAACCCCCGGATCGCGTCGGCGGCGCCCTTGCGATACTGCACGCCATTGAGGTTCACGCCGCTCATGCGCGTCTGCGCGGTGAACTTCACGAACTGCGCGTGCGGCAACTCGTGAATCTGCCGCTCGCGGATGCCGAACTTCTTTGCGAGCACGACAACGCTGCGGCCTTCAGGCGTCTCGTCGGCCAGTGAGGCAAGTTGCGCGGCGTCTGCCAGTTCCTTTTCGCTGACGCCGGGCGCGGGCACGAACTCGGTGGCCTGACGGTTGCCCAGCGTGATGGTACCGGTCTTGTCGAGGAGCAGCACATCCACGTCGCCGGCCGCTTCGACAGCGCGTCCACTCATGGCCAGCACGTTGTGCTGTAGCAGACGGTCCATGCCAGCGATACCGATGGCGCTGAGCAGACCGCCAATGGTTGTGGGAATCAGGCAGACCAGCAGTGCGATGAGCACCGGCACGGAGAAGGCCGCGTTCGAGTAGATGCCGAACGGCTTCAGCGTCACGCAGACCAACAGGAAGATCAGCGTCAGCGCCGAAAGCAGGATCGTCAGCGCAATTTCGTTCGGCGTCTTTTGACGCTTCGCGCCCTCGACGAGCGAAATCATCCGGTCGAGGAACCCTTCGCCCGGGTTGATCGAGACGCGGACTTTGATTTTGTCGGAAAGCACGCGCGTGCCGCCGGTGACGGCGCTGCGGTCGCCGCCACTCTCGCGGATGACCGGCGCCGACTCGCCAGTGATGGCGGATTCGTCCACGGTGGCCGCGCCCTCAATCACGTCGCCGTCGGCGGGAATGACCTCGCCCGCGCGCACGACCACGATGTCCCCTTTGCGAAGGTCGTTGGCGTTCACCTCTTCGATACGACTGCCGGAAGCGACGCGGTGGGCCAGCGTCTTCACGCAGGTGCGGCGGAGCGCCTGGGCTTGGGCCTTGCCGCGGCCTTCGGCAACCGCTTCGGCGAAGTTGGCGAAGAGCACGGTGAACCAGAGCCAGACGGCCAGATGTGCGATGAAGCCGCGCTCGCCGGCGGCGGTGAACACTGCGAGGGTCGTCAGCAGCGCCCCGATCTGCGTCACGAACATCACCGGGTTCTTGATCATCAGGCGCGGGTCGAGCTTGCGGAACGAGTCCACGATGGCCGGCCCCACAATGTTCCAGTCGAAAAGCGATGGAGGTTTGTGCGTCATGGAGTTGCCTTAGAAGAGTTTCCCCTGCGCTGTCAGAAAGTGTTCAACAATCGGCCCCAGACTGAGCACGGGCAGGAAATTCAGCGCTCCGATGAGCAGCACCGTGCCGAGCAGCAGCACGACAAATGTGACGCCGCTCACCGGAAACGTGCCCGCGCTCGCCGGCACAAGTTTCTTTTGCGCGAGTGAGCCAGCCATTGCCATGATCGGCACGACCATCAGGAAGCGGCCGAAGAGCATGGCGATGCCGAGCGTGGTGTTATACCAGGGCGTGTTCGCATTGAGGCCCGCGAACGCGCTGCCGTTGTTGCCGACGGCGGACGAATAGGCGTAAAGGATTTCGCTCAGGCCGTGTGGGCCTTCGTTGTTGCGGCCGGCGAGGCCCCACGCACTCACCGAGGCCCAAGCCGCGAAGCCGAGGAGGGTGAAGCTCAGGACCAACAGCGCCAGCATCGCCATTTTCACCTCGTAGGACTGGATTTTCTTGCCGAGGTATTCCGGTGTGCGACCGACCATCAACCCGGCGATGAAGACCGCGAGCACGACGAAGACCAGCATTCCGTAAAGCCCCGCGCCAACACCGCCGATGATGATCTCGCCGAGTTGGATGTTGAAGAGCGGCACGAGACCGCCGAGCGCGGTGAACGAGTCGTGCATCGCGTTGACCGCGCCGCACGACGCGTCTGTGGTGACGGTGGCGAACAGTGCGGAGTTGAAGATGCCAAACCGGACTTCCTTGCCTTCCATGTTGCCGTCCGCGACGGCGACACCGAGGTGCTGGTGAATCGGATTGCCGGCCGATTCGGCCCACCAGCAGAGCAAGACACCGCCGAGAAACAACGCCATCATCGCCACCCAAACCGACCATCCGTGCGCCTGGTTCTTCGTCATGCGGCCGAGGTACCACGTCAGCCCGCTGCCAATGGCGAAGATGGAAAGTATTTGCAGGAAGTTGGAGAGCGGCGTCGGGTTCTCGAACGGATGCGCAGCGTTGGCGTTGGTGTAGCCGCCGCCGTTGGTGCCGAGCATCTTGATGGCGACCTGCGACGCCATCGGCCCTTGCGGAATGACCTGCTCGATTATGGTCTGTTCCTCCATCACTGCCTTGCCGTCCGCGCCTTTGATTGTCTCGCCTTTGCTGTTCTTCTTCTCGACCGAAATCTTCATCGGCTCAACCAACGAGGCCTTCGTGCAGGGCCGGAAGTTCTGAATCATCCCCTGCGAGACCAGAATCACCGCGAACACCAGACAGGTTGGCAGCAGGAGATAGTAGGTGACCCGCACGAGGTCCACCCAGAAGTTGCCGAGCAGCTTGGTGGAATGCCGCGCGATGCCGCGCACTAACGCCGCGGCGATGGCGATGCCGGTTGCGGCGGAGACGAAGTTGTGAAACGCCAGTGCGACCATCTGTGAGAGATACGACATCGTGGATTCGCCGGAGTAGCTCTGCCAGTTGGTGTTGGTGGTGAAACTGACGGCGGTGTTGAACGCAAGGTCCGGCGACACCGGTCCGAATCCCTGCGGGTTCAGCGGCAGCAAGTGCTGGAGCCGCAGAACGGCGTAGGTAAACAGCAAACCAACAAGGCTGAAGAGCAGCATCGCGGCGGTGTATTGCCGCCAACCCTGTTCGCAGTCTGCGCGCACGCCAGCGAGTCGATAGGTCAGCCGTTCGATCGGCTTGAGCACCGGGTCAAGCCACGTGCGACCGTTGGTGTCGAGCACCTGCATTAGATAAAGCCCCATCGGTTTGGTGACCGCTGCGAGTACCACGACGTAAACCGCGAGTTGAAGCCAGTCGGAAAGTTGCATGAGACAACTCCGTCAGAATTTCTCCGGGCGAATCATCGCGTAGAACAGATACGCGAACAGCGCCGCGGCAATCAGGCCGACGACAAGGTTTTCCATAACGTCCTTTACAGTTTCTCGCACCAACGGGCGTAAAGCGCGCAGGCCCCGAAGAAGACTACGACGACCACAATGAAATAGAGATCAGTCATCGGCGTTATCCTTTGCGCCACGACTATCGCTGGAGGGGGTACGTCCGGCTAATTAAAGGACTGCTGAAAGACATTAAAAATACGCTAAGAATTCGCGCAATCCTCGCCGCTGCGAGCCGCCGGCCTCTACTCCAGTCCGGTCTCGATGAGATTGCGGGCGCTCTTGGCGAGGCGGTCGGCGGCGCGGCGGAGGCGTTTGGCTTTGGCGGACTGGTTGTCCTTGTCGAGTTGGTCGGCAAGCAGGCGGGCCACGTCGGTCCAGGCATTCATGGCGAAGTAGTCGCCGTGTGGCTCACGCTGAAGCTCCTCGAACTTTGAGCAGGTGTGGCGCAGGGCCTCGTGATGGCGGTTGTGCCTGCCGGCAAACTTCAGATAGCCCGAAGCAATACCGCGGAACGCCACCAGTTCGCGGCCCTGCGTGGTGATGGCGTCTCGATAGACGCGCTCGGCATCGTCCAGATTGCCCTGTTTCTCCAACGCGGCTGCGCGTTGGGCGATGCTTTCCATCAGCAGGTCCGTGCGGTCGTCGGTACGAGATTCGAGTTTGCGGTACTGGCGGCGCAGCGTTTTGGCCGTTTCGGCGCCAGCCGGGGCCGAGGCAGTCTCCCACCGGTCGGCGAGCGTGAGCACATCGGGGTAGTTGCGGAACGCGCCGCGCATGGCCAGCAGCAGCCGGTCGCACTTCGCGCGCGGCACGGCATTTTGTTTCAGTTGGTCGAAGAGCGCGGTCCACGCGGGTAGGTGACGGGAACAGGTGCTGGCGGCCAGTTCGAGTGCGTCAGCGGCCAGAGCTGGTTGTTTCTGGGCGGCGAGGATTTCCGCCAGCCAGATCAACCGACTCGCGTGGCGATAGGCGGGCGAGCGATGTTGCGGGTCGGTCAACAGGTAGAGCGACTGTTCCTTGATGACCTCTTGCGTCTGGGGATCGTGGGTGTAGCCGGTGGCGTAGCGGTCCTCTGGGAAACGACCGGCAGTGAAGTCCCAGCGGCCCGGCGCCGCCTCGAAGCCGATCCACGCATGACCGCCGCGCCGGCCTTCGCCGATGAGAGGCATGGCGGGAATGCCATTAGCCTTGGCCGTCATGGAGGCGAAGTAGGCGCGGTCGCCGCAGATGCCGCCTTCTTTGCGGATTTCGGCCAGCGTGTATTCCTTGTAGACCGAATCGCTGCCGAGCAGGCGGTTCCGGTTCCAAGGCACCATTCCGTAGGCGTCGCCCCAGCGCGATTGCGCCAGCCGCATATGCTCGCGCGCCCACGCCAGTTCGGAGGCAGGCACGGCGGCGTTGACAACCCAGATCAATTCCCACGGCGCCATCTCGTCGAGGCGGGTGCGGAGCAGGCCGCGCTCGGCGGCGTTGCGAAAATCCAGATAACGCTCCCGCGCGTCGAGCGGCGTCGGCGGGTTGTTCTCGGACAAGATGCCGGGCTGCGGCCGGAGCATGATCGGCTTGTCGAACACCAACGCGCAGGCCAGCGCGAGGTTGCGGTATTTTTCGCGTCCCACGGGATCAGCGCCCCAGAGCCGCGCCCAGTGCTGCAACACCTTCTCGACGTCGTCGGCGCGTTTGACGGACTCGCGATAATCCTCCAGGGACGGCCGGTGCATCATCAGCCATTGCAGGAACGGGCGCAGCTCGGTGTCGGTGGAGAGGTAATCGAGCGTGTTGGTCGAAACGCTGCGGAGGAACGCCGCCTGTGCGACGGCCAGTCCGATGACCTCGTCGCCGACGGCGAGGTTGAAGCTCTGCGCGCCGCCGGGCGGAGGCAGTCCCTTGAGGAAATCGCACGCGGCGCGCTCCACGAATTGCTGGTGACGATCCCACTCGTTCTTCTCGACGGCAGCCGTCGTGGAAGCGCGAAGCTCGCTGGCGGTGATGGGCCGCCTATAGAGTTGCACGTCAGCGGCAGGCACCGCGCCGACAAGCACGGCAATGCTCACTACCGCCGGCAGCAAAAGTTGTCCACGCAAGACGCAATCCTTTCTCGAAGGCGCGCGTAAATTATCAGCCGGCTGCTGCGGCAGCAAATCATACTTCAGTCGCAAGCTTGCCGCCGCCGATGCCGCGCCGTAGAGTCCGCCCCATGATTCTGCTGAGGCTTGCCATCGTCGCGCTGGCAACCACGCTCATTTCGTATCGGGCGGCCGGCCAGACGCCGGCGACCCGCGCCACCGCGCCCGCCTCGGCACTGGTGGAGAAGCCGTGGGAGAAGCTTTCGCACAAGAAACTGATGGAGTTTGGCGAAAAGGCGCTCGGCGCCGAGCCGCAGGCGTGGAAACACGGCGAGACGGAGCATTTCGTGTTTCACTTCCAGGAACTGGCTGACGCACAGAAGGTCGGGGAACTGGCGGAGGCTTACTACCGGCAGATCCAGATGGATCTCGGCGTCACGCAGGACCGGCTCACGCGCAAGAACCACGTCTTCATCTTCAACAACGGCAACGAGTGGCAGAAGTTCGCCAAAGTCGTCCGCCTCGACGACTGGGTGATGGGTGTCGCACGCCGCACCGAGCTGTTTCTGTTCAGCCCCCAGGAGTCGCGCTTTGCCACCGGGGCGCTCGGCCACGAGATCACGCATTGCATTTTCTACCGCTTCGTATCGAACCCGGTCCCGCTCTGGCTCAACGAGGGGTTTGCCGAGTTCGAGAGCGTCCACGCCTACGCGAAGTTCCGTGGCCTCGATGAGACGCGCTACGGCAGCCGCCGCCCTGTCCATTACTCGCTCAAGCAGTTGCTCAGCGCCACGAAGTATCCGAAGGAGGACGTTTCGAAGTTCTACGCGGCGAGCGAGCGACTGGTGCGGTTTTTACTGACGCAGCAGGACCGGCGGAAATTCCTGCCGTTCGTGCAGATGGTGGCCAGCGGCTCGAAATCCGAGGATGCGCTGCTGTTCATCTATCACGATTCATTCAAGTCATTCGCCGCGTTCGCCGACGCTTTCGAGAAGTTCAATAGACCGCCGCCACCGCGGAACGAGCCGTGAACCGCGACTGGAGAGGCTGGCTGCGATGCGAAAACCAAGTGATGAGACACCTGAAAAAGTTGATGAGGGGCGGTTTATTGACAACCCCGGAAGCTGGTGTTAGGTTGCGTCAGAGTTGGAAGTTTAGCACGCGCGCGTGACACCGATGTAACAACGGAAAGAGAGTTGGTCCTAGGAATGAAAGCCGCTAAAGCAGATCAGTCCGGAACCTTTAATCATATCACTCTGAATCTGGCCACAGGCCCAACAGTGGTGCGGCCGAGTGGATTCCATCTTTCGCCTCGCGGCATGACATTCCACAGTGAGCGCCGCCTCGCGCCGTGGACCGAAGTGGAAGTGGAGGTCGAAGCGCCCGGCGACGGCTCGAAACACCGCATGATTCGTTGCGCGGGCATCGTGGTTCAATGCGAGACTTCCCCCCGACACAACGGCTACGACATTACACTGCTCTTCCTGGAACTCAACAAGCGCGCCTTGGCTGATCTCAGCAAGATTTCCCGGCTCCACCCCCACTCCGCTGCGCATCGTAACGCTGTTGTCGGCTTCCGCGTTTGACCGCGGCCCGCTCGCATGGACCTCCTCCAGAGCCTCCTGCAAACTGCCGTCCAGCAGGGCGCCTCTGACATTCATCTAAAAGCCGGCGCTGTGCCGACACTGCGGATCGCCCGCAGGCTCTGTGTGGCGAATATGCCCGCGCTCACGGAAGAGCAGATGAGCGAATGGGTCCAATATCTCCTGCCGTCGGCCTTGAATGACCGGTTCGCACAAGGACACGAAGCGGATTTTCCCTATACTGCCGAAGGCATCGGGCGATTTCGCACCAACATCTTCCGCCAGCGCGGCAAGCTCTGCATCGCCATGCGCTACGTCAAGGCCGTCATCCCCAGCTTCGACGAATTGCACCTGCCGGGGGACGCGCTGCGCAAGATCGCCTCTGCGTCCGGTGGCATCGCGCTTGTGGCAGGCGCAGTCGGCAGCGGCAAGTCCACAACGCTCGCAGCGATCATCGAATCCATCAACCAGACCGCGCGCAAGCACATCATCACCCTCGAAGACCCGATCGAGTATCTGTTCGAGGACCGCCAGTCGCTCATCGTGCAGCGCGAGATCGGTCTGGACACGGCCAGTTTCGACACGGCGTTGCGACATATCATCCGGCAGGACCCGGACGTCATCGTGATTGGCGAAATGCGGGACGCCGCCAGCTTCATGGCCGGCCTCCACGCTGCCGATACGGGCCATCTCGTGTTAACGACGCTTCATGCCAATAGCGCCGCGCAGGCCGTGAGTCGCATCCTGGACTTCTTCCCGTCAGACGAGCGCGAGCCGGTCCGCCGGCAACTCGGCGTCACGCTTAACGCCATCTTTTGCCAGCGGCTGGTGCCCGCGCGCGCCGGCGGCGTCGTGCCGGCGGTGGAAATCCTGCGCAACAACGCCACTGTGAGGAACCTTTTTGAAACCAACCAGCTCGACAAGCTCCACGCCGCCGTTGAGAACGGCAGCGACGATGGTATGCAAACGTTTAATCAGTCGCTCTACCAGCTGGTGAAGTCGGGCGTCATCACTGAGCAGGAGGCGCTCGCCAAATCCACCACGCCACAGCAGCTCACGATGAACTTGCGCGGCATCTTCCTCGACGAATCGCGCCGGATCATGGCCAGCGGGTAGGGGGAACGAAGAAGCAGGAGTTCCGTTCGGCTCCTCACTCTCGTTCGTGGTTCTTCACCAGCTTCTCCAGCGCCTCCAGTGTCCTTTCCGTTGCCCCGCTGCCTTGGGCGATGACCTGTCGCGCATGCTCGGCGATCTCGCGTCGCCGCTCCGGCTTCGCCAGCAGTTCTTCCAGCGCTGGCCGCAGCGCCTTCTCGTCCGCCACCTGCACGCCTGCGCCGGCGCGCACAAAATCATCGGCGATGGCCTCGAAGTTCTGCATCGCCGGCCCGAACAACACTGGCGCGCCCGTGGCTGCCGCTTCGATGATGTTCTGCCCGCCGCGGCCGCGCAGGCTCTTACCGACAAAAATCACGGTTGCTGCTTCGTAGAAAGCCTTCAGTTCGCCGGTCGTGTTTAGCAACAGGCAGTCCGCACCCGGCTGCGGCGGTTGGGTTCGTAGCGTCACGCGCACGCCGCAGCGCGCTGCCACTGCAAGGACTTCCTTCGTCCGTTCCGGGTGGCGCGGCGCGAGCACCAGGAATAGCGACGGGAATGTCGCGCGCAGCTCGCGGAACACGTGGAACGCAATTTCCTCTTCGCCGGCGTGCGTGCTGCCGCAGACCCAGATGGGCCGGTCGTCGCCGACACCGCAGGCGCGGA
>JBAZIR010000049.1:0-21558 GCA_041651735.1 Verrucomicrobiia bacterium | reverse complement strand
CATGAACGCCGATCGGCTCGGCGAGCATACCGGTGCGGTCGTGAACGCCCGTGTGTAGCGCACGCCGGCGGCGGCCAGCTTGTCGAGGTTTGGCGTCCAGACCTCTTTCGTGCCGTAGCAGCCGAGGTGCGTCCCGAAATCCTCCGCGATGAGCCAGAGAATGTTCGGCCGTTTGTCTTCCGCCGTGCCGACACTGGCAAACATCACGAAGCAAACGATGGCCCCGAGGAACCGTGCGATACAAGACGTTCTCATGGCGCTTGTTTAGCCCCATGGCCCGCCGTGGAGCAAGGATTTCCGTCTCCTACTTCGCTGGCGCAACAGGATCGTCGAAAACAAGGTCGATGTAGGAGACGACGGATGCGGTCAACTGCCGGCGCGCGCCCGGGGCGTAGCGGATGTCGCGGCAACGCTTGCCGTTGTAGTCCAGCGACACGCTTCGAATCGTCGCGGCTTTCTTCAAGCCGGGCGACGGGCTGGCACGAATGACAATCTCATTTACGCGGCGCAGTTGATCGGCGGGCACGTCGCAACGAATCTCAGTGGCTGTTGACGCAGCGATCTCCAAAGGACGGCCGTTGCATGTCACTTGGGGCGGCGTGGCCAGTTTGCCATCGACGCGGAAGGAAAGTTTCGCCCCACCTGCCGCGGTAAACTCCGCCGGTTTGCCATTCACGACCATGACCGGATAGCGCTCGGTCCACTGCTTGCCTCCGCCGCTGGCGGTTGCGACGAATTCATAAGCGCCGTCCGCAAGCTTCGAGGTATCGAGCACGGCTTCGAACGTGGTCGCGAGGTTTCCCTGCCGGGATACTTTTGCCGACGCCGTCTGCCCGCCGATGGCGCAATCAACGGCGCTGATCTCCCCGTTGAAGTCGGCGACGGTACCGCCGATTTTTTGGCGGCCGCGCACAACGCCCGTGAATGCGGGCGTCGTCACGTCAATCGAACGTTCCTCAGCCCAGTCCAGAGACACATGTTCAACCTGGCTGTCTGAGAGCCGGTAGAGCGCGTAACCAACCGGTGCGGGCGGGAAGGGCTGGATGCCGTGCCAGGCATAGGACACCGCGCCACCGAGCCGGTGCGGCGCGCCACCCCAGGTGCTCTCCAGGCGGGTGTGAGTGTGACCGGCGATCGTCAGCAGGAGCCGCTTGCCTTTGAGCGCGGCCAACAGCCGTCCTTCGTGCGGGCGCGTTTTCGGCGTGTCCCGCTGGCGCACGCCGGCGACCTCGGGGAACATCGGCTCGTGGATCATCAGGATGATCGGCTCGTCGCGCTTGACCTCCGCAAGATAGCGGATGGCCCAGTCGGCGGATTCCCTGGTCAGGCCATAGGCAAGGGTGCGCCCTGACAGGGTGGTGCCGTCGAGCGAGATGAAGTGATACGGCCCGTAGCGGAATGCATACGTCGCCGGGCCCAACCGCTGGCGATAGAGCGTTTTGCCGATGCCCTCCTCGTCGCCCTTCAGTTTGGGATTCACGGCGCCGGCGTTGTCGTGGTTGCCCATGACGTTTCGCAACGATGGCTTCAGGGCCTTGCTCTCGTTTTCGTAAAGACTGAACAGCTCACGCGCCCGTTCCATGGTGGCCATGCTCGAGTCAATCACCAGATCGCCTGTATGCACGACGAACTTCACGGACACGGGCAGCGCGTTGACGTGTTCGACGTAGCGGCGATACATCGACACGGCGTTGGTCTGGAGATGCACGTCAGTGCCATGCACGAAGTATAACGGCCCGTTCTGGTCCTGCGCGCGCAGCGGAAAATCCACCGTGGCGTCGGCGCTGCCGTCCGCCACGTAGCTCCACCATCGGGCCGCCGGCCATGTGCCGGACGCGTTGACGACGAACATCACAGCAGGCCCCGCAGGCAGCGTGAGTTGATAGCATCCCGTGTCGTCGCTGCGCACGAACGCGCGCTCATCACTGAGAACACAGCCCGCAATTCCTTTTTCGCCGGCGTCGAACGCGCCGTTGCCGTTCGCATCGAGAAACACCCGGCCGCTGATCGTGCCCGCAAAGGCTGCCGTGACTGCAAACAATCCCGCCGCAATTCCAGCCATCCATCGCCGTGTTCTCATCATGCTGACTCCTTTTGGCATCATGATTGGCGCCGAGATTTGGAAAAGCCAGCCCGTTTTGCCTCCCTTGTTTGGGAGATTGCGCTCGATGCGCAGGTCTGGTATGCGGGCGGCATGCGAATCCACGCATTTCGCCATCGCAGCCGGTTTCTTTGTCGTCTGGTTCGCACGGTCCTTGTCGGCGGCGGTTTGTTTCTGAGCGTGCCAACTCATGGGGTTGAGAGCACCGATGCAGTGCTCAGATTTGTGACGCGCGCTGCGCGGGCGGGAGACATCGCCGGCCTCGAACCGCTGAAAGAGCTTCGTGATAGCAAGGCTGGCGACGCCGTGGTGCGAATGATCGAGGATCGGAAGGTGCCCGACGCCGCCAAGCAGCGGATTGCCGAACTGGTGGCACAGTGGCCTGCCAAGGGCGGGTTGGATTACTTCGAGTTCCACCTGCGCGCCCACCCGCAGCCGGGCGACGAGATGCTGCGGTTCTACGCCGAGCTTGGTTGCGTCCAGTTCAAACCCTGGTTCCTCGCTCTCATCGCACCGCTGAAGAAGTTGCCAGTGGCAGAGATCAAGGAACCGGCGCGCTATGCGCTGGCGTTGCGCGCGCTGGGGCGTTTCTCCGAACAGACGGAGGACGCCGTGGCCCAGATTGCCGCGCTGCTCGATGAAAAGTATCCACATGCGATCCGCGCCAGCGCCGTGGATGCGCTTGGCAGCATCCAGAGCCGGCGCGGCCTGCCGGCATTGATGGCGGTGGTGAAGGACAGCGCCATCGGCGAGGCGGCGCAACGATCGCTTTTTCGTCTCACCGGCCAGGACTTCGGTGACGCGCCGGAGAAATGGGCTGCGTGGTTCAAACAACAAGACGCGAAAGCCGATCTGAAAATGCTGAGCCTCTCGGATTGGGAAACCCACAAGAAGGAAAAAGCCGCCGCCGCGCCGAAGGAGGAGCAGAAGGAATTCAGCGCGCGGTTCTATGGCGTGGAGATCAAGACGCGGCATTGCCTTTTTATCATCGACGTCAGCGGCAGCATGGCGGGCGAGCGGCTCGCGCAGCTCAAGGAGCAGATGAGCAATCTGCTCGGCTCGCTGCGGAAGAAACCCAAGGATTTGCGCTTCGGCATCATCGCGTTTCACAACGAACCGGAACCCTGCCTGTCTGGGCGCGGCCTGTTGCTCAACGAGCCGGCGAGCATCCGGCGGGCGTCACATTTTGTGGAGAAGATACTCGCCGGCGGCGGCACGGCGATGGTGACGACGCTGCAATTCGCCGCCACGAAGGTGCTGCCCGGAAGCGACGTGGACACGATCTATTTTCTCAGCGACGGCCAACCGACCGACGGCAGACCGGAGGACGTGCTGGCCGTAGCGAACAAGATTCACGAGCAGTTCCAGATCAAGTTCCACACCATCGCCATCGGCGAGGCCGTCCCTCCCGCCGACGGGGCCGACCGCAAGCCGAGCCTGCTCGAACAAATGGCCCAGCGCACCGGCGGCACCTACACCGTGCGTTAGATGGGGATATCCTCTCGCGTCACAGACGCAAGGCCCTCCAACGCGGAATCATGATTGCGGCTCAGACATGGCCGGATTTCCGCCGTGGAAATGGTCATTGAGGATGTTGACGGCCCATTGTATAAATCGTTGTAAGATAGTTTTAGCAGAGCAAAGGTTGACCGGCGGAAACCTTAAGAGAAATGCGGCGTAGGGCCGCAAAAACCGAACGTTTCTAACACTTTTGGATTCAATGATTAGAATTCCATTCAACAAACCTTACTTCACAGGCAAGGAAACGGATTACATCAGAGAATCCGTGGCCTCAGGCAAGATATCGGGTGACGGCTTGTTCACGAAGAAATGCCACCAGTTCTTTGAAAGCCGGTATGGGTTCAAGAAAGCACTGTTGACCACCTCGTGCACCGACGCTCTGGAGATGGCCGCGCTCCTTTGTCAGATAGAACCGGGCGACGAGGTCATCGCTCCCAGCTTCACTTTCGTCTCCACCGTCAATGCCTTTGTTCTGCGGGGAGCCAGGATCATGTTTGCCGACAGCGAAGCGGCGACGCCCAATATTGATGTCTCAGCGATCGAAGCGTTGATCACGCCAAAGACGAAGGTGATCGTTCCAGTCCATTATGCGGGCGTGGCCTGCGACATGGATGGCATCCTCAATCTGGCCCGCAAGCACAATCTTTTGGTTGTCGAGGACGCCGCTCAGGCGGTGGATTCGTTCTACAAGGGGAAACCGCTCGGTTCGTTCGGCTGCATGGCGACCTTTTCCTTCCACGAGACAAAGAATGTCATTTCCGGAGAGGGAGGGATGTTCGTCGCGAATGACGCCAGATTCGTGAACCGCGCCGAAATTGTAAGGGAGAAAGGCACCAACCGTTCCGCGTTCTTCCGTGGAGAAGTGGACAAGTATCGATGGGTGGACATCGGTTCGTCGTTTCTGCCGTCGGAAATCATCGCAGCGTTCCTGTACGCGCAACTTGAACATATTGATGAGATTCAGTCCAAACGCAAAACACTGTGGAACCTGTATCGGCAAGGATTGGGGGGTCTGGAATCCAGAGGCATCCTGAAACTTCCCTTCGTCCCAGACTATGCGACCAACAACGGCCATATGTTCTATGTCGTATGCGAAGATTCAGAACAAAGAAGCAAGCTCATCGAACACCTGAGAGACCGTGAAATACTCGCCGTATTTCATTATCAATCTCTCCACAAGAGTCCGTTCTACGAAAAGAGACACGATGGGCGGGATTTGCCCAACTCCGACCGATACACGGACTGTCTGCTTCGATTCCCCCTCTACTATGAGTTGAGCACTGCGGATGTTGAGATGATCGTCGGCAGCGTTTTGTCCTTCTTTGGCCAGCGCTCCTGAAGAAGATCCAGACTCAGATGCGATTGAGGATTCGCTGAAATTTTCTTTTCAAGCTGTTCTTTATGCGCTGCCTCCAGATCAGCTTCTTGTAAAGAACCAGGTCGCTTGACGTCACTTCGCCGATGACCTCGGAACGACCGTTTCTGAAATAGTGCTTGATCTTGCCGGCCAGCAATTCCCGTTTGAATGTCTCGACTTTCCGAACATAGGCATCCGCGCCGGCCCCGACCAGTTTGGCATATTTCTGGCCTCTCTGCTCACCATGAATCCTGCCAAACATGGTGATGATCGGGAGAAAATACGGCAAGTAACCCTGGGTGTTGAGGTGGTAGTTAAAACCCAAGCCCGGAGCGAAACGGCATGGCTCGTCTTTCGAGTTTCTGGTGTAGCATTTCTCGTAGACATCTCGCCTGAAAAGGGCGTTGGTTTCCATCCCTTCCCCCGTGGCAAGCCAGAATGGAAGAAAGTTCTTCTTCTGAGGCGGTTGGTGTTCAAGGAAATCGGGGTTCCACACTTTCCCCAATTGGCCATCTTCCGTCATGTCTTGAACCACCCCCCAGACGTGAGACACTTCACAATCTCCGTCCAGAACCCTGACGGCTCGCTTGAACCAGTTTACGTCCATTAGACCGTCAGTGACGCACAAAAAAGCGATGTAGTCGCCGGTTGACATGTGGAAGGCTTTCCAGATCGCATCCAGGACTGGATTATCCCCCCCTTCTTTCTCCGACACCCACTTGATGTGCGGGTATTCCTTCAGGATATCCACGGTATTGTCGGTGGAGGCGCCGTCCACAACCACATGCTCAACATTCTTGTAGGTCTGGCTCAGGACGGATTCTATGGTTTCTCTCATAAAAGGACCATGATTGAGAGAAGGAGTTATCACAGAAATCTTCGACCGCTCGCTTGCGACAAAATCATTTTTGCATGATGACATGGCAGTTTTTTTCTATCCGAAACTCGTTGATTGTTCAACTGCTACCGGTCAGCCGTTGGTTTCAGATCTGGCACCCAGGCGCTCAGGAAGGCGGGGCGTGCCGGGCGCAAGCCACGGCTCCAGCTTCAGGAACTGGAGCAACTGCGTGGAGAATTGAAGGAAGGGCCGGAGGTCTGGGGCCATGGCACCGGTTTATGGACTGCTTGGCGAGTGACGGAGTTGATCCAGCGGCAAACCGGCAAGACATTCCACCCTGGCCACGTGTGGCGAATCCTGCGCTCCCTGGGCTGGAGTTGCCAGCGCCCGGTGAGAGGGGCCATGCAACGACGGAAGCGTTCCCGCGGGCCAACGATCAGGAAAAAGCCCCCCAGCAACGGCGCACGGTCGTCTTTGTAGCGAGAGCGGCCTGAGCGCAAAACCTCACCGAGTGCAGACTCAGGGACTTTGGGACTTTGCGCTTGCCCAGCGGCACCGGTAACCTACACTGCGTCGAAATCACCGATGAATATGACCATGGCAACGATGCAGCCAGCGCAACGCACCGGGCGGGGATTTTGCCTCGGTGAAATCCGGCAGCCTGCTCACCTCCCTGCGACCGTGACTCTACAGGGCAGTGAACAGGCTGCAAACCAGCACCACCCCTTCAGGTGGTAAGAATCAATGTTTCTATCTTTTGACGAGGTTGTGGCATGAGTGAGTTTGAAATCGGGAATCTACCGCTTGATCAGATGGGCGCTATTCGGCCTCTGCTTGAGCAAAGCGCCTTCAAGCCCATGCGCTATTTGGCGCGCGAACTGGGCAGTGATTTGGGCGAATTCTGGTTTGCCTCGATTGCTGACTTGGTAAAAGGGAAAAACGCGCAGGCCTTTGCTGCTTTCAGAGACCAAAAGGTCGCAGGTTTGCTCGTTTATGCTGACAATCCCTGGGAAACGGAGATTTTGAACAAAAAGGCGGGGGTCCTCAATTACTTCGTTATTGAACCGCCTGAGGCTCAGGGAGAGCATATGGCTCAAGCACTCCTTGAAGAGGCACTCTCGTATGCTTCAGCGCGTGGTGTTCAATTTCTCCTGTGCAAACCCTCTGCCGACGCATCAACAGCTATCCATGCTCTGGAATCGCAGGGATTCCAGTTGATGGACACTTTGATTGACTGCTATTGCGATTTTCGCCATTCCCCAACTTCAAAAATACCGCCACCGGGAATTTCCGACAACGTCGTCATTCGCCTCGCGACAGGCAATGATATGGAAGAACTGGTGGCCGTGGCACGTGTGGCATTTCGGCATCACTTCGGTCGCTATCATGCGGACCCGCGTATCGGCAGCGAACTGGCCACGCGCTTTTACGAGGAGTGGATCAAGTCATCCATCGGCGGCTATGCCGATTGGGTTTGCGTTGCTGAAATCGCTGGAAGAATTGCGGGCTTCGCTATCTGGAAGAAACCTTCACATCTGGAGAACGGGCTGAAACTCCGCGTGGGTCATTACAGCATTGCCGGCATTCACCCTGATTATTCCGGGCGAAGGCTGTTTACCGCTTTAACTTATGAAGGAATGAAGTTGCTGGAAGGTGTCGCCGACGTTGTGGAAGGCCCCACCCATGTGAACAATTACGGCGTTCAGATGGGCTATTCCAAACTCCATTGGCGCGTCTGCGTGGATGCCCGCCATTCATTCCACCGGTGGCTGTAGAGAGACTTCGACAAGGCCCGGCAGAAATCTCATTCCGACCCTTTCAGAGGCGCAGGCTCACGATTTGACGCTTTTCCATTCCGGCGGAAAGTAGTCCTCAGGATGGTTGTAGGCGCTGTTGCTGCTGATCCTCTCGGTTCGAACAATCACTTTTTCCTTGTGGGCGTTGAGATATGCGGCCCACCAACTGAAGGTGCTGCCACCGGCGGTGATGTTGTGCTTGCAGCGGCTCATCAGCCACAGGTCTTCAAAACCTCTCTGCGGAGAGTTGAAATCAACGCAGGTCATGCGGTGGGGGAGACGAAAGTTTTCTTTCACCCATGCGATGTCATCCGAGAACATGAAAAAGTGCGGTTGGCCCACCCGCTCCGCCATGTAGTTCACCGCATTCTGGTAATAACGCTCCGTGATCACTCCTTCGAGATCCTTCCTGATGTTGGGATTGGCCACGTAATCTCCCCGTCGGACATGCACGCTGACGGAGTTTGAATCCGTAATGGACGCCAGAATCCCGCGCGCGGCATCGCTGATTTCTTCCCTGGGTGAGAACTCCTCGACGAGCAACGGTTTCACAGCATCAAAGTATTTGTAGGAGTTGAAATACCCAATGAGATACGTCTTCGGTCCGAGAGCAAGAAACTCCGGCTTGAAGGCGGAGCCGGCCGGTTCCGAGTAAAGGCGCGGAGTTTCGCCGGTCTCCCTGTAAAGCCCCAATGCCTTCAGCAACGGGACAACACGCAATCTGTGTTTGAGTCCGGACTTCCTGTACTCCGCGATTTCGCCCCGCAATGCCTGCGGCGCGGTGATTCTGAAAGAACTCAACTGCAAGGTGTGTTCCCTGTTCGGGGTGCACCTGTCGAAATTGGATGTGTCTGTCTTGAGTTGCGTGTGGTTGATGATCGAGAGGCTCTTCGCCGCGGCGTATTGGAACATCTGGTTGCCCAGACCACCCATGATGTTGATGATGATCATAGTTCGTCTCGTTGAGAGCCAGCCAGGAACGACGGTCGGATGTCACCGGGAACTCAACGTCCGTCACTCTGCAGACTGTTCTACCAGATACAGATCTTGTTGATATCCGCGTTCTTTGCTCCAAGCCAAAACGACTTCAAATACCCTCTGTCGAGCCTCATGTTCATGAAAGGATTCAAGGTCGTCCCGATGTCAATGTAGGTGTTGTTGCCGCAATGTTCATAAAGCTGGTGAATCGCCAGCTTGCTGAACGATGAAGCCGAAAAAAGGAACAGGTGGCCTTCGATGTTGTTCTCGACAATCCACTGTCGCATGCGTTCGATCAAACCGTAATCGTTGACCATCGCATTGTAACCGACCCTGAAATCTTTGATCACAAACGGGAACATGGAGAGACTGGCTTTGTCGTTGCAGACCACAACGGTCTTGTAGCCGTTAAACAACGGATACATCTCGCGGATGAATTGGGGATAGTTTCCATTCACCAAAAGATTGGCCCAAGTGAGATTCCCGTCATCTTCACCGTGGAACTCCAATTGCCATCGAAAATCCTCCTCACCCACGCAGCATCTGCAACTCAGTCCCTTGAAATAATTCTTTGCTCGGAATTTGAACGCATCCACAAGCCTGTCCCGGTGAAACGAGTGTTCCTTGGGATCAAACCGTTTGAAATCCTCTTCCTTGTATAATCCTTTCGTCGCCTTTTCGCCCCACTTGACCTGTTGTGCGTCCACAATAATCTCTCGATTTCGCAGGATACACAATTCGCCATCCGAGAATCTGTTGAAGGCGAAAGGCTCCCTTTTCTTGAGCAATCCGGCCAACTTGTAAAAATCACCCTCGAAACTTTTCATGGGAGTGCTGCCGCGTCCTTTTTTTGTTGCAAGCCCAACGCGTTGATCCAAACAGCGAGAATCCGGTCGTTAGTCATGGGTTCTTCCTGGGGCGAATCCGGCCCGTGAAAATGCGTGTGGGTCAGTTTCGACTCAAGTTTCACCGTGCTCCACGGCTTAATGGCGGAGCAGTAAACATCCGACACGGAATCATAAAGCTTCTGCTTGTCGTCAACGAATCCCGCGAATTTAACCTTCCCGGGGTATTGTTCTGCGAGAGGCCGGATGTCGTTGTAGTAATAGATGGGGTCGGCCAGGTAACCGTACAGAATCACGGTCTCCATCCCTTCCTCGAATGCCCTTCGGATTGAGAGTTCGAGTCTGTTCTCCCTCCGAATGGTGCCGACCACTCCTGCCACCTTGGCGGGTTTGCTTTCAGACGGTTTCAAATCATCCACAAGGTTTGGACATACGAAAACAGGAAGCGTTGCCTTGCGGGAAATCTGCTGCGTGTGACCGAGACAGTGAATCTTGTGGAACAGGGAAATATTTGATTGTTGCGCGGAGGAACGCCCGTCTCCCTGGCAAGTGAGAACAAGCTGGAAATCATCCGGCTTCTTTGCGCTGCCGAAGCAGCCGCACACTGTCTTCCTGAGAATTTGGCGCCAACGGCTGCCCTGACGCTCCTTGATCGTCGCCTTCAGGTCGCTCAAGTCTGAAACGGAATGCAGTCCGATGTCGTGAACGAGAACCACATCCCCCTTTTCAGGACGAAAATCGGCAAGCCCTCCGGATTTGCATTTGTCCAGGTGCCAGTGGTCAGGCCCGAACAACCTGCACTCATGTCGCCTGGCGTTCAGGTGATTGCACAAGCTGACCAAAGCAACGGTGGCTCCGACTGGAACGCTGGAGCCGGTGATTATTTTGATCATACGCGCTGTCTTTCGAAATTCGTGTGCAAGAACCGGATTCGTTCCAGAATCATTTTGACGGGATCAGACCCCCTCCTGCCAGAACGCGGACAATCCTCTCCGAGGCGCGCCCATCACCAAAGGGCGAAACCACGGCTTTCGCCGGCGGAGTCTTGGCCCATTCGATATTGGCGAGAATCTTCCGGCCGACCAGACGGCCGAGACCCACGTCGAGGATTTCCGGTCGCTCCGTCGTCTCCCGAACAATGATCACTTTCTTATTGAAGCACGAGCACTCCTCCTGCAATCCGCCGCTGTCCGTGATGACGAATGCAGAGGCGGCGACCATCTGCAACATGTCCAGATAACCCACTGGTTTGATCACGCGGATGTTGGAGGCGGCGAGTCGCTCCCGGTGCTTCCGCACGTTGGGGTTCGGGTGGATGGGCAGCGTCAGGCGAAGATCGGGATGCTTGAGAGCCACCTGGTTCAATTCCTCAAAAAGCCCGTCCATGATCTCGTGGTTCTCCCGCCGATGAAGCGTGATCAAGACCTCATGGGAGGAGGTGGCGTTTGAAATATGATGCTCCTCCCGGATGAGGTTCACCGCGTCCACGATGGTGTTCCCAACGAGATGGATGTTCTTCGCCCCAGCCTGTTCGAGGTGTTTCTTTGCGGTGGGAGTGGGCGCAAAGTTGACAGCCGCGATCTGGCCGATGACCGAGCGGTTGGCTTCCTCCGGGTAAGGGTTCTCCAGATCAAACGTGCGCAGACCCGCCTCGACATGCGCCACGCGGAACTTGTTGTAGAATGCCACCTGCGCCAGTGCGCACGCGGTGGTGGTGTCGCCCTGCACCACGACATAATCAAAACGATGGTGCGAGAAAAGTTCCTCGGCAGCGGAGCAGATCTTGATGAAACTGTTGGCCAGCGTGTTGTGCTTCTGCTCCCCGGAGAAATGGCGCGCGAATGTATGATCGGGAGCCGGCACGAGGTCTTTGACGTCCTCATACAGGTCCGTCTGCTGCCCGGTGAAGAGCGTCTTGAAACGGACTCCCTGCCGCTGAAGCTCCCGGACAACCGGAAACAGCTTGATGATTTCGGGCCGCGTCCCGTAGGCAACCAGGATCATAAGAGTATCAACCGAAAACCGTTTTCGACTTCGTGCTGGAGGACCCTCGCGTAGTCCTGGGAGCGGTCCTTGCTGCTGATGGCAACGCGATCCACGCCGAGTTCGCCCTTGACCGATCCCCAGAGGGACTGGTCGCTTTTCGGATGAGGCGGACACGCGACGCGGATGCCGTGCCGCTGGAGCATCGCGCAGAAGTGGATGTCCTCGCCGAACGACCTGATGACAGGCTCCGCGTCCCAGAAATAACGCGCCCACTCCCGCCGGAAGAACCAACTGTGCCCCACGAGGTCCACAAGCTCTATCTTCTCGTTACAGCCGTGCCAGCCCATGCGAGGCGTTTCCGTTTTCGGTTCCGTCTTGGAGAGAAAACGCAGGCCGATCGTGCCGCACATCGCCTTTTCCGAGTCCACGTACTTCAGGCAGTTCTCGAACCACCGTTCGCCGGGCATCGTGTCGTCGTCAAAAATGCAGACGTAGTCCCCCTCCATGGCCGACGCCATGGCGAACCTGGGGATGATGCCGAAGTTATGGTCGCACACAATTTTTTTAACCTTGCCCGCGTTTCGGAAATCGAGCAACTGTTTCTTCTCGAAGAGCCCCAACGTCTTCGGGGGCTGGTTATACCAGAGCACCACCTCGTGCGGCGGCACTGTCTGGCGCAAAACCCGGTCCACCTGCTCTTCGAGGTTCTGCGGCCGCTGCCACGCTGTGAGAATCACCGAGATTTTTGGAGTCATCAGACAACCGCCTTTGTTTGGAGTTTCAATTCGTAGACCGCGGACAACTCCGCCACCCGCCGTTCCCAATCGTGCCCGGCCGCGCTTCGCGACGCCGCGGCGCTCATGGCTCGTTGCCGGTCGCCGTCGAGCAAGCAGACGATTCGGTCGGCGGCGGCATCCACGTCCCGGCCGTCCGGCAGGACGAAGCCGTTGACGCCATCCTCAACCACATCCCTGGCGCCCACGCTCGAGCTGACGACCACCGGCAGGCCCGCCGCCATCGCTTCCAGCACCACCATCCCGAACGTGTCGAATCCCGAGAGCATGATGAACATGTCCGCCGCCCGGTAGTAACGCTCGATCCCGCCAGCCTGCGTTCCCGCGAACACCACCGCATCGCCGATCCCATGCGCCCGCGCGACGCCGCGGTATTTCACCTCGTCCCCGCGTCCCACGACCAACAACCGGATGTTCGCCGCCGGCTGCTGCACCCGCGCCTTCGCCACGGCGGCCATAATGGTGTCCAGCCCTTTGAGTTCAAAGTTCATCCCGACGAAGAGGACGAGGAAATCGGACGAACCGATTCCATGACGCTCGCGGATTTCGGCCCGGCACTTCTCCCGGTCGGGGCTTGAGAACCGCGCCGCGTCCACGCCGGGATGCATCACCTTCCATTGTCCCGGCAGCGGCGAGTACTCCCGGAGAAACGTCTCCATCGCGATGGATGACGTTGGGAAAAAAAGAGACGCCCCGCCCGCCGCCAGCATCCGCCTTTCGACGGCACACATGGCCCGGTCAAAGAGGCTCGGTCGTTTCCTTCTCACGTCCCGGACCCAGGCGGCGTGAGGCGTGCAATGCAGGGAAACCAAGTCCGCCCCAAACACGCGGTCGTGCGCGTGAACCAGGTCAAAATGCTGTCCGGCCACCAGACGGCTGGCAAACCACGCAAAGCTCACGGGACGCAGGAACCGAGGAAATCGAATCATGGGCACCTTGTGAAAGATCACCCGCGATCCCTCGGCGCTTTTCCATTGGTTGGCAAACACGTGAAATTCATAAGGCGTTCTCGCCGCCAGCCGTTCCGTCACTTGAAAGGCAAACTGCTCGGCCCCGCCGACAAGGCCGTATTTCGGCACAATGACGGCGATTTTCCTGATTCTCGAGGTTGCCTCGCGGTTGATGTTCATGGCATGTGAAACCCACAGCTAACTACTCGAATTGCCTCCCAACATCAACACCTAGAAACGGACCCCGGCCGGCGCGTTCACGCCGGGTTTTGGATTGTTTCGCCACGAACGGTGACGTAGCCTCCGTCGCGTTCTCAGTTTTGTCAGGAGATGAGCAAGCTACCCATCACTGTGGCCATGATTTCCGGCGCGGAAGCCAAACGCATCGTCCGCGCCCTGGAGAGCGTTTCCGCTTGGGCCGGTGAAATCATCGTCGTCCTGAACGCCGACGTGGCCGACGGAACCGACGAGATCGCCGCCAAGTTCGGCGCGAAGGTTTTCCGCGAGCCATGGAAAGGCCACGTTGCCCAGAAGAACTCCGCCGCCGCGAAGGCCACCCAGCCGTGGGTGCTTGGCTTGGACGCCGATGAAGTGGTTTCCCCTGAACTCCAGCGCGACATCGCGAGCCTGCTCGAACGCGCGGACGAGGCGGCGCGGTGCGCGGCTTACAGTTTTCCGCGCTGCACGTTCTATCTCGGGCACTGGATTCGCCATGGTGACTGGTATCCCGACCTCCAGACGCGCCTTTGGCAGCGTGGCCACGCGCAGTGGCAGGGCACGGACCCGCACGACAAACTCGTCGCCGACGGCCCTGTCGGCCGGTTGCGCGGCGAGTTGCTGCACTACAGCATGGAAAGCCTCGACCGCCAACTCGCCAAGATCAGCGCCTACGGCGATTACTTCGCGCGGCACTGTGTGGAGCGCGGTTATAAGCCCGGTGCACTCGACTTTGCGGTGCGTCCGATCTGGCGCTTCGTGCGCTGCTACTTTCTGCGGCTGGGTTTCCTGGATGGCTGGGTCGGGTTCTATCTCGCGTGGCAGACTGCATTCGCCTGCCTGACCCGCTACGCCAAGGCCCGCGAAGCCATGATACCCGCCGCCGCCGCTTCTTCCCCATGCTCGACCTCTCCGTCATCATCGTCACCCGAAACACCTGCTCGCTAACCTGCGCGGCCATCCAGTCGGTTCTCGATGCCCGCGACGATTTGAGCAAGGAGATTCTCCTGGTGGACAACGGCTCCACCGACGGCACACTCGCCGCCGTGGCGGCCGAGTTTCCGTCCGTCATTGGCATCCGTTCCGAGAGCAACCTCGGCTTCGCCCGCGCCAACAATCGCGCAGCGAGCAAGGCTCAGGGCAGTTTCCTGCTTCTGCTGAACTCCGATGCCGAGGTCAAACCGGATTCGCTCGGCGCCGCCGTCGCCTGGATGCGCGAGCATCCCGACTGTGGCGTGGCGGGCGCGCAGTTGGTCAACCCCGACGGCTCCCTGCAAAACTCCATCGCCAATTTTCCAACTCTCGCCACCGAGCTGCTGAACAAATCGCTCCTGCGCCGCCTCTTCCCGCGCCGCTACCCCGGCAAGGAACATCGGTCCACCGAACCGGTCGAGGTCGAGACCATCGTCGGCGCCTTCATGCTCATCCGGCGCGAGACTTGGGACGCGCTGGGCGGGCTCGACGAGCGTTACTTCTTCTTCCTCGAAGAAACCGACTTCTGCCTCCACGCCCGCCGGCGCGGCTGGCGAGTCATGCACCTGCCGCACATTCGCGTCGCTCACGGCCAAGGCCGCAGCGCGCGACAGGTGCGGCCGGAGGCGCGCATCGAGTATTGGCGTTCCCGCTACCTTTACTTCGCCAAGAACCACCGCCCCGCCGCGTGCCGTCTGCTGGCCACCGGGCTGGCCGCGCGCCTGCTGGTGGACTGGCTCTCCAGCGGCTTGATGACCCTTTTCACGCTCGGCAGAAATGAGAAGTGGCAAGAGCGCCTGCGCGTTCACACCGCCCTCCTTCGCTGGCATCTGTGCGGCCAACCGCAGGACGTGGGGTTGCCGAGATAAGCGCGCCAACCGGTGATGCCGGGTGTTTTGCCTGTCAGCTCGGTAGGGCCGTGTGGTAATAGAACAACATGGTCGAGTTTCTGCGGCGGTATAGGACGGTTTTATTGCTGCTGGTGATCGTGGCGGCGTATTACCCGCGGTTTGCCAGCCGGCCAGACGGGATGACACTCTATCCGCTCGGGGCGGAGGCGTTGCTGCACGGGCAGGCGCTGGAAATCGGTGCGCAGGGGTTCACGTATCCACCGTTTTTTGCGTTTGTGATGATTCCGTTCGTGCCGCTGCCGATGTGGCTGAGGAATCTGGTCTGGTATGCGGTGCTGGTGGGGGCGACGTGGCTTAGTTACCGGTTGTGCGAGCGGCTGACGGTGGCGAGTTTTCCAGAGCTGTCGCAGGGGAAAAAAATCTTCTGGCTGCGGGTGTTGCCGCTGGTATTGAGCCTGAAGTTCATGCTGGCTGTGCTGGAGAATCAGGCCTACGACGTGATCGTGTTCCTGTGCGTGCTGGCGGGGCTGTGGGGGATGCAGGCCGGGAAGGACTTGCGCGCGGCGGCTGGCTTTGCGCTGGCGGCGGCCCTGAAGGCGACACCGTTGTTGTTTCTGCCCTACCTGTTGCTGCGACGCCGCGTGAAGCTCTTCCTGCTCTGCGTGGTGTTCTATGCGAGCTTCTCATTCCTGCCGGACGTGTTTTTCACGCCACAGGGCGCGCCGCACGGTTACTTCGTCACGTGGGTCCACGATCTTGCAGTGGGATCGGTTCGCAGCAAGCCGGTGGAGGAACAGACACGGCATTGGGAACAGGCCAACCTGCTGAACCAGTCGTTGCGCGGGATGGTGTATGAGTTCGCGCACCAGACCAGCGGCGTGATGTCGCGGCGGAACGTTTTGCTCGCCGTCTATCTCGGTTTCGCGCTGATTGTTCTCGTGCTGTTGCTGCGGTCGGGCCGGACGCCGCAAGCACTGCTTCTGGATGGTTCGCTGATGTTGATCAGCATGCTCATGCTCTCGCCACAGAGCAGCAAATCAAGTTTCGTGGCGCTGATGCTGCCCTACGTGGTGTTGTCCGCTTGCGTGTTGCAGGAGACGCGAGCGCGATGGATCGGTGGTGGTGTGCTGGCGGCAAGCTTTGCGCTGACCACGCTCACGTCAAAGGGCATCATCGGCAAGCGCCTCGCGGAAGTCTGCCTGACATCGGGTTGCGTCACGGTCGGGACGCTGGTGCTGCTGGTGTTCATCGGCTGGCTCGTCTTGAGACGCGCAGGGCGGCAGCAGGCCGTCGCTTGAGGCCGTTTCGCGCAAAGGACCAACCAGTTTTCCGCATTCGGACACGCGCGCCACTCCCGGCTGCTACACCGTTTCGCCGAGGATGAACTTCGGCATCAGGCGGATGGCGTGCGCGGGCAACGTGCCGGTCCCGGCGAGTTGCCGGGCGGCCATCGAGAGATGACGCGCGAACTGTGCCTGGTTGACGGCATAGCGGGCAACAACAGGCGTGGCGAATTCCAGGAACGGATCGTTGTCGCGCGAGATGATCGCCACGTCCTGCGGGATGCGCTTGCCGGCCTGCATCAGGTGCATCATCACCGTCAACACGCACGGCGAGCGGGCCACGAGAAACGCAGTGGGTGGGTTCGGAGAGGACAAGGCTTCATCCAACATGGCGCACAAGTGCGCCGTGGTTCCGTCGTGACGCAGCACGCGCAACTGTGCGGTTCCGTGCATCGGGGCGATCGCCTCGCGCAGTCCCTCTTCGCTCACGAAATCGCCGCCGTAGGCATCCTGCGGCAGCACGAGCGCGAGCCGCCGGTGCCCCTTTCGCAAAAGCACTCCACCCGCGTGGCGACAGGTGGCGCGAAAATCCACATCCACCGACGGCAGAGCGACGTCCGGCGCACACGAGCCCGCCACTACACATGGCAATTGCTGGCGGATGAACCAGCGTTGCATCGGCTCCTTGGAGCCGAAGACGAGCCAGACGGCGCTCGGATTCTGACAGACCAGCTTGTCGAGAGCGCGCACGGGCTGCGCGGAAAAACACGCGGGATTGACGTGGAGCTTCGTCGAGTAGCCCGCCTCGGCGAGTTTGTCCCGCAGCACGTCCAGCACAAACATCATCGGCGACGGCATCGCCAGCAGCGGGCTGGCGGAAAGCATCGCAATCTCTTTCTTGTGCGCGCGCCGGCTGGCGGCGGGCCTTGCGCGGATGCGGCGGCGCTGGCGGTCTGAAACATCGAGCCAGCCGCTGCGCTGCAGTTCCTCGAGCGCGGCGCGCAGCGTAGGCCGACTGACCTGGAGATGCGCGCACAACTCGCGCTCGCCCGGCAGGTGCGTCCGCCAATGCCCGGCCCGGATGGCTTCGCGCAGGCTTTGCACCGTCTGCGTGACGAGCGAAAGCCGCTGCGGCAGAAATGGCATGGGCGCAACGTTCGTATTCATCTGGTCAGGTAAACTGACCAGAAGACTACGGTTGTTTTCCCCCCGAAGGCAAACCGATACTGAGCCCATGTTTGATTTCAACACCACGTTGGTTTCACGGCGTCACACCCCCATCGGTTCATGGATCTCCCCGGCTGTCTTTCGCGTGCTTTGCGCCCTCATGCTCGCAGCCGGCCTGCCCGCGAACGCGGCCGATGACAAGCCGCTCGATATCGGCTCACGACGCGAGCTGTTCGTGGATCACTTCCTGATCGAGAAGCTCAGCGGCGCGCAATTGCATCTGCATACGCCGCGCGATGAGGGCATCGCGTTTCGTTTCGATCAACCCTGGGAGGGTCCTTTCAGCGGCTATGTGACCATCTTGAAGGACGGCAACCGCCTGCGGGCATACTACCGCGGAAAAGCGGTTTCGGATCGCGACGGGAGCACCAGCGAGATCACCTGTTGCGCAGAATCCACCAACGGGCGGCGATGGACGCGACCGGAGGTCGGGCAGTTCGAGACCCACGGAACGAAGAAGAATAACGTCGTCCTGGCGAATGCGTCTCCTTCAACGCACAACTTCTGCCCGTTCCTCGATACGCGGCCCGGAGTCGCGCCGGATGAACGTTACAAGGCACTCGGCGGCACGATGGAAGGCGGCGGATTGATTGCCTGGAAATCCCCCGACGGCTTGCGCTGGCAGCGGATGGCGTCCGAACCGGTGATCCCCAAGGCGATGGTGCCTTTCAAATACATGTTCGATTCGCAGAATGTGCCGTTCTGGTCGCCGGTGGAGCGCAAATACCTCTGCTACTTCCGCGTGTTCGAGAAAAACATCCGCCGCATCGTCCGCAGCGAGAGCGATGATTTCCTGCACTGGTCGCCGCCGGTCTTGATGGAGTATCGCCATCCGTCGGGGCCGGCTCCGATCGAGCATCTTTACACCAACCAGACCCACCCTTATTTCCGCGCGCCACACATTTACATGGCCATTGCCGCGCGGTTCATGCCCGGCCGCCGCGTGCTCACCGACGAGCAAGCCAAGGCCATCAAGGTGAACCCCGGCTATTTCAAGGACACGTCCGACGCCATCTTCATGACGACCCGCCCCTGCGAAGGAGCCGGCCACGCCGCCTTCTATGACCGGACATTCCTGGAAGGCTTCATCTGCGGAGGCATCGGCCCGGAGAACTGGGTGTCGCGCACCGGCTATCCCGCGCTGAACGTGGTGCAAACCGGGCCGAACGAGATGTCGATCTATGTGAACCAGAATTACGCCCAGCCCACGGCACACCTGCGGCGCTATTCGTTGCGGCTCGACAGCTTCGCGTCGTTGAGAGGTGGTTATCACGGCGGCGAGATGGTGACCAAACCACTGGTCTTCGCCGGCCGAAAGCTGTCGCTGAACTTCGCGACTTCCGCCGCGGGCGGCGTCAAGATCGAGTTGCAGGACGCGAGCGGCCAGCCATTGCCGGGTTACTCACTGGCGGATTGCCAGGAGCAGATCGGCAACGAGCTCAGCCGGGTGGTGAACTGGAAGGGCCGCTCCGACCTCAGCGCGCTCGCCGGCAAACCACTGCGCCTGCGCTTCGTGCTGAAAGACGCGGACGTTTTCGCAATCCAGTTCGTCCCCTGATCCTCACCTCGTCTTTCACCCTTCCAAAACACTGAACACCATGACCAGCAAGAACATCCTCCAATCATTGCTGGTGTTTGCTGCCGGTTTGGTTGCATTCGCCACCAACCAGGCATGCGCAGCCGATGCACCTCTCGACATCGGCTCGCGCCGCGAACTATTCGTGGATGACACACTTGTGGGGAAGCTCGGCGGGAAGGCGGCACTTCGGCTGCACCATCCCGTGCCGCAGGAGATCGCCATCGTGCATGACGCGCCGTGGGAAGGCAGTGCCACCGGGTATCACAGCATCTTCAAGGACGGCGATCGCTACTGCATGTATTACCGCGGCTGGCACCTTACGGTGGAGGCGGGCAAGCTCAAGAGCAACGAGCATCCGATGTTCTACTGCTATGCCGAGAGCAAGGATGGCATCCACTGGACCAAGCCGGAGCTGGGGCTGCATGAGTTCAGGGGTTCCAAGGCCAACAACATCGTGATGATCGGCGGCCCGGCCGGCAACATGACTCTGGATATGGAGAATGCGGCGTTCTTCAGGGATGACAACCCGCAGGCGGCTCCCGAGGCCCGCTACAAGGCGCTGGTGCACTCCAACAAACCGAACGGACTCGCCGCGTTCAAGTCCGCCGACGGTCTGCATTGGTCGTTGATGAGCGATGCGCCGGTCATCACGGCGGGTGCCTTCGATTCGCAGAACATCGCCTTCTGGGATTCCGTGCGCGGAGAGTATCGCGCTTACTGGCGCTACTTCACCGCAGGCGTGACCGATGAGAAGAATTGGAAGCCGAGCGGCCATCGTGACATTCGCACGGCGACCTCGAAGGACTTCATCCATTGGGAAAACCAGCAGAACCTGAGCTATGCGGATTCGCCCGCTGAGGAACTCTACACCAACGCGGTGATGCCCTACCACCGCGCCCCTCATCTGCTGATCGGCTTTCCCACGCGCTACATCGAACGCGGCTGGTCCGGCTCCATGCGGGCACTTCCGGAACGCGGGCATCGCGAACTGCGCGCAAAGTTCTCCGAACGCTACGGCACGGCCATCACGGAAGGTTTGTTCATGGCGAGCCGCGACAGGGTGAAGTTCAAGCGCTGGAATGAGGCGTTTTTGCGGCCCGGCATCGAGCGGCCCGGCACATGGTTCTACGGCAGCCATTACCTGGGCTGGCAGGTCGTGGAAACGAAGTCCGCGCTGGATGGCGCGCCCCACGAACTGTCCCTCTATGCCACCGAGAACTACTGGACCGGGGCCAGTAAGAGATGCGCACTTCGCCGCTACTCGCTGCGGCTTGATGGCTTCGTTTCGGTCAACGCGCCCATGAGCGGCGGCGAACTCGTCACCAAACCCTTGACCTTCAAAGGCAACAAGCTCGCGTTGAACTTCGCCACCTCCGCCGCTGGCAGTGTGCGCGTGGAAATTCAGGACGCGAAGGGCAAAGCGTTGCCCGGCTTCTCCCTCGATGATTGCCCGCCACTTTTCGGCGACACCATCGAGCGGACCGTCACGTGGAAGGACGGCGGCGATGTCAGCGCCCTCGCTGGCAAGGCAGTGCGCCTGCGCTTCGTGCTGAAAGACGCGGACGTCTTTGCGATCCAGTTCACACCGTAGTCAAACCACAATCCCATCAAAACCATGAACTCTCATTCCGCCGCATCCATGTCCCGCCGCCGCTTTCTCCAGACGACGGGCAGTCTTTCCATCGCCGCGCTCGCCGGCTTGCCACGTCGCGCCACGGCCGCCCCCGAGGCAAAAGTCAGCGAGATCAAAATCTTCAGCCAGCAGCCGGAGTATTACCACGGCTGGCCGACCATCGCGCGGCGGGCGAATGGCGAACTATGGGTGACATGGTCCGGCGGGCGCGAGTCGCACGTTTGTCCCTTCGGGCAGGTTCTCGCCATGACGTCGCGCGACGACGGCGCGTCATGGACTTATCCGCGCGTGCTGCTCGACAGCGCCACCGACGACCGTGACTCCGGCGTTCTCGAAACCGCCAAGGGCACGCTGCTGGTCACCACGTTCACCTCGCTCGCTTATGAGCCGTATCTTGAGAAGCAGGCCGCGTTCAACGAGCTGTCATCCAAGGGCTGGACGACGGCGAAAATGGCGCCGGAACAGCTCGCGCACTGGAAAGCATGCCACGCGCGGCTGAGCGACGCGGAGCGCAAAGCCGAGCTTGGCCAGTGGCTCATCCGTTCGACCGACGGCGGCAAAAGCTGGTCCACGCGGCTGCCAACCATCGTGAACAGCCCGCATGGTCCCATCCAGCTTCGCGACGGCCGGT
>JBAZIR010000048.1:0-21875 GCA_041651735.1 Verrucomicrobiia bacterium | reverse complement strand
GAAGAACAACGACAAGCAGTTCCAGCGGTTCACGCTGCCGCATGGCGCGGAGTTCTGGAGCTGCTACGTCGCCAACCAGCCGGTGAAGGCCGAGCGCGACGGCGACGCGCTGCTGGCGCCGTTGCCGCGCGGCGCGAATCGCGACCAGGCGTTCGCAGTGGACATCGTTTATGCGCAGAACCTCGGTGGAAAGAAGACCGCCCCCAAACAGACAACCGTGGCCACCGATGACGCTGGCGGCTTGAAATCATGGTGGCCCAGCGCCGTCAAGCTCGAAGCGCCCAAGACCGACGTGCAGACCACCTACGCCGAGTGGGAGCTCTACGTGCCTGCGACGCACACGCTGGCGAACTTCGGCGGCAACATGACTGTCGCGCGCGGCACCACCTACGACCTGCACGACGCATGGGATGCGTTCGTGAAGTTTTACCAGGAGATGTTCGACGAAGGCGCGGCGATGGTGGCGGTGGCCGTGGTGCTGTTCTTTGTGTGCATCCTGATCGTCGCTGCTTTCCGCCGTGGCTGGAAAGGCGCGGTCGCCGTCTTCTCCTGCGGATTCGTGGTCGTGCTCCTGGCTGGCGTGTTGATGCCGGCAGTGACCTCCGTCAAACGACGCGCAGTGACTTTCGACAACATCCAAACACAGATGACGGAGCAGGGCGTCGCTACAACCGAGCCAACTGCCGGCAAACCGCCGGCTGGTTGGGAGGAACTGAAATACACGAGGCCCAAGCCAATGTTTGTCGGCACGCCAAAGAACCTCAAGTCACCCAATCTTGAGTCACCGGGGATTCCAGCCCCGGCAATGGTGATATCGAACGGTGCAGTCTCGCGTTTGTATGCGCCGGCTTCAGCAGCAGAAACGGCTACGCCTGCTGATGGCGCCACATTGGGTGCTGGCACAGCCGTGGCAGGCATCCGGCCGATCCGCGTGGACATCCCGCGCACCGGCGAGCGGTTCGTGTTTACCAAGGTGCTCAACATTGGCGGCGAGGCGCTGACGGCGCAGGCGTGGGCGATCAAGACCGACGTGCGCAACGCAGCCCGCGCCGCGGTGGAACTGCTCGCATTTCTCTTCGGTGTCTGGATCATCCGCTGGCAAACGCGCCGCGCCCGCCCGCGCAGTCTCCATCTCGCGGTTGGCCTCGCGCTCTGCCTCGGCAGCGTCGGCAGCGCGCTGGTCGCGCTGAGATTGTTGCACGTCGCGCTCATCGTGCTCGTGCCGACGTTGGCGATCATCGTCATGGTCTGGCTGGCGAAGAAACTGCTGCCGTCTCAACCGCCAAAGCTCACACCGCCACCGCCATCTGGCCCCGGTCCCGTTGCGCCTGCTGTGACGACGCTGCTTGCGCTGGCGTTCTTCCTGGCCGCGGCAAACGCCGCCGACTCGCAGCAGCGCGCCCAGGTCGCGCAGCATCTTGTTGCCCCATCACTTCATCCCGCCATCCCTCCGTCGCCCGGCGTCGCGATCACCTCCGCCACCTATACTGGCGCGGTGCGTGGCAAGATTGCACAGTTCGAGGCGGCGTTCGAGTTGCAGGCGGGCGAGGCCGGCCGGCGCGTGACACTGTTCGCCGACGACGTGGCGGTGCAGGAGTTTTCCGCCAGCTTCAAGGACGCGAGACTGGTGCGCGATGGTAAGATGCTTGCCATGCTGCTGCCGAAGCGCGGCGCGGCAACGGTGCGCGTGAAGTTCGTGGTGAAGGCCACTGGTGACGAGACCAGCCGGCAATTGGCGTTCGCCATCCCGCCCGTGCTGACGAGCAAGCTTACCGCTGCGCTCGATGAAACCGACGCGGTGGTGGAAGCGCCGACCGCGGTGTCGTTCAAGACCACCGCCGAGCAGCAGCAGACGCGCGTCGAGGCGGTGCTCGGCGCGGCCACGCGGGTCGAGATGTCTTGGACGCCCCAGACCAAGCGCGCCGCCGAGGTGGCGGCGACGGTCTTCTGCCAGAACACGACGCTGGCCAGCTTCGGCGGCGGTGTGCTGAACACGCGGGCCACGCTTTCGTTCCAGGTCGCACAGGGTGAACTGCGCCAGGTGCGCGTACGGCTTCCGGCCGGCCAGCGATTGTTGAAGGTCGAGGGTAATTTGATCCGGACGTGGGACGTGACTGGAGGCGGCGACGCTTCTGCCGTCCCGGCTGCGCCGGAGAATGCAGCGGAAGGGAAACCGCCGCTCCCAGCCAAAGCCGGCGCTGCGGCCCAACTGCTCACTGTCGAGTTGCTCAAAGGCATTTCATCCACCAACTGGCCGCTGACGATCATCACCGAGAAAGTTCTTACCAAACTGCCGGCGTCGGAACGCGTTGAAGCGCCGCGGGCGTTGGAGGCGAAGCGCGAAACCGGTTGGATTGCGTTGGCGGGCAGTGAGGAGCTGAACGTCACCGTCGAGACGACCGGCGAGTTGCAGCGTGTGGACACGGAGGAGTTTTTGAAAGCCGAGCAGCGGCGGTTAACGCTCGGTGACGAGTTTGCGAAGCTGCCCTTGGCCGCGAAGCGAGCTGTCGTGAAACGCGAAGAAACGGCGCCGGTTGTCGCCGCGTATCGATTCCAACGACCGGGGTTCGAACTGACGGCACGCGTCGAGGCCGTGCAGCCGCAGATCGAGGCGGCGGTGCAGAATCAGTTTCGCGTCACAGTCGAACAGCTCGGCGTGACGGCGCAGGTGGACTACACGATCAAGAAGGCCGGCATATTCGCGTTGCGGCTGGCGTTGCCGCCGGACTTCCGCGTCGAGTCGGTCAGCGGCGACAATATTTCGCAGTGGACCGAGCGCGCCGACGCCGGCCAGCGTCTGCTGGAGTTTGCGCTGAAGGAACGCGCGCTCGGCGCGTATTCGTTGCACGCGTCGCTGGTCAGGATGTGGAAGGCGTTGCCCAAGAACGTGGAGATTGCCGGCGTGCATCCGCTCGGCACACAGAAACTTTCCGGCACCCTCAGCGTCTCGGCGGAGCCGGGCATCCAGCTCAAGAGTGAATCGCTCGAGGGTCTCACCGAAATTCCCGCTGCGACCACCGGCAATGATTCGTCCGCCGGCGCGACGCTGGCCTACAAGTTCATCGTCAGCGAGCCGACATCGCGCGCGCCGTGGAAACTGGCCGTTGCCACGGAAGCCGTCGAGCCGTGGGTGCGCGCCGAAGTTGTCAACTGGGTGACGATGACCGAGGCGCTGGTTAGCGGCCGGTCGCTGGTGCGCTACGACATTCAGAACGCGCCGGTGAAGGAACTGCGCTTGCGTGTGCCGGTTGCGTTTAAGAACGTTGAGTTGCAGGGCGCGGACATCCGCCGTCGCGACCAACAAGGCGGCGACTGGCGCATCGAGCTGCAAAACAAGACGCGCGGCGCCTACACGCTGACCGTAACGTGGGAACTGCCGTGGAACGTCAAACAAGGCGCTCTGGAGCTGGCCGGCATCGAGGCGCTCGGCGTCGAGCGCGAGAGCGGAGCGCTGGCGGTGATGGCGCGGCCGCCGTTGCAGGTGGACGGCCAGCCGGTCGGAGGCGATCTACTGCGCGTGGACGCGGGCGAATTGCCGGAATGGTCGGGCCGCGCGCCGGCGGCGACGGTGCTGGCATATCGCTACCTGCGGCCGGGGTGGAAGCTGAAACTGGCGGCAAAACGTTTCGCGGAAGCCGAGGTGCTCCAGGCGCTCGTGGACAGCGCGCGGCTCGTGACCGAAGTGGCCGAGGATGGCCAGACGATGACGACGATGTGGCTGGAGGTGCGCAACAATGGCCGGCAATTCCTGCGGGTGACGTTGCCGCCGGGCGCGCGCGTCTGGTCGGCGTTCGTCGCCGGACAGGCGGTGCGGCCTGGCAAGAGCGATCGCGAAGGCACGCTGCAGTTGCCGTTGGAGCGCGCCAGTGGTGACCGCGAGACGGTGAGAGTGGAGTTGACCTATGTCAGCCCGGAGAAATTCCCCGCTACGCGCGGCCGGTTTGAACTGGTCTCGCCCGCGGTGGACGTGCCGCTGAAGAATGCGCGGTGGTCGCTGTATCTGCCGCCCGACTACAGCTACAGCGGCTTTGAAGGCACGATGAAACACGAGGAGGTCGATGCGCCACTCGTGCAGATCTTCAGCCTCAGCGAATATCAGCGCGCCGAGAACGAACAGGTACAGGCGCAGCAGGCTGAAGTATCGTCATTCCTGAACAGCGCCCGCAGCAACCTCTCCCAAGGCAAAGCCAAAGTTGCCGTGGACGCCTATAACCGCGCCCGCGCCAGTGGCGGCCAGGGCACGATGTTCCAGCAGAACGCCGTCGAGTTCAAAGACGTTGAGCAACAGGTGCGCAAGATCGGTGGCGAGAATATTGCCTACAACGGGCTGACAGTCAGCCTGGGCGGCGGCGTTGACAACACGTGGCAACCCGGCAGCCAGTTTGAGAAAGGTCAGGCGGCTCCTCAGCAAGCAGCGCGTACGGACGCTGACGCGGCGGCGAAGCAATACGACAAGCTTCAACAGGCGCAGGAGCTGGCTGTGGCGCGGGTGCTGCCGCTGCGTGTGAACCTGCCGACGCATGGCGTGAAGCATGTGTTCACACAGGTGCTGCAAACCGACCTCGCCAGGCCGATGACCATTCAATTCCACGCGTTGAACACCCGTGCCATCGGCTGGCCGGTCAAGGCATGCCTTGGTGTCGTCACCTTCGGGGTGTTGTGGCTGGCCACCGTACTGACGTTGCGCCGTCGGCGAGTGTAGAACTCCCTCGGAATTCTCCGGATGGCGGGCCTTGCAGGTTCGCGGTCAGTCTGCCACCAACTCGCCGTGGGCCACAGAGCCGGTCACGCTGACACGGTTGTTGTCATCCACCTTGAGTTGGAGATTGCGCCAGTCGGTGTCGGGATGCAGTTCCGTCACCATCTCGATGCGGTTCCACGGAATCCAGCGCACTTTGATCGCGGAGGTTTGTACGGCGCGGATGTTGCCCTGCGGTCGGCGAAAGTGATACGTCCTGCCGAGCACTTTCAGGCATTGCGGGGTCTCCGCCAGCACCTCGCCGATGCAAATGTGGTTCTGCGCGCCCTCGTAAGGTTTGAGCCAGCGCACCTTCACGATCAGTCTGGTTCCCGCCGGCGTACCGCCGATGTTCCGATGGCTTGTGTCTTTTGCGCTCATGACTTCCTTGCTATCACAATGTGTCTGTTGTTTTCAACACTTGCCCAAACGGTTTCAGGTCAGGCAAGGAAACCGCATTTCAATTCTTCCAACCGTTTCCTCAGTTGGGCGCCGTCCAGCCGGCGGGGTGGGGTGTTCTCCGCTGCTGCCCACGCGGCTGCAACGCCCGCGCCTTGCCCCATGCCCATGCATGTGCCCGTCACCCGATACGACGCGTGCGCTTCGTGCGTGCCGGAGATGCACCGGCCAGCCGTCAACAAGCCCTCCAGTCCGGCCGGCAGCAGGCAGCGGTACGGAATCTCATACGGTTTCATCCGCGCGTGGTGGCCGCTCGGCACGCCCGCGCCCGGCGCTGGCTCGTGGATGTCCACGCCGAACGCGCCGAATGTCACCGCGTCGGGGAAACGCCGGCCCGCCTGGAGGTCTTCGAGCGTCAACACGTAGTCGCCACGCACCCGGCGCGCTTCGCGGATGCCGAGAGCAGGCGCTGTTTGGACGAGGCGCACGTTTTCCAGACCGGGGATGCCGCGCAGGATTTCCACGGCTTCGCGCGCCAGTCGCCGCGCGTCGGCCGTTGCCCGCGAGAGCTGCCGCGTGTTGAGCGCGCTCTTGCGGTAGATGTGCGTGTGTTGCACGACAGCCGCGCCCGGCCGCGGCAGGTTGATGATCCACGGCGCGTAGTTGACCCGCTCGATGGGAAGCTGATAGGGCAGGTTGTGCCGGCGGATGGCCTCCCGCATGGCGTCGTAAAGGGATTCCGAGGTCCGTTGCTGGTAGCCCGGTGGCAATCCTTCGATTTCGAACATCATCGTCATGGGCTGCGCAAGCCCGTCCACGGCACGCCCGAACTCATAGCCCGCGCCCGCATACGCTGCGAGGTCGCCGTCGCCCGATGCGTCCACACACACTCGCGCCAGCACGGCCTCGCGCCCCGACTTGCTCTCCACAATGACCCCGCGCGCCGCGCCGTTCTCAACGATGGCGCCGACGCAGGCGCAGTGATACCAATAGTCCACCTTCCGCTCGTCGCACCAGGCCTCCAGCGTGAGCTTCATCGCCTCGATGTCGAAGCAATGGCTCATCGTCCACGGCACCCATGCGTCAGCCGCCTGCAAACGGCGGACCAGTTCCGCAACGATGAATCCTTTTCGCGCATGATCGAACAACGGATTGAGCAGCCCGGCTGTCCACACGCCGCCGAGCATGCCGTGACGCTCGATGATCAACACGCGCGCGCCCTGTTGGGCCGCCGCCAGGGCTGCTGCAATGCCGGCAGGTCCGCCTCCAACCACCAGCACGTCCACGTCCGCAGCCACACACGTGCGCCGCGGCGCTTCGGCGATGAATGCGCGGTTCTTGTCTACCGTCGCCGCGTGGACCGTATCGTGTTTCAACCGTCCTGAAGAGGTGGCGTTGCTGGCATCTGTTGCCGGCGCAGCCGCGGCACCAAAAATGTCCGGGACCGCGAACACTCCCCCAACGAGGGCGCCGCCGGAGGTCTTCAAGAACTGGCGTCGTGAAGTCTGTCGGTGTGTGTTCATGAGATGGAATAAGGAGATTGCATCACGGACATCGTGGCTCACGCGCGGTTGGAAGGCGGTTCACTTGGGCGGCCATTTATAAAACTCCAGCCGCCGCAGCAGTTCCAACGCGATCTGGCTGGCGATACGCAGGCTTTCGGGTGCGCATTTGTCGAGCGTGTCGCGGTCGGTGTGCCAGAAATTGTTGTCGCGCGGAATGTTGCCGTAGTCGAAATCAATCAGGTCAATCGCCGGCACGCGGTTCCAGTCGAACGGCGCGTGATCGTCCACCATCGGATGGTTGAGCAACTTGACGTAATCGCGCAGACCGAGCGAAGCCGCGGCGGCGAACACCTGTTGCACCAGCGGCGCGCTCCACCTGTTGGAACTGTTTTTCTGGGGCCGCATGGGATCAGGGATCGTCAGTTGCAGCCGTTTGTCGCCGACCATGTCCAGCACGATCACCGCCTGGATGTCCCGGAGCTTGTTCTGTGCATTGAGCGCCTTCGTCATGTAAACGCTGCCATAGAGGCCGTCCTTGTCGCTGTAGTCCTGCACCGCCTCTTCGCCGTCGAACCAGACGATCCACGCGTCCACGGGCTGGCCGGCGAGCACACGCGCGATCTCCAGCAACGCCGCCGTGCTGGAGCCACCGTCGTTTGCGCCAACGAACTTCGTTTGTGGCATCCACTTTGTGTCGTAGTGGCCGCCGATGATGAACCGCGGGGGGCAGTTTGGTCGCGTGCGGGCGATGATGTTCTTGAACGTGATCGGTCCGCGCGGCGTGTTGGTAGTAAACACCTGTTCTTCCGCCTGCAATGATGCGGCGCGGATTTGGTCCAAGATGTAAGCCCTCGTGTGCGCGAGCGCGTCCGATCCCGACGGCCGCGCACCAAAACCAACAACGCGTTCCATGTCGCGCCAAGCGCGCGCGGCGTCGAACCGACCCGCGAGGTCCGCCGGCAATTTTGACTTGCCGGTGGTTTCAGCCTTCCCGCAGCCGAGAACGAGAGCGCAAAGCAAAAGGCAGAAGGCAAAAGGCAGAAGGCAGAGGACGGAATACCAGCGTGTAGCCGGTCCGCCTTCTGTTCTCCGAACTCTGACCTCTGATTTCTTCATTTTCCGAGAGTCTGCCGCCACTCGCTGGCCTTTGCAATCCGCTTCGAGAGCGCCGGGTGATCGTGAAACAGAAACTCCACCACCGGATGCGGCTCCATATCGGCCAGGTTCTGGCCGGCCAGCTTGCGCATCGCCGACTCGAACACCGCCGCGTCGCGCGTCATCTCCAGCGCAAACCAGTCCGCCCGATACTCGGCGCGGCGCGACCACGCGCGCGTCAGCGGCGACGTGATCAGCCCGAACATCATCATACCCAGCGCCAACAGCGGCAGGTGTTCGATATTGGCGAGGTCGCCGCCCACCATCGCTCGCAACCAGAGGTCGCTGGCCCACAACCCGCCCGCGGTCAGGGCCGCGCCGATCACCATGTTCTTCCAGATGTCGTGGAAGTGGAAGTGCGCCAGTTCGTGCGCCAGCACCAGCTCAATCTCCGGCGCGGAAAAGTTCGCCAGCAGCGTATCGCCGAGGAGAATCCGCCGCGTCCGGCCAAACCCGGCGAAGGCGGCGTTGGCCTTCTTCGTCTTTTCACCGAGCGCAATACGGAACACGCCGACGACTCGCGCGCCCACCTGCCCGGCCATCGCGCTTAGTTTTGCCGCCAACGATTCATCTTCGAGTTTCGTCAGTTTGTAGAAGATCGGAATGATGACCACCGGCAGGATGAAGTTCAGCAACAGCGAGAATGCGGTCATGAAAGCCGCCGTCCACGCCCACCACCACGCGCCTGTCGCGCGCAGCAACGCATAGACGGCTTCGGCGACGACACCCATGAAGACGAGCGTGAGCGCGAAGCCTTTGACCTCGTCCCAAATCCAGCCGGCGAGCGTCTGGTTGGAGAGATTGAAACGGTGCTCCAGATGGAAACCGCCGAAGTAACTCCACGGGAGTGTCAGCAGTGAGCCGCCCGCCAGCATCGCGACAACGTAAACCGCCACCGTGCCCCATTCGTTGTGGCCGAGCTGCCGTGCAAACGCCGCCAACAAGCGCGAGCCGCCGGCGAAGTAAAACACAGCGAGCGCGGCGACGACGAAAGCAAGCTCACCGAGGTGCAGCCAGAGCTTGAGCCGCTCGTAGCGTTTGGCAGTCGAAGCGCCGGCGCCTTCAGGGACGCTCGGATTCGCCGGGCCAGGTGCCGCAGACGGAGGTGTCTGCGCCGTGTTGTCAGGCTCGTTCGCCATAATTGATCCCCATCGTTCCCAGCAGCGGCTCGAACACGCGCACGTTGGCCATGCCGGCGCGGCGCATCATGACCTCGATACCGCGTTGTGCCGGAAATGTTCGCAACGATTCGATGATATAGAGATAGGTCTGCGGATCGCGATGGAAGAGCCAGCCCATCAACGGCAGGGCCACGCGCAAATAGCCGGCGTAGAGCGCACGCACAAGCCGGTTGGCAGGCTTGCCGAAATCGAGGATCACAAGCCGTCCGCCAGGCCGGAGCACGCGGAGCATTTCGCGCAGGCATTGCTCGATGTCGGCGACATTTCGCAGGCCATAGCCGACGGTGACGGCGTCGAAACGGCCATCCGCAAACGGCAGCCGCAGCGCGTCGCCACGCGCAAAGACCGCCTCCACGCCTGTCGCGTTGCGCCGTTGCCGTGCCACGTCCAACATGGCTTGCGCGAAATCCACACCGACGGCCAGCGCCGCGCCCTGCCGCCGCGCTTCGAACGTCATGTCACCGGTGCCGCAGCAGAGATCAAGCACACAGGCGTTTGCCGGCCTCCCGTGCAACGCCAGCCGGACGACGCGTTGTTTCCAGAGGCGGTGCAGGCCGAAGCTCTGGAGGTCGTTCGCCAGGTCGTAGCGCGGCGCCAGTTGCGTGAAAAGCTGCTCCACTTTTGGCGCGCGCTGTTGGTCGTGGCTTAGGAATTTGTTTGGCATGGCTGGCAAAATCTGAGATGCAATCTAGTGTAAGCAGATTTGATGTCCACGTTATTTTCGCCATGAACACTTCCATCTCCCGCCGCGAGTTTGTCCAACAGAGTTCCGTTGTCGCCGCGTCGCTGGCCGGCTTGCCGTGGGTCGCCCGCGCCGCGGAACCCGCTGCGTCCGTCCGCCGCGCGCTGGACACGGCATTTGTGCGCCCGCCGCTGGCGACATTCGCTGTCGTTTCCGATACCCACTTTGGGTTTCCAGCCGACGGCCAGGGAGAGCACATCTACACGAAGCTGGCGAAACAGACGCTGGCAGAAGTGCAGACGGCTGGCGTGGATTTCATCGTCCATCTCGGTGACATCCTCAACCATTTTCCGACCGACCCGCAATGGCCTGCCGCTGTGAAGTTGTCGCGCGAGCAGCTCGCGGCGTCGCGCGCGCCGGTCTTTGCCGTGCCGGGCAACCATGATGTGGGCAACAAACTGTCATTGACCTCGCCAGCGGCCGCGGTCAACCGGGTCCGGCAGGAATGGCTCGACCTTTTCCGGCAGCAGTTCAAGAGCGACTACCACGTCATTGATCGCGCCGGCTGCCGCGTGATCCTGCTGAACTGCTTGTTGTTCAACACCGGCCTGCCTGCCGAGCGCGCGCAGTGGGACCGGCTCCGCGGCGACCTCGATGCCGCCAAGGGATCGAAGATCATCCTTGGGTTCCACATGCCGCTGTTCTGGTGTCGCCAGGACGATCCGGGCCCGGGCAATTATCAGCTCATTGACGAGCCGGCGCGCGGGCAGTTGCTGGAACTGATCCGCCAGCACAAGGTGCGCGCGGTGTTCACCGGTCACGCGCACCAGCCGATTGTGAACGCGTGGAGCGAGGCGCTGCTGCTGACGGCTCCGTCCACCTCGTTCGCATGTTCCTATGGTTTTTATCCGGGCCTCAAGTCGCACCACACCGAACCGTCCAAGCTCGGATGGCTGCTCGTGCGCGTTTACGAAGACGACGTCATCGTGAACCGCTTCCGGCCGCGCACGGCGGAACAGCCGGCCGGCGCAAGCCTGCTGGTGGCGCGGCAGTCGGCGGAAAACGCGCGGTGTCATCTCGCAACGATGCTGGCAGCGCCCCGCACCATCGTGCCGCGTTGGGCGCCGGACTTGGTCATGGACGGCAACCGCCGGAGCGGCTCGCAACCGGTGACGGAGGTGGAGCGCAGCGGTTGGAGCAGCGCTTACGCCGCCACACCCGAATGCCAGGAATGGATTCGGCTGACGTTCGCCGAGCCGGTTACGGTGGATCGCGTTGTGCTGTGGCCGTGGTTTGACAGTGTCGGCGCGGCGTTGAATTTTCCGACCGATTTCGTCGTGCAGGCGACGGAGGACGGCAAGACGTGGACGACGTTGAAACAATGCTCCCGTTTCCGGCCGGCAGCAAACGCACAGGTGACGGTGAACTTTGCGCCGCAACAGGCGCTGGCGATTGCCGTCGTCGCGTCGCGCCTGTCCGGAGATAGCGGCAAGCCGGCGAAGTATTCTTTCCAACTGATGGAGTTTGAAGCGTTCAACGGCGAACAACAACTCCGCGCTGTTGCCGTCCATGCTTCGTCATGTGCCGGTGGCAGCGCGCCCACGCGGCTCGACAGCCCGCTGCTGGAGGCGTCCGATCTCGGCGTGCGTTACGTGCGCATCATCGGCGCGATCAACACGGAGGATTACATGCGTGCGCTGGCGGCGTCCCGGCGGCTTGGCCAGCGGCCGGTGATGAGTCTACCGCCGGAACCGCGCATCGTGAGCGACGCCCTTCGCACGGTCGGCCGGCTGGCGGCGTTGGTGGAAGCGCCGAACGCGGAAATTTTCAACGCCGCCATGCACGCCGGTGCGAAAGAACATCAGCTTATGTTCGGGCCGGTGACGCCGGACAAAATCGCTGACGCCGCCGCGGCGGGCGCGATCTGGGTGTCCGTGACTCTCGACGGCCAGGGCAAGACCGGTCGTGAACTGGCGCGGCAGATCGAACAGCTGCGCGTGAAGTATCCGAGAATGGTATTCTGGTTCGATATCGCCAATCCGCCCTCTGCGCCCGCGCAGGTGGTGCAACTGTTCCTGTTCACCTACGGCCTTGGCGTTATCGTCAACGTCCTGCCGTCCGTTGCCGCCGACTCAGGCGCGCTGCTGGACCGCAATTGCGACCCGACACCGGCATTCCGCGCGCTTCAGGCGGTTGCAACCGCGCTTGGCGATCCGATGCGGCGGACGATGGACTCGCACGAACAGATTCACTGGCTGCGCTTCGATGCCCCGCCACGGTTTGTGGAGGCGCTCTGGACCGACGGCAACCCGGTGCGGGTCACGCTCGGCGCCCAGCGCACCGGCGCGACGGTGGTTGACATCGAGACCGGGCTGACGCGGCCATTGCCGGCGGACACCAAGGTCGCTGTTGGAAACATGCCGGTCCTGGTGTGCAAACGCTGACCGGCCGGCGGCGAACCTGCGAACTTGGTCAATCTAATGGAAAGGACAACAAGACGATGAAAAAGATGCTTCCAGTTCTTATGGCGGTGTTGATGGCGGCGTGGATGACGCCCCAACTTGCAATGGGCGAACAAGCTGCACCGGGCAAGATTCGCGTGCTGCTGGTGACCGGCGGACATGCTTTTGAAAAGCCGCAGTTCTTCAAGGTGTTCGAGGACAACCCGGAGATCACATTCGAGGCGGTGGAGCACCCCAATCCCAAGGACAAGAACGCTCCGGCGGCCGATCCCATGGCGGCGAAGTTTCGGCCCGACGCCGCAAAGTCGTATGATGTCGTCGTGCTCTACGACATGTGGCAGAAGATCACCGACGAAACGAAGGCGGATTTCGTCGCCCTGCTCAAGAGTGGCAAGGGATTGGTGGTGTTGCATCACGCCATCGCCAACTATCAGGATTGGGATGAGTATCCGAAGATCTTCGGCGCGCGCTACTATCTGAAGCCCACTCTAGTCAACGGCGTCGAGAAAGCGCGTTGTCAGTGGAAACATGGCGTGAAGATGAATGTCCATATAGCCGACGCGAAGCATCCGATCGCGCGCGGGCTGAAGGACTTTGAGATCACCGACGAGACCTACAAGGGTTACGACATTCGTTCGGAGGTCAAACCGTTGCTGACCACCGATGAGCCGCTGAGCTCGCCCACCGTCGGCTGGACGCACACCTACGGCAAGGCTCGCGTCGCTTATCTCCAACTTGGCCACGATCATCTTGCCTACGAAAATCCGAACTACTGCCGGCTCGTTGCCCAAGCCATTCGATGGACTGCGGGAAAGACGCGGTAGGGCGGTGGAAGGGTTTCACGACCAGACGCCGGCGATCTTCGTCTGGCAGAAGCGGCATTTGCCGGCGTTGAGGTGGAAGCCGGTGATGGTGTAGATGTCACGGGCGATGACGGCACGTTTGCAGTTGGGGCAGAAGGTGGTTTCGGCGTCGGGCAGGCCGGGCACGTTGCCGATGTATGCGTAGCGCAACCCGGCCGCGCGCGCGATGGACTGCGCTTGGAGGAGGATTTCCACTGGCGTGGGCGGCAGCGTCTGGAGTTTGTGCTGGGGGTGGAACCGCGAGAAGTGGATGGGATGATCGGGACCGATGTTGGCGGTGAGCCAGTCACACATGCGGCGGATCATGTCCGGCTTGTCGGTGTACGTGGGGACAACGAGGTTGATGATCTCAAACCAGACCCCCATGTCCTTGAGTGTCTTGAGCGTCTTGAGGACGGGCTGGAGGCGGCCGGCGTTGAGCTTCCAGTAGATATCTTCGCTGAAGCCCTTCAAGTCCACGTGCGCGGCATCGAGATACCGGCCGAGGTCGCGCATCGGCGGCTCCTCCATCGAACCGCAAGTGACGAGGACGTTCTTGATCCCCCGTTCGCGAGCGAGCTTGCAGGTCTCGTAGGTGTATTCGTAGTACGCCGTCGGCTCGGAATAGGTGTAGGAAATGGAGACGCTCTTGGTCCATGCGGCCAGCGCGACAACGTCTTCCGGAAACATGCTTAAACGGGCGACGTCCGAGGCAGTAATCGCCCCTGTGACTGGAGGGCGCAGCCGCAGTTCGGGGCCGCGCGGGTCTTTTGTTTCCTCCGGTTTCTTTTGCGAGATCTCCCAGTTCTGACAGTTCAGGCAGCGAAACACGCAGCCGGCGGTGGCAATGGAAAATGACAGGCTGCCCGGAAAGAAATGGAACAGCGGTTTCTTCTCGACCGGATCCACATGAAACGAACAGGGGTTGGCGAATGCCAGCGTATAGAGAGTGCCGTCGCGGTTGATCTTGTTGCGGCAATGACTGCGGTCGCCCGGCTCCATCAGGCAGTTGTTCGGGCAAATCTTGCACTGCACGTTCCGGCCGAGCTTCAGGTAATAGGATCCCTCGCGGGTCCAGCCGCGTTGGCGCCATAGTTCCCACACTGTGTCGTTTGGCGCGTCGCCTTTGAAAACGCCCTCGGCGGTCAACTCGCGCACGGCGTCAATGAGATACGCGGCCACCGCGCAACCACCCGCCGCGCACGCCACGCCGGCAACGCCGCGGCGAATCATGTCACGGCGCGTGAGCCGTTTGGGCGGCGGAGGGGCGTCGGTTGAAACGTCGCCGGTGTCCTGCGGCAAGCGGGAGGTGTTGTTCTCCGAATCCATTTGTATCGTCATCTCGCCCCACGGATCTTTTCGGTCCTCATCGTGGCTGACTCAAATCTATCATGACCATGGCCAGGGGCAAAACATCCAGGAGAGCCGTTCCATCTGGCGCGTGCCACGCAACCACTGCCGCGTCGTCAAAACCGCAAAGGACTGGGTGTGTCACTTGCCCAGAATTTTGAGGAACGAGTGGAACGGATTGCTGCTCTTGGCTCCTTCCAGGATCGTCTCCAATTCGTTGGCATCAAGCCACAGCCCTTTGCACGCAGCGCAAACGTCCACTTCCACCTCACCGTAGTGTTCTTGAATGAGCCGCTGACCGCACTTCGGGCAATGCAGCCAATGCAGTTCCTTCAGGCGATGCTTCTCGGCCTTGGCGGTCGTTTCCTGTTCCTTGGCCAGTTTCTCCAGCCGCGCCTTCAGTTCCATCTCACGAAAATACTTCTCTTCGTTCTGACTCGGTTTGATTGGCATGGGTCAAATCCCTTTCTTATGGACCTTTGTTACGCAACAAGGTTGCGGGAATAAAACAGGCCGCGCTGCCAACGTCAAGCAAGTGCTGAAGCGCTGGGTCTGCGTATCCGGCCTGCGATCACGTAGAGCACCGGCAACACCACCATCGTCAGCAGGGTGTTGCTGAAAATACCGCCGATGACGACGGTGGCCAGCGGGCGCTGAACCTCGCCGCCCACGCCCACGTTGACAGCCATGGGAATGAAACCGACGGCGGCCACCAGTGCGGTCATCAGAACGGGGCGCAGACGGACGAGACAGCCTTCACGCACGGCGGTTTCCAGTGGCACGCCAGCATCCATCTTTTGTTTGATGAATGTCACCAGCACGAGGCCGTTGAGGATGGCGACGCCGCTGAGCGCGATGAAGCCGACGGCCGCGCTGACGGTGAACGGCATGTCGCGCAGCCAGAGCGCGAGCACGCCGCCGACCGCTCCGAGCGGAATGCCGGTGGCCACGATGAATACATCGCGCAGCGATTTCAGGCTGAAGTAGAGCAGCACGAAGATCAGTCCCAGCGCCATTGGCACCACAAACGTGAGTTTGGCGTTGGCCCGCTGCATGTTTTCAAACTGTCCGCCCCATTCGATGCTGTAGCCTTCGGGGAGTTTGACTTGATCGGCGATTCTCTTTTGCGCCTCCGCCACGAAGCTGCCCACGTCACGCCCGCGCACGTTGCACTGGACGGTGATGCGGCGCCGGCCCCATTCGCGGTTGATGGTGGCCGGGCCTTCGGTTTCCACCACTTGCGCCACTTGATTGAGCGGCAGGACCGAACCGGTTGCGGTCGGGATGAGCGTGTTGGCCAGCGCGTCCGGGTCGGTGCGCTGGCGATCCGGCAGCCGTACGACCAGCGGAAAACGGCGCTGCCCCTCGCGGATTTCGCCGACCTTTTTGGTGCCCACGGCCTCCACGACGTTCATCACATTGCGCGTGGGCACGCCATAGCGCGCGATGGCCTTCGGGTCCATGCGCACCTGCAAGATGAGTTGGCCGGTGAGCTGTTCGCCGGTCACCTCGCCCACTCCTTTGATGCCGCCCAACACCTTCTGCATCTCGTCAGACAGCTCGCGTAGTTTTTCCAGGTCGTCGCCATAGATTTTGATGCCGATGTCGGAACGGATGCCGGCGATCAGTTCGTTCAAGCGCATCTCGATCGGCTGGCTGAACGCGACCGTCATACCAGGGAACTTGGCGAACAGTTCGCGCATTTTCTCCACCAGTTCCGCTTGCGTATGAGCCTTCTTCCATTCGCCACGCGGCTTGAGCGCGAGGAAAAAATCCGACAACTCGATGCCCATTGGGTCGGTGGCGATCTCGGCGCTGCCCAAGCGTGTCCAGATGTTGGTGATCTCGTTGGGAAACTCGGCGAGCAGAAGTTTTTCGATGCGGTCGTTGTAGGCTACGGCTTCTTCGACGGACACGCCTGCCAGACGGACCGTCGTGCCGACGATGGCGCCTTCGCCCAGTTTTGGCAGGAACTCGCCGCCCATGCGCGAAGCGAGGAAAGTGACACCCGCCAGCAGCACGACCGCGCCCAGCAGGGTCACAATGCGGAAACGCAAAGCCAGGCCCAGCACCGGCTCGTAAAGGCGATGAGTCACCCGCACCAGCCACGGTTCCTTCTCCTTGACCTGCCTCGGCAAAAACAGGCTGGCCAGGACGGGCGTCAGGGTCAGCGCCAGAATCAGCGAACCAGCCAGCGCGAAGATCATCGTCAAGGCCATCGGCTTGAAGAGTTTTCCTTCGACGCCTTCGAGCGCGAGGATTGGCAGAAAGACGATGAGGATGATGCCGACGCCGAATGCGACAGGCCGTGCGACCTCCAGCGGCGCGCTGGTCAGAGTCTCTCGCCGTTCCTCTTCGGTGAGCGGCCGGCCGAGCTTGTGTTGCAGTTCGGCCAGCCGGCGCATGGCGTTCTCGATCATCACGACCGAGCCGTCCACGATGAGGCCGAAATCAACCGCGCCCAGACTCAACAAGCTGGCGGAGATGCCGGTCTGCAGCATCAGGTCGCCGGCGAACAGCATGGAAAGCGGGATGGCTGACGCGACGATCAGTCCGGCGCGCAAGTTGCCCAGAAACGCGAACAGGATGGCGATGACCAGCAATGCGCCCGCCATCAGGTTGTGCTTCACGGTGTCAATGACGTCGTCCACCAATTCCGTGCGGTCGTAGAGAACCTCGACCACCACATCCTTCGGCAGCGTCTTCTGGACTTCAGCCAGTTTGTTCTTCAGCCCGTGCGTGACCTCGGCGCTGTTCTCGCCCATGAGCATGAAGCCGAGGCCGAGCACGATCTCGCCCTTGCCCGCGCCTGTGACCGCGCCACGGCGGATTTCGTGGTCCACCTTCACCTCCGCCACGTCGCGCACCCGCACGGGCACGCCATCGTGCGCCGTGATCACGATGTTGGCGATTTCTTCCACGTTCGTTGTCAGGCCCAGACCATGCACCAGCAGCGATTCACCGCCGCGCACGACCTGGCCGCCGCCGACGTTCTGGTTGTTCGTTTCCAGCGCCTCGACCAGTTGTTCCAGTGTGAGGCCGTATTTAACCAACCGCTGCGGCTCGGTGATGACGTGGAATTGCTTCTCGAATCCGCCCCAGGTGTTGACCTCGGCCACACCGCGCACCTTGCGCAACTGCGGCTTGACCACCCAGTCCTGAATCTCGCGCAGTTCCGTCAGCGTACGTTTCGGATCGGTGGATCGGACGACATAGTGGAATACCTCGCCCAGTCCCGTCGAAATGGGGCCGAGTTGCGGCCGTTGAATGCCCGGTGGCAGTTCGACGGTCTGGAGACGTTCCGTGATGAGCTGCCGCGCGCGAAAGATGCTCGTCTCGTCGTCAAACGTGGCGACAACCTGCGAGAGGCCGAACTTGGACACGGAGCGGATGTTATTCAGGCCGGGCAGACCGCCAATGGCCAGTTCCACGGGGATGGTGACTTGCGACTCGGCTTCCTCTGCGTTCAGCGACGGCACGGTGGTATTGATCTGCACCTGCACCGGCGTGGTGTCGGGGAATGCGTCAATCGGCAGGTGAGTGAGCGAGCGCCCGCCAACCAAGATCAGCAGCACCGTCAGGACGGCGATGAGCAGGCGGTTCTTCAGCGAGGTTGTAATAAGCCAGTTCAACATAGTAGAGAGTCTCCGGATTTCATGTGATGTGAGCGTTGAACAGGCCGGTTAATCGTCCGCGCAACCCGCGCCGAGGCGGGAAATGAGGAAGGCCGACTTGAGCGAAAACACATGGTTCACCGCCACCACTTCCTGGGACTTCAACCCTTCGGCGATTTCCACCTTCCCATCGTGACTTGCCCCAACACGAACCACACGGGCGTCGAATAAATCTTCGGCCAGCTTCACGAAAACAAAGGCTTTGCCTTCGATCTTCTGGATGGCCGACGGTGGCAGCAGCAACGCCCCATCGGCATTGCGGGTCAGGATGCGCGCTTGGGCGAACATCTTCGCCCGAAGCAGGCCGTCGGGATTCGCCACCTCGGCGCGCGCGCGGGCCATGCGGCTGCGGTCGTCCACCTCGGCGGAAATCCACGTCAGCTTGCCCGTGAAGACGCTGCCGGCCAGAGAGTCCACGCGCAGCTCGACCGTCTGGCCGACGCGCACGCGGGCCAGAGCCGACTCCGGAATGTTGAGCATGGCCCACATCACCGAGCGGTCCGCCAGCGTGAAGAGCGGCTTGCCCGCCTCCACCAACGCGCCGCGCACGGCCACGCGCTCGACGATTTCCCCGGCAAACGGCGCCCGCACTTCCATGAGAACCTGTTCTTGTGGCTTGGCTCCCAACACGTCGATTTGTTCCTCGGTGAAGCCCAGCATGCGGAGTTGCTGGCAGGCCCCGCGATGCTCCGCTTCCGCCTGCTGCAAGTCTTTCTCCGATGTCACCCGCTCGGCCCGCAGCTTGCGCTCGCGGTCCAGCGTTTGGTGCGACAGCACCGCTTTGGCCACGGCTTCCGCGATCGAGGCGGACCAGATTTTCGCCACGGGCTGTTTTTCCTCCACTTTGATGCCCAAGTCCGCCGTGACTTCCTGAATGATGCCGCCAACGGGCGCGACGATTTGGGCGAGCTTGTTTTGGTTGAACGCGATTTCTGCGTAGCACTCCACGGCGTCACTGATCGTCCCCACCGTCGGGGTCGCGGTCTGAACGCCCGCGATCCCGGCCGAGTCGTTCGAGGCCAGCCGAACCTTGGCCGACTCGCCGGTTTTCAACGTCGTTGCTAATTGCGGTTTGCAGATGCCGCACTCGGCCGACGGGACGTTGTGCTCCGGGCACATTTTGACCCCGCCTTTTTCCGCACCGTGTTCTTCGACTTTGCCGTGCGCATGACCCGCGTGACCGTGCCCATCGTCTTCGGAGTGGGCTTCCTTCTTGTCGCAGCCGGCGGCAAAGACCGCTAACGCGGCGACCATCGCCAGCACGGCGCTTTTCCAGAGGGGGTTTCTCTTCATGTTGAGTCTTTTCACTTTCTTGTTTGTGTTGAAATTCATCCTGCTCCTTTCACGGCTTGGGCGGGAGCGCCGCCGGCTGGCCCGTCTGGGGCTCCGCGAGATTCCTGGCCAGCAGTGCCTCCAGTTCGGCCTGCGCCGTGTTCAACTCCGAGAGCCGGTCGTAGTAGGTCAGCCGGACTTCAAAGGTGGTTCGCTGCGTGTCCAGGATGTCGAGCAAACCGAACTTGCCGGCGTTGTAGCCGAGGCGGACCAGGCGCGAGGCGGCTTCGGCTTTTGGCACAATCCGCGTGCGGTAGGTTTCGACTTGCTCGCCGGCGGCTTTCAGCCGTTCGTCGAGCACGGCCAGTTCGCGCGTAAGCCGCACCTCGACTGCGGTGAGGTCGTAACGGGCGATGTCGGCGTTGGCCCGCGCCTCGCGCTTCTTGCCCTGCGCGCGGTCGAAGAGTGGCAGAGGAATCGAGACGCGAAACGCCATGATGCCCTCGCGTGCGGCAAAGTCACGGCCCCCGGCGACGCCGAAGCTCACGTCGGGATATGGATCGAGCTTCGCCCGGCGCAATTCCAAGTCGGCCCGTTCACGGCCGGCCAGCGCGGCACGCACATTCGGATGTCGCGCCAGCATTTGCTCGCGGGCTTGGTTGAGGTCGGGCCGCTGCGCCTGCTCGGCCAGCTCGCCGGCCAGCGAACCGAGCGCATCGCGAGGCCTGCCCATCAGTGCCGCCAGCGTCTTGAGAGGCTCGGCCACATCGCGGCGCGCGGCAGCCATCTCCGCCCCGGCCCGGTCGTGCTCGACTTCGGCGCGGAGTTGCTCCTGATCCGCCGCTGCCCCGGCCGCGACGCGCTTGCCGACCGCCTCGGCCGTGGAGCGGGCCAACTCCGCCAGCTGCCCGGTGACGGCCAGTTTCTTCTGGGCAGCCAATGCGCGGTAAAACGCGCTCTTCACATCGCGAACCAGTTCAAGCTCGCGGCCAAAGTATTCCCATTCGGCCACCGTCACGCTTTGCGCGCCGATTTTGGCGTCGAGCGCCTTCTTGCCGGGAAACGGCACCGTCTGCCCGACGCCGACCATGTTCTGCGCGCCGTTAAAACCGCCCCGGTCGGGCGGAAATTGCTCGGACGAAAGCTCCAGGTTTGGGTTGGGCCAGACGCGCGCCTGGACAGCGCGGCCCGTGGCGGCCTCGATGCGTGACCGGGCCGCGCGCAGTTCGGGATTGTTGGCAACGGCTTCGGTAACGGCGGACGCCAGGTCGAGTTTGGATTGAGCCGCCGCATCGGCGAGCGCGACAAGGCCAGCAAGGAACAACAGACAAAATACTTTCATACAAACCTCAAATGACTTTCGGACAACGAGAGTTCCACCGCGACAAATTCGCGGCAGATGGACACACTACGAGCGTGAATGGAGGTTCAGGCTGGCGGCGGGGGCGTGGGAGGGCAGAAGGTGAGGGAATCGTACCGATCCTGCCTGGTCGCCAGCATCAGCGGGGCAGGATCAGGATGGCTGACAGCACTGACGGCATCCGGCATCTCAAGCGCTTGTGTGCAGAGGCACAGTATGCACGGCCCGCAGCAGTCGTCATCGTCCGAGCAGAGGCAGGTCGCCGACTCAAAGAAGGCGGATAGCAGCAGTCCGCCGCAGACAGCCACCATGATGATCCGCAATGAACGACTGGCAACCATATCGCCGCTTTCCTAGCGTGATTTTCACACAAAGTCAAATAGCCGTTGACGCACTCGCGCGCGGTGGGCTAGAAGGCACATGCGGAACGAATGCTTATGATCAACCTTTCGCGATTTTTGCCCAGAGAAGAGCTGTTCTACGACCTGTTGGAGGCGAGCGCCGGAGAGGCGCAAGCCAGCGCCGAACTGCTGGGGCGTCTGCTCATCAACCTTAACAACGACAAGAAACCGTCCGACCTGGCGGATTTCATCGCACACCGGCGCAAAGACAAGGAGATCACACAGCAGATCAATGAGGCGCTGTGCCGGTCCTTTGTGACTCCGATTGATCGCGAGGATATTGTTGCCTTGTCGGATGCGCTCTACAAGATTCCGAAGAACATCGAGCGCATCGGTGAGCGGCTGATGGCCTACGGGTTGCGGCCGTGGCAGAATGATTTCCAGCGGCAAAGTGATGTGCTGAGCCGCGCCACCGAGACGATGGTTTTCATGGTGCGCAGCCTGCGGACGCTAAAGAACCCCGATGAGATCCGCGCGAAGAACCGGTTGCTTCAGAAACTTGAAGGCGAGGGCGACGAGTTGATGCTGGAACTGTTCACGAAGCTGTTCCGGGAGGTCAGCGACGTGAAGGAAATCCTGATGCGCAAGGACATCTACGAGTTGCTCGAGAAGGCGATTGACCGGTTTCGCGACGCGGGCAACATTGTCGTTCAGATCGTGTTAAAACACACGTGAACACGCGTGGCAGGACGGGCGCCGGACTCTCTCTAAACCCATGAGCACGCTTTGCATTGCGGTGGTGCTGACGGCGTTGTTCTTCGAATACACCAATGGCTTCCACGATGCGGCCAACGCCATCGCCACGTCCATCTCGACGCGTGCGTTGAAACCCTGGCAGGCGTTGAGCATGGCCG
>JBAZIR010000047.1:0-22073 GCA_041651735.1 Verrucomicrobiia bacterium | reverse complement strand
TCGGGCCGAGACGGCAAAGGGATTGGGAGGCGGGCGGCTGGGCAGGCAATTTGCCTTCGATGATACGGACGACATCGCGCAGCAACAGTTTCAACGGCTCTTGGGGCGCCTCGGCGAGGTTGATGCTTGCCAGCACTGCGTCTTCGTTCAACCGTCGCATCCAACCGGCGCAAAGCTGCTCTTCGTCGCGGCCCAACAGTTCGATCAGTTGTTTTTTGATCGTGCGCGCCGGACCATCGCCCTTGCGTTTCGTGAGATTTTCTTTGGAGTCCATTTGTGCCGACAAAAACCTTCCGCCGCCGTCCAGCGGTACTGCTAACGACTCCAGACCGCCAGCGTCGATGATGGATGCTAGGCGAACCAAGGCCCGGCAGCTACACCCCGCTTGGCTTTCTTTTTGCACCCATTGCGCGAGCGGATGCAACTGATAGCAGCGAGAGACAATCCCGCATCACTTGCCGGTGGGAGCGATCGGCTTCTTCGAAACGATGTCGTCAGGCGGGATGTCCACGAAGATGCCGGGGGCCGTCTCAAAATGAACCGTGCCGTCGTTCTCGACGCGGTTAATCAGGCCGCGCAGGGTGCGCCCGTCTTTGACGACGATGACGGTGTCGGGAATGAAGAGGCGCTTGAGTTGGACGTTGTTGATCGTCGTGGTCTGGCCATCCTGAATGCTGGCAATCGTTTGCACGTCGGCGCAACCGGGCTTGATGAACTTCACGATACGCTGGCCTTGTGGCACGTTGGAGATGATCAGGGGACTGGAGTATGCCTGATTAGGCGGCGCCTGGGTGACGCCGCGCGGCTCGTTGTCCACAAACACCTGCACACCGGCCGGAATCGTCGTCACCTGGAGGATGCCAAACAGTTTCGCGAACGGTATTTTCAGGTCGAGATCCGCGCCTTTCTTCAGCGTGACTTTTCTTTCGACGGGGTCGAAACCATGTTTGGTGATCCGAATGGTGTATTCGCCTTCGTGAAGCGGGCCCACGTTGACCGGAGCCTTGCCGCGCGCTTCGTTGTTGAGAAACACCTCGCCACCGGTTGGGTCGGTGTCAATCTTGATGCGGGCGTATTTTTCCTGGAGGGTGGCGTTGACGTGGTATTCGTCGTGGCCGGAAACCTCCACTTCCTGTTCGAAGGGCTCGTAACCGTCCATCTCGACGCGCACCTTGTGTTTGCCAGCCAGAATGTTTTGGATGCTCTGCGGCGAATCGCCCTTGAAGGAACCGTCGAGGAACACCTTGGCCTTGTCGGGCGTGGAGGTGACCTTGATGGCGACGAGCAGCGAGCGCAACTCCAGTGAAATCAGCTTCGGTTGGCGGTCACTCTCGGTCCGGATATTCAGGACCGTTTCCTTGGGCTCGTAGCCGTCCTTCTTGATAACGATGCGATGCTGGCCGGCGGGCAGATCCGTCATCAGCACAGGCGTCTTGCCGCGGAACACATTGTCCACGAGCACCTCGGCGTCATTGGGGAACGATTCGGCAAGGATCAGCCCGAACAACGGACGCAGGGACAGGTCGAAGCGCGTGGTCCCGGTCGGTGGCACGTTAACACTGCCGCGTGTCTCCAGGAAACCATCGCGCGTGGCCATAACCAAATGTTGTCCGGGCGCCACCTTGATCTTGAGGGGGGAGTCGCCTTGATAAACGCCGTCCAATTCGATGCGCGCGCCAGAGGGCGATGTGCGCACATCCAGCAAGCTGCCGGGCTGTTCAGAACAGCCTGTGACAGCCAGCAACGCCACCAACATCATGGCTCTCAGTCCGTAACATGCGATGGCAATCGGGTGATTCATCGGCGCGGCAAATGTCCTTGCACTCCAATCAGTTTCCGGTCGGCTTCCCTGTAACGCTCATCCTCGCGATCAGGAATGCGTGCCAGGATTTCCGACAGGCAGGTCTGCGCCTTGGCCCATTCGCCGAGCTTGATGGCTTGCTCGGCGTTGAAGCGCAGGTTGTTGATTCGCTCCTTGAGCATGTCTTTGGCCTTCGCTTCATTCTTAACCGCCGCCGCATAGTTGGCCGGCTTCGGCTCGATGATTTCCAAATCCACCTGGACAAGCTGGAAGGCTTTGATGGCGTTATAGAGATTCGGATAATCCACGTCGCGCTGCTCGAAGAGTTGATTGCCGCGCAAGAAGGCATCGTCCGCCTCCTTGATCAGTTCCTCGCGGGACCGATTCATCGTGGTGATGCCCATTTCGTTCTGAGCGAACTCCTCCAGCACCTTCTGCGCGTTGACGAACGCATCGGGCGCAATGGTGTTCTCGATTTCAACCCGCTTCACCTGCGTACCGCGGGTCAACTCAATGACCGCCATTTCCTGCCGGTCGGCGGGAAAGCCACCGTACTTGTCCTTCCCCAGCTTATCGAAGTCACCCCTCTCAATCTGGCGGACCAGTTCCATGATGAGGCCCTCGCCCACCTTCTTCTCGCGCTGGACGTGGCGGCGTTGCTTGAGGTCGTCCACATTCAACGTCACCTTGCCGCCGCTGAGCCGCATCGCAAACCGGAAGATGTTCTGTGTGTTCGCCTCGATCTTCTCGTAAAACAGGTCCGGCCGCCGCGTCTCGCCACTGATGCCTATGGTCGCCACCCCGGCTGGGAAGATGAGTTGGCGAACCTGCGGCCAGATAATGATTCCTCCCACGATAAGCACGATGAAAATGACCGCCGTCAATCCCAGCGACATCAGGCGCCGTCCGATGGGAGCGGCAGGTTTCTTCGCGACGCGCTTGGGCTTGCCGCCGAAGTTGAGTTCAGCGGGGGCTTCTTCGCTGACTTCCTCGGTTTCTTCGATTTCCGGCTTCTTCTTTTTCCGAGGGGGCTCTACTTCCTCCTCGTCCTCTTCTTCAACCTCTTCCGTCGCAGGCGCTGTGGCCACAGGAAGCTTCTCGGTCGCCGGGGCGCGCTTGGGCGGCGGAGGCGGCTCGGCCTCACGGGCGGGACGCCCAGCTTCCTCGATGACTTCAAAAATGGTGCTGCCGATGGCAATCTCGTCGCCGGGCTTCAGGACACTCTCTTCAACGGGTTCGCCGTTGATCTCCGTGCCGTTGACCGATTCGAGATCACGGACGACCAACTGGCCTTGCTCGTCCACGCGGACGTCGGCGTGCTCAGAGGAAACAAGCTGGTCGTCGGGAATGACGATATCGCACTGCGGCGCGCGACCGATGGTTACGGGGTCGCTGCCCACCGAGTACTCCCGACCGCGACGTCTGCCTTGTAGGATGCGAAGTTTCATCCGCTACGCGTTTCTCTCACGAAGCCATCACAAATTCAAGCTGGTCTCCTGGTTGCGACCGACTGCGGGCGATGGCGCCCACGGGCAACTCGAGCACACCTGCCGCGCCCAGCGCACCGCAGAACAGCCTCCAGGGAGCAAGCTTCGGAACCATTTTCACTATCGCCAGTCGCTTGTCAAAGAATATCACGTCAATCGGCATCCGCATGAAACACATGTGAATAGCGTTGGCAGGTCTTAACATCATACCGTCGAACCCCTCAAACCGCATGAACATCAGCCCGCGCGTGCGGCTCCAAATGGTGAGGGCCGGCCGCGCTCGTTCGGCCAGTGTTGTGCCCCGGGTTGTGTTGCGGATGATCATCGGCGTTGAGGCGCAAGGGCTCAGAATGCGCTTCGGAACGCCTGTGCGATGATCGGGCCAAGCAGGAACATCAGCACCGCCGGAAAAATCAGCAGCAGAAGCGGGCCGAGCATTTTCACCGGCGCTTCGTAGGCGAGCTTCTCAGCGCGTTGGAAGCGCTTCATCCGCATTTGGTCGGCCATGATGCGGAGGATGGTGCCGAGGCTGACGCCGAGCTCATCGGCCTGGACCAACGCAGAGACGACGGAACTGAGGTCGGGCTGGTCCACCCGCAACCCCATATCGCGCAACGCCTGCCGGCGGGTCTTGCCAACCTGGATTTCATGGAACACGCGCAGCAACTCCTCGCCGAGCGGGTCCATCGCGCGCCGCTCGATGATCTTGCGAATGGCGGTCATGAAATCAAGGCCGGCCTCGACCGAAAGCGTCATCAAGTCGAGCACATAGGGCAACGCTTTTTGCATGCTGCGGTGACGCGCGCCGCGCACCTGTTTCAACCAACTCCGCGGGTAAATCAGGCTGTAACCGATCACCAGGATCATCCCCACGTTCCAGAAGCGACCGATACCGGGCACTCCTTCCAGCGCCGGCTGCATGCCGAAGCTGAGCGGGACGGCCACAATGAACAGCAAGAGTTGAATGGACATGAACTCCTCAGCGCTCAGCAACCCCTCATAACCCGCGGAGATCATCCGTCCATCGAGCCTGGCGCGGTAGGAATCGAGCTTCTTGTGCCGGAACAGCGGCGCAACGTTGGGCACGAATGGCAACAGCAGCCGGAACAGCAATGGCAGCCGCCGCATCTGCTGCCGGCCATCGGCCAGCCGCACGTATTTCACCTCGCTCGCCGTTATCCCGACATACCACGCCGCGGCGAACGCGAACACCATCCACATCAGCGGTGTGATGATCTCCTGCGGCGTGATCTGGGTTACGTGCGGCACGATTCGCTCTGGGTCCATGGGCTCGTTATCCTGCGTAAAAAAGTTGTGTCTCTGCGTTGTTGCGCTTCCGAATGCATCTGACTTAAACTGCGCCGTCAAACAAACCGGAGTGCGTCATGAAATATCTTTTTCTCATCGTCTGCTTCGCTGCAAGCGTCCTCCAGGCCGCCGACAAGCCTGTGCGCATCAAGTTCAAAGACAAGACCGAACTGGAGGGCATCGTCAGCACCAGCATCAACGACACCCAAGGCTTCACGCTGAAGACCAAGTTCGGCGAAACTCATTACAACTGGAGCCAGATTGACCTCAATAACCTGCGCCAATCCAACCCTGAACTCTACCAGTTCTACGTCCAGCAAAGTCATGGCAACGCGGCCAACGCCAACGTGGTCAAGATCAAGCTCCGAGATGGCACCCTGCTCGAAGGCGCCGTTTCCACATCACCCACCGACATGCAGGGCTTCACCTTCCGGACACGCTTCGGCAGCCGCCACTACGATTGGACTCAGATTGATCTCGACCATCTGAAACAGTCCAAGCCGGAACTTTACCAGTTCTATCTCCAGCAATCCCAGATCGACGACATCAAGACCGATGAACAAATCACCCGGTTTCTCCGTGGCAAATTTGTCTTTCGCTCCGAAGCCAATATCGCTCTCAAGAACTACGGCCGCGTGCTCGACCAGGTAACCGCCGCGATGCGCACCACGCAGGCGTCCCAGCGCACCAAAAAACTCTCCGACATCGTCAGTGCCAACCGGCCCGCGCTCCAAGCCGTGGTCCAGCAATGCCAGACACTCTACAGCGTCACGCGCAGCCGCCCGCTCCAGGCGTTGCTGATTAGTTATCGCAACGCCTTCGATGCCTTGGCGCGCAACGACTACGCGAGTTTCGCCTACAACTACAAGTTCGTCCAGGAAGCGCTCAGCGGAATGGATTAGCCGCCCGCGTGCCTTCTTATTTCAAATATCAATACTCACGATCTTGCGAATGATCAGGTAACCGCAAATCTCAAACACAAGCGCCAACACAATGATCATGACGCCGGCGGTGGAGAAAACGAATCCCTTCATCATCGCCGGGCTGATGACAAACATCGCCCCAGCCAGCAACAACGGCATGAAGCCGACCACCACCGCCTGCAACCGGCCTTGGGCCGTCAGCGAGCGGATTTTGCCTTCCACCCGCATGCGTTCGCGGATGACACCGGCGAGTTGATCAAACACTTCCGTCAGGTTGCCGCCGGTCTGGCGCGAAATCTCGATGGCGGTGACCATCAGGTCGAGGTCCTGGCTGCCAACCCGCTTGCTGAGGTTCTCCATCGCTTCCTCGAACTTCACGCCCAGCCGATGCTGGTGCAGAAACAGCCCGAATTCCTCGCTGATCGGACGGCGGTTCTCCTTCACCACCATGTCGAGTGCCTGCAACACGCTGAAGCCGGCGCGCAGCGAGTTGCTCATCGTCTGCATCGCCTCCACCAGTTGCTCGTTGAACAACTCCAATCGTTTCTGGCGCATCCGCTGGATCACCCAGCGCGGAATCATGAAACCCACCGCGCCAAAGGCCAGCGAGAATGCTGCCGACCCCACAAGATGCAGCGGGTCCTCAAAGCTGCCAACCAGCGCGAACATGACCAGCGCGAACGACACGCCAGCGATCTGCGCCAGCATCACCACTTGCTGCGGGTTGAGCGACAGGAACATGTCGTCCAGATGCCGGCCGGTTTCCTCGACGTACACCTCGCGATAGGTCTTCGACATCTCGACCATCCAATGGCCGAGCGACGCGACGATACCGGCGGCCGACAGGAAGTACAGCAGCGGCACCAGATAGTTCTCGCTGAGGTCGTAGAAGGTCATTGCATCGACTCAACCTGTTGAGTGAAAACGCTGCGATCCAATTGCAGGCCGCGGGTCCGCACTTCGTCAATGAATGTCGGCACCGAGCCGGTGGCGGTAAAGTAACCGAGCACCTTGCCCTTCGGATCCAAACCGGTTTGCTTGAAAATGAACATGTCCTGCATCACGACCACGTCTTTCTCCATACCCGTGACTTCGGAAACCTTGGTGACGCGCCGCGTGCCGTCGCTGAGCCGATCCGTATGGCAGATGATGTCCACCGCCGCGGCGATCTGCTCGCGGATGGCGCGGCTGGGCAGTTCCATGCCCGCCATCAACACCATGGTCTCCATGCGGCTGATGGTATCCCGCGGCGAGTTGGCATGCACGGTGGTCAGCGAACCATCGTGGCCGGTGTTCATCGCCTGCAACATGTCGAGAGACTCGCCGCCGCGGCACTCGCCAACGACGATGCGATCCGGCCTCATGCGCAACGCGTTACGGACGAGGTCGCGGATGGTGACGGCGCCGCGGCCTTCGATGTTCGCCGGGCGCGCCTCCAAGCTGACGATGTGCTGCTGGTTCAGCCGCAATTCGGCGGTGTCTTCGATGGTGACGATGCGCTCGTCCTTCGGCAGGAAGTTGGAAAGCACGTTCAGCAGCGTGGTCTTGCCGGAGCCGGTGCCGCCGGAGATGATGATGTTCTTGCGCAGCAGCACGCAGATGCGCATGAAGTCGGCGATCTGGTCCGTCATCGTGCCGAACCGGATCAGGTCCGCCACCGTGAACGGCGTCTTGGCAAATTTACGGATGGTGATGGTCGGACCTTTGAGCGACAGAGGCGCGATGATGGCATTGACGCGGCTGCCGTCGGCCAATCGCGCGTCCACGTAGGGCGAGCTTTCGTCAATGCGTTTGCCAATCGGCGCGACGATGCGTTCGATGATCGCCAGCACCTGCGCGTCGTCAACGAACGTGCGCTCCGTCAGTTGGATCTTGCCGCGCCGCTCCACAAAAATCTTGTCGGGGCCGTTGACCATGATTTCCGTGATCTCGCCGTCCTCCAGCAGGTCGTCGAGAGGGCCAAGGCCGATGGCTTCCTGGATGATTTCGCGCGTGAGATTGGCCGGCGTAATCGAAGCCGGAAGCTGGTCCTTGATTTCGTTCACGATGGACGTGACGGTGACGCGAACCTTCTCCTGCAATGATTTTGTCGCAGCCGAGTTGGTGCCTATCAGCCGTTTGAGGTCAAGCCGCTTCAACAGCTCGGTGTGAATCTGCGCCTTGAACTTCCGCATCAGCGCGCGCGCGGGATCGCTGGGGGACGGCGTCGGCTCTTCCATCTGCGGCGCAATCACCTGGGTCGCGTTATCAGGTCCCACAGCGCGTTCAGGCTGGATGGGCTGCCCCGACACAGTTTCGTCTTTCGGGTAATCCAACCAGATGACACACGCGCCGATGATGATGCGCTGGCCAACGTGGACGCGGACACGGCGTTTGATGCGAACACCCTCCACATAGGTGCCGTTGGTGCTGCCAAGGTCCTCGATCTGGATGTTGTCCGGCGTGTAGAGCAACCGCGCGTGCTGGCGGGAAACGCCGCTGTTGCTGACGCAGATGGCGCAGGTCGGATCGCTGCCGATGGAGTAATCGGCCGGATGCAGCCGCTGCCGAATCCGGCGCTTCTGGCCGTCCTCGGTCACTTCCACGACAAGATCGAGTTGGTCGGTGGTCTTGGGCATGTCAGGAGAACGCTCGAAATGGTGTTGCGGGCTTCATCGGCCCAAGGACGGTGTCGGCGTGGTCCTCGGCGCCGCTGGAACAGGCGATGACGGCGAAAGCAACTGCGGGTGCAGCCGTTGCTGGCGGACCCTGTTCAACTCATTGAAATTCTTCTCCAGCTTCTGGAAGTCCACGTTCTCCAGTTGCTGCTCCACAGAAACATCCTCGCGGTTGCGCAACGAAAGCGTGAGCCGGCCTTTCTGGTGCGCAAACACCAGCATCTCCGCCTCGCGCGGTGTCACGCCCACTGTCACGGAAGAATACTGGCTGCCAAACCGATCCCCGCCCGATTGCATCTCCGACGGGCGCCGGCTCATCACCTGCCCGGTGGCCATCACCGTCACGTCCTGCAGGATGGTGAGCGTGATCGTGTCCGAAAGCGGCTGGCCGGCTGATATCGTGCCTCCCTTGGCGACGCCGGGGAAGGTGAACGTGCCGATGATGTCCACGTGGTCGTTCGGTTTCACGTGTCCGCTGACGGCGGCGGTGCTGTCCACGGGGATGGCCACGGCGCGCTCGCCGGGCTTGATCATGCCCGACATGCCGCCGGTGCCGCCGTAGGGCATGTCCACGTCGCTCCAGAGAATCGCCTGTTGCTTCTCGATGAACACGCGCGTCTTCTTGCCGACCAGTTCCGTATATTCGTCGGGCAGGACGGCCCGGCCGGTCACTGATTTGGCAAAAACCGACAGCTCGCCGATGTCGTTCAACGTGAGCACGGTGCCTTGAGAGATGTTGCGCGCCGCAGCCACGACCCGAACCCGCGCGAACTGTTTCAAGAACTTTTCCTTGAACATCTCTTGTGTCTGCTTCGAGAGGACGAAGGCGGCAATGCCCGCCAACAATGCGGCAAGGAGGATGATTTTCTGTTTCATAGCGAAGAGCGGCGGATCAATAACGTGACAGTTACTTCCCCGGTTTTCCCATCGGTCTGGGCACTCACTGTGCAATTGAGCGTCCCGCGGCGAAACATCACCGGCGCGCTGCGCCCGCCAGCACGGCCACCCATCGGCTCCCAACCGTTGGACGGCAGGCTTTGCGCGTAGAACTGGCAGGCGGTTTCCGGTGTGCCGCCAGCGCGATAGACCACAATCGTCGTCTTGGTCTTCTGGTCTTCCATGTGATAGACCAGCCGACCGCCGGGAAAAGGAGGGATGTTGGGCAATAGGGCATCGGGTGCCTGACCCGCTGCGGTCGTGGCGTTGAAACGCGCAACGTCTTCCCACCGTTGCCGCACGGCAAAGACCATCGCCTTGCCCGGGCCGGCCGGCGAGACAACCATGCGCGTCAGTTCGTCTCGAGTGGTCAGAATGCCCATGGCACCGTCGTCGCCACCCGAAATGGCAGCATTGAGTTGCCGCGCGCGCAAGCCGCTCTCCAGCCGGTTGGCGGCCACGCCAGCCGGCAGATCGCCGCCGTAAATCTCCAACACAGCGTCGCTGCCGTTGATTTTGTATTCGGTGCGATACACCTGTTTCAACCCGATGGCTTCGGAAACCTCCGCCAACGGCGCGGCCTCACCGCTGAGAAAAACGCGCGCGCTGGCATCAGCCACCAGCATGGCGACTGTGAGCGCGGCGGGAAAGCAAATTCTTTGGCGAAGGCGGTTCACTGCACGTTGGTGATGGGTGGCAGGAAGACCTGGCTCTGCAGGTTGATTGAACTGCTTCCGTAGATGAGGTCTTGCACCGCGCTGCCAAACTCCACGACACCGTTGCCATCCTGACGGTCAATGCGGCCGAGCGCGAAGCGATGGGAGCTCACGCCGATCAGCCAGCCACTGGTGGCCGCCTGGTTGTTGAATGCCCTCGAAAAGACCGGCTGGCTTCGGAGATAAGGCTCGACGTAGTTGAGGTAATCAATATAGGTGCCGCCGGCGATGGATTCGTTCAACGTCTGCCGGGCGGTGGCATAGAACGTGGATGCATCGCCCGTCACCGCCACGTCCTGAAATGTGTAGTTCAAGTTGTCCAACCCCAGCTCCCGCATGCGCTGGGTCTGGCCGGAGGTGTTGACCCAGGTTTGAATGATTTGCTGCGGCGCCGAGACCTGCGCCAGCGTGACAGAGCTGTCGGAAATCGCCTGTTCCCAAGCCGTGCCGGCGGCCTCAGTCATCGAGGTGAGCCAGTGGTAGCCGCCTTCGCCAAACGTCACAATGCCCACGAGAATCACGATCATGGCGATGATTCCCACAACCAACTCCATCATCGCCTGGCCGCTTTGAAGTCGTCGTTTCATGTTGTCCTAATATCAGTGCGCCACGATGCCCCCTTGGTTCCCGCCGCCGGGAGGACAAGGATTGGCATTCGTCTGGCTGTTCCACCACGCAATGCCGATTTGCCGGAACCCCGGGTTTTCCCAAACCCGCAACTGCTGGCAATAAACACAACCCGCCTGTAACCCACTCAATCCCTGATGAGTGTAAGGAGGAATGTGCGTGAACTTATGTTCGAGCCAAGCCGGATCGAAGTCGCCGCCAGAGGAGGAAAACACCAGCGGAATCAAGCGGACGTCGGTAAACACCGGCAGCACCACCGGATACTGCGTCGGCGGCGTGTTCTCGTCGATCTGTCCGAAAGGTCTCGCCGCCGCTGATGCCAGAATTCCGCGGCCAGAGACGGAATTGGCATTCCGTAGCGCGGAGAGGTTGTTCAATGCCTCGCTCAGTTCGGTTTGCCGGCCGGCAGCCGTCCAGGAAGTCCGGTCGGGATTGGCCACCGCCATCGTCACGTTCGCTGAAGCCTGCGATACCCAGACCGAGTCGGCGTTCCGGCTGCTGTAGTTGCACGACGGCTTCACAGTACCCGCCAGCAACTGCCCCACAAGCGCCGTGTCCCACTGATTATACCAACCTCTGTTATAGACCGCCCAGCGGAGCGGCACGTAGGCCGGTGCTGACGGCAGGTCGAACCGCGGCAAATTGTTCGTCCAGTGGAAGCCGTGCAGCGGCCAGTTGTCGCCGCCCGGCCAGTTCTCGTTTGGCGTCAGGTTGCGACTGGGATCGGTCAGCATGCTTTGGATGATGCTATTGAGATTGTTCTGGTCGGCCGATGTAAGCCCGTTCCAGAGCGAGGCGTCCGATCGAGGACGCACCCGAAGACTCAAGAACCTGAACGGATCCACGCCCATGCTGGAGGTCACGGGTCCCCAGAAAGTCCAGTCCGAATAAATCCACAACAACGGCTTCAGGTAACACCAGTCCTGGCAGGCGATGGCGCCGTAGAAGGCGCGGTCGCCGAGAAACTGCTGCGCATACGCTGTGGCGTTGCTCCAATCCAGATCGCCGTCATCGCCCCACGCGTTGGCGGGTAGCGCCGCCACGCCCTGATCGCCGATCTCCCTGCACAACGCCGCATAGTCCATCAGCAACTGCTGCCGCTCGTTCGAGTCGAAGAACTGGAGCCACGGATTATAGACGTAATCGGGGTAATCGCCGGCGTGGGTCTCGATGTATTGCGCCAGATCGTAGAACGTGTTGGCATACGAGGCCACTGCATGCATGCCGTTGAGTTTGGCCGCCTGCTGCGCGTGAAGCACACCCAGCATCGGCCCGACGAAATAAATCCTCGCCTGTAGCTTGTCCAGCGCGCTGAAGAGCGACTGGTATTGTTCCACGGATACACCACCGCTGAACGGCGGCGGGCCGGAGGTCACAATCTCCGTCGTGACCTTCATCAGGTTGATCTCACCGATGGCGTTCAGCGACGAGAGTTGCCACCGCGCGCCCATCAGTGCCGCCGAGTCACTGCTGTTCTGCGAACGCACCCGTTGCACGACAACGTGCTGCGTGTCATACACCGAGAACGCCACAAACGTCAGGATGATCATGATCATCATCATGAAGATCAGCGTCTGCCCCCGGCGACCGGGGACGCGGCGCGGACTGCCGGACGTGGGTGTGGCGGTCTTCATTCCAGGTACCGCTCGTAGTGCAATCCCAGGTCCGTCCGGATGTTCTGCATCATGTTGATTGTGGCGTTCGTCCCGCGGTTGAGACGGTAATAAGCGCCCACCATCGGCATCTCCAGCGGATGTTCCTGGTCATGATTCTCCGACAACACGCGTGTGGCAGTATTCGCCGAAATGTTCGGCACCATGCTGTATCGATCCCAATAGGCGTAATCCATGTTTCCGCCTGTCGCTTGGTTCAGGTAGAGGGGGATGGCGATGGTTTCAATGCCCAGTTGCTCCATCTGCGACCGGTTCTGATCCGGCGATAACATCGTGCCCGATGCGGGAATCGCCGCCACCCGGTAGGCACGCTTGGACGTTTCCTGATTGAAACCCACCGTGGCCGACCGCGCCGAAGCGAACGACGCGAACTGCAGCACGCGCTCGTGATTGTAGAGCAGCGCCGCCTGCAAGAACCCCCAAAAAATGAGGCAGAGGACCATGATCACAAAAACCGACTCGACCATCGATTGCCCGCCGTTGGCCCGGCGTGCGCCTTGCCGCAACAACCACCGATGGTCCCGATGCCGTGTCATGCTCCTCTGCCGTGATACCAAACACACCCGCCCCCCTGAGGGGAGGTGATTTGGTTTGATTGAACTTGATTGGGTTTGACCAGGTTTGACCAAGCCAAACGAGGCAAACTAGGAACCCGTTGAAACTCCTTCTTTCTGGAGATTCTTCAACACGTCGGCGGACTTGGTGTTCACTTCTGCCACCGCATCGCTCGCGTTTGACCCCGAATCGAATGTTGAGACCGTGCCAGCCAGTTTCTGCCGGAGCGTATCGCTGAAGATGCCGAAGATCGCCAGCGCGGCCAGCGCCACCACCACGACAATGACGATATACTCAGTCATCGTCTGGCCCGACTTCCTCGTGGGTAACCATTTAGTAATCTTGCTCATGTTCGCTCTCACTATTCTTTATTCGCCTTTTATGCGATTTGTTTTCTGTCTTGGTTCCGGCCGGCGTCAGTGCCGGCGCGGAGTTCTACGGATACTGCGACGAAAGGAGACTCAGCACGCGATACTCGTGTTCCAGATAGGAATTCAGGAAGATTGCGAGGATGAAGAAGAACATCACCGTCACCCCGGCGACCAACATGAACTCGGTCATTACCTGACCGCTTCGTCGCCGAATCCCGCTGCGCACTTGCGTCGTCATCGCCAACATCTCGTGCCTTTCTTAGCCTCCCAACTACACGATAAATTTAGCAGCCGACAAGCCCCTCAGCAACCTCTTTCTGCCCGCCGTGCCCGCGCGCGCGTCCTCGCGCCCCCCCCCCGACACGAGTCGGGGAATGATCGTCGCAAGGAGTTGGTACGGTCGTGAGCCATCCAGTCCGCCGTCTCACCTCGGCGGCTACGACCGACGGGCAACAGCGATTTTGAGTTTGGATTTCGCAGGGACAGGACGTTAGGGTGACGGTCGCAAATAATGAACTGGCTCGACAAACTAGAACGACGCTTCGGCCACATCGCCGTGCCCGGGCTGATACGGATCATCGTCGTGGTCAACGTGCTGGCGTTTGTCATGCTTCGCATCGACCCGAGTTGGATCGGAGCGCTGACACTCGATCCAAACCGCGTCATGCACGGCGAAGTCTGGCGGCTCATCACCTATCTCTTCATCCCGCCGGAGATGGACCCGATCTTCCTGTTTTTCGCACTCTACTTCCTCTGGATCATGAACGACGGTCTCGAACAGGAATGGGGCGCCTTCCGGCTGAACGTCTTCTATGTCTGCGGCATGATTGCGACAACGGTGGTGGCGTTCTTCATCACGCACCACTCCGTCACCAACGCGTTTCTGAACCTCTCGATCTTCCTCGCGTTCGCCACGGTGCTGCCGGACTTCGAGGTGCTGCTATTCTTCATCCTGCCCGTGAAGGTGAAATGGTTGGGCTGGCTCGCGGCGGCGTTTGTCGGCGCGGAAGTCCTGCGGGAACCTTATCCGGCGAACCTCGTGCCGATTGTCTCGCTGGCCAACTACCTCTTGTTCTTCGGCCCACAGTTCTTTCGGTCCGCGGCGACCAAGCGTGAGGACATGCTCCGCCGCGCGCGTTTCGAGGCGGCCAGCCACGTCGGCCCGCTGGAGACGCGGCATCGCTGCGCCATCTGCGGCAAGACAGAAGTGGACAACCCGGAGATGGAGTTTCGCGTCGCTGAGGATGACTTGGAATACTGCATGGAGCACCTCGCCCAGGCGCCGGCGAAAAAAGAGGACTGACACCGACCCTTCATGCAAAAAGCACCGCATCCCAACCCCGCTCCAACCCACGCCCGGCAGTGGGTCATCTTTTTCGCGGTCACGCTGGCGGTGGTCACCTACGTGGACCGCGCGTGCATCTGGCAAACCGCAGGCGATATCCAGCGCGACCTCGGCTTCGACAAAGAGCAGATGAGCTGGATCTTCGCGGTGTTCTCGGTGGCCTACGGGCTGTTCGAGATTCCCGGCGGATGGATGGGCGACCGGTTCGGACCGCGCACGACGCTGATGCGAGTGGTGTTGATGTGGTCGCTCTTCACCGCGGCCACCGGCTGGACTTGGAATTGGATTTCGATGGCGGTTTGCCGGTTTTTCTTCGGTGCGGGCGAGGCGGGCTGTTTTCCAAACCTGACGAAGGTCTTCTCGATCTGGCTGCCGAAGTCCGAGCGGGTGCGGGCGCAGGGCATCATGTGGCTGAGCGCGCGCTGGGGAGGAGCGTTCACGCCGTTGCTGGTGGTGTGGGTGTTGAGTTTTGCGAGTTGGCGTGTGGCCTTCATGTTGTTCGGCATGCTGGGAATCGTCTGGGCCTTTTTCTTCTACCGTTGGTTCCGCGACGACCCGCGGGTCCATCCGTCGGTGAACAGCACCGAGCTGGCGTTGCTGGAAAGCGCCACCCACAACGCCGTCGGCCACGGCGACGTGCCCTGGCGGCGATTCATGGGCAGCGGTTCCGTATGGCTGCTGTGGCTGCAATACTTCTGCATCAACCTTGCGTGGTATTCCTATATCAGTTGGCTGCCGACGTTTTTGAGCGAGACCTACGGCATGGCGATGACCAAGGAATCGCTCGCGATATTGACGGGACTGCCGCTGTTCTTCGGCGGTATCGGCTCGCTGTTCACCGGCATGGTGTCGGCGCGGCTGGCGTTGTGGCTGGGCAGCACGGCGCGGACGCGCCGCGTGCTCGGCTGCGTCGGGTTTGCGGGCGCGGCAGCGATGCTGGTTCTTTCCACGCAGGTCAACAGCGTGCTGACGGCAGCGGCGGCAATGCTGGGTTTTTCGACGCAGGTCAACAGCGCGCTGATGGCAATGGTGCTGGTCGGGCTGGCGGCGTTCGCCAACGACTTGAGCATGCCCGGCTCCTGGGCAGCGTGCATGGATGTCGGCGGTCGTTACGCCGGCTCGCTTTCGGGCAGCATGAACATGGTTGGCCAGATTGGCTCGGCCATCGGCCCGGTGGCGGTGGCGCAGGTGCTGAAATACAGCGGCAACAACTGGGCGTTGACGTTCTGGATGGCGGCGGTCGTCTATGCCGTCGGCGCCGTGTGCTGGTTGTTCATTGACCCCGTGACGCCGCTGGACGGGAAGGAGCCGGCAAAGACCGCGCCGCCTGGAGCCGCGTGACATTATCTTTGCGCGCTAAACTCTTTCCAATTTCGCCGCGTTCGCTACACTACTGTCTGGTCCGCTGACGAAATGTTTGAACTGAATGCTATGAAGACTCGCCACGGTTTGCTGCTGTCATTTCTGGTTCTGCTCACGGTCGCCTCGCTTGGTTCAGCGCAAGAATGGACGCGGTTTCGCGGGCCAAACGGCATGGGGATCAGCCACTGCAAGACGATTCCGACGAAGTGGACGGAGAAGGATTTCCAATGGAAGATCGAACTGCCGGGCAAAGGGCATTCGTCGCCGGTGGTCTGGGGCGAGCGCGTGTTCATCACGAGCGCCGAGCCAGTCGCGCCAGGCGAGTTCCATGCGCTCTGCTTCAACGCCGTCAACGGCAGCAAGCTCTGGCAGCGTAATTTTCCGCTGTCGCCATTCCAGAAGAACGCGCTCAACAGCTTCGCCTCGGCAACGCCGGCGGTGGATGCGGAGCGGGTCTATATGAGTTGGGGCACGCCGGAGCATTTCATGCTGGCGGCGTTCGACCACGCGGGCAAAACGGTCTGGGAACGCGATCTCGGCACGTTCATCAGCCAGCACGGCCCGGCCGTGTCGCCGGTTCTTTACGATGGCCGCGTCATTCTCGGCAATGAGCAGGACGGCGTGAGCTTCCTGATCGCGGTGGACGCCAAGACCGGCAAGACGCTCTGGCAGACGCCACGCAAAGGCGGCGACCAGATGTCGGCCTATTCGGTGCCCTGCATGTTCCACCCGAAGAACGGCAAGCCCTTCCTAGTGTTCAACAGCAGGGCTCACGGCATATCGGGGATCGATCCCGATAACGGCAAGGTGCTTTGGGAATGCCCGGTGCTCAGCGCGCGCAGCGTCAGTTCGCCATTCATTTCCGAAGCGGCAGGGATGGTCTTCGGCACCTGTGGCGGCGGAGGTGTTGGCATGTACATCACGGCTGTCCGGACCGGCGATCCAGCCAAGGGTGTGAAGGCAGAAGAAGCTTACCGCATCAAGAAGCCCGCGGCGCCGTATGTGCCGACCAGCCTGGCGATCGGCGACGTGGCATATCTCTGGACTGATCAAGGCCTTATCTCGTGCATCAAGATCGCCACCGGCGAAGTGCGCTGGCAGCAACGCACCAAGGCCGACGCCGCCACCAAGGAAGGCTTCTTCGCCTCGCCCATCTGGGTGGATGGCCGCGTGTTCAATGTGTCGCGCGACGGCGAGGTGGTTGTGATCGAGGCCTCGCCCGATCACTTCAAGGAACTGTTCCGCTTCCCGCTGGACGAGACGGCCCACGCCACGCCGGCGGTTTCCGGCGGACGAATGTTCCTGCGGACGGAGCGGCATCTGTTCTGCCTCGGCGGAGAGAAGCGCTGAGCGGCAGGTCGGTTCAAACGAAAGGAAAGAACATGAAACTCGTGACCCTGTTGTTGACTATGTTGGCCATCGCTGTCACCGCGACGGCTGCTGGCGTTGTTTACGAAGGCAAGGACGGCCCCGGCAAGGGCAAGCACGTCGTCCTGCTCTCCGGCGACGAGGAATACCGTTCCGAGGAAGCCATGACCCTTCTCGGCCGCATCCTCGCCGTGCACCACGGTTTCAAATGCACTGTGCTTTATTCCATCGACCCGAAGACCGGAGAGATTGACCCGACCGTCAAAAACAACATCCCCGGCATCGAGGCGCTCGACACCGCTGACATGTGCGTGATGTCCCTCCGCTTCCGCGAACTGCCCGACGAGCAGATGAAACACTTCGTGGACTACCTGAACGCCGGCAAGCCGATTCTCGCGTTGCGAACCTCCACACACGCGTTCGCCTACAGCAAGGACAGCAAGAGCGCCTACGCGAAGTTCGATTGGAAGAACAAGGACTGGCCCGGCGGTTTTGGCCGGCAGGTGCTCGGCGAGACGTGGGTGGCGCATCACGGCTGGCACGCTCATGAAGCCACGCTCGGCGTCGTTGAACTGTCCGCGAAGGACCATCCCATTCTGCGCGGCGTGACACAGGTGTTCGGGCCGACGGACGTTTACACCGCCAATCCGCCCGCGGACTGCACCATCATCATGCGCGGCCAGGTGTTGACCGGCATGAAGCCGACCGACCCGCCGGTCGTCGGCAAGCAGAAGCCGACGGACAAATTCGAGAAGAACAACCCCATGCAACCGGTGGTCTGGCTGCGTAACTACACCGGCGAGGCGGGCAAGACTTCGAAGATCGTCACAACGACGATGGGCTGCGCCGCGGATCTCCAGAGCGAGGGTTTCCGCCGCCTCCTCGTCAACGCTTGCTACTGGGCCCTTGGTCTCGAAGATAAAATCTCTGCCAACAGCAGCGTGGAGTCTATTGGCCAGTACCAACCGCCTTTCGGCTTCGGCAAGTTCGTCAAAGGCATGAAGCCCACCGACCTCCAATTGAAGTAACGGAGTCCGGCAAGAACCACGTGTTCCAGTTCGCGTCCTGCCGACATCAGTGCAGGCGGCGCAGTCTATCTTGATATGAAACGTTTATTTTTATCCCTGTCTTGTTTTTCCATGTTTCTTGTTTCCGTCCTGGCCGCGGACGCTCTTGAGGTCAAAGTGGTCATCCAGAAGGCGGACAAAACACTGGAGACACGGATACTTCCCTTGAAAGAGGAAGGGAACGTCCAGAAGCTGGTGATTCCAAAAGACTCTGTTCCGAAAGGGCTGCTGACTCTGGAAGTCCATCATCCTTACGCGACGGCGAAGGCGGGTGAGGACGGGTTCTACGTTTTTTGCTCGGGAATGTACGGGACCTTCAGGAAGCTCGCCAAGAACGCCGAATACAAGAACAACTACGTGGTGATGCCCATCTGGGGCGTCAAGACACCGCGGGGAGCGATGACGGCGATCATGACCGGGATGCGTTATGAAGCGGCCCATCACGCGAAATATCAGGGCGGGGTCTATACCATCTTCCCGCGTTACAACATCAACGGCGATAACGTGTATGAGGATTTCGGAATTGAGTTCCACCTACTGGACAAGACAGCGACCTATTCCGACATGGCGAAGGTCTACCGCAAGTACCAACTCGACCGCGGAGTCTGCCGTCCTCTGAAGGAGCGCATCAAAGGCAATCCTGAATTGGCCTATGCCGCCCAAGCGATGGAGATCCGCGTCCGGATGGCGTGGAAGCCGGTCCCCTCCCCCGTTCCAGAGCAGACTGCGGAGAACGAACCGCCGTTGAAAGCGGTCGTGACGTTTGAGCGGATGAACCAGATCATCGACGAGTTCAAGCGGCAGGGAATCAACAAGGCGGAATTCTGTCTGGTCGGCTGGAACATCGGCGGCCATGACGGCCGTTATCCGCAGATATTCCCGGCTGACGAACGGCTGGGTGGAGAGGCCAGACTCAGGGAGACAATCAAGAAAGCGCAGAAGGAGGGATTCCAGATCACATGCCATACAAACAACTCCGACGCCTACCGGGCCGCGGCTATCGGGGGATGTTGGGATGAACGCTATCTTCTCGTCGGGAAAGACGGACACTACAGGCAATACACGACCTGGGGTGGCGGCAACATGTACGAGACCTGCCTGGAACCGATCTACAAGCGGTTCGTCCGGGATGATTTCATGAAGCTTCGCGAACTCGGTTTTCGCGGCGTCCATTACATTGACGTCCTATCCACCGTCAATCCACGCACCTGTTATTCGAAGGAACATCCGCTGACAAAACGGCAATATGCGGATTGGGCGGACAGAATTTTCGCCGATACGAAAAAGGCTTTTGGCGGCGCCAGTTCCGAGGGCGGCTTCGACTATTTTGTGGGCAACCTTGATTCCGCCCTATGCATTACGTTCTACAAACCGGGCGGAAAACTGAATCCGCTGATCGAGCGATACGTTCCGTTCTGGCACCTCGTTTATAACGGCATCGTCTTGAACAGTCCCTTCCGCTCCTCGATCAACTACACGATCAAGGATCCGCTGACTCATTTGAAGGTGATCGAATTCGGCGGACGCCCGCATTTCTATTACTACTCAAAGTTCCAATCCTCGGGTTCGAACTCCATGGGCGAGGAGGATCTTGTCTGCGGGACGGATGAGGAATTGAAAAGTTCCGTCGCAAGCATCAAGAAAGGGTTTGTGGAGTTTGAGAAACTGCGCCACCTGCAGTTGGAGTTTCTCGATTCCCACGACATGATCGCGAAGGACGTCTTCAAGTCAACCTTCTCGGACGGAACGAATATCATCACCAACTACTCCGATTCCGACTTTGACTGGAAAGGGAGCGTCGTCAAGTCCATGAGTTATATCGTCGTCAAGCGAACTCCGGGCAGGACCGGGATATTTGGCAGACGAATCATTTGCCTTGTGACCATGGCGGGGTCACGGGCATGCTCGTTCAGTTCTTGGGATTCATCGGATGGAAAAGGAATATCTTTCGACAGGTTTCAAGGATGTTGACGGCGCGCAGAACCAGGATGCGTATTTCGAGTGCCTGACATTGCTGGACTCGCTGCCTTATTACAGGGAATACAAGACAAGAAGCTACGCGTTGCTGGAACTCCACCCCGGGCAAACGGTGCTGGAGGCTGGTTGCGGGCTGGGTGACGACGCTTTCCGGATGGCCGAACGAATCATGCCCGGGGGAAAGGTTGTTGGCGTGGATGCCAGCACCGCTATGATCCATAAAGCCCGGTTGCGCAACCGTACCGCGCGATTGCCGGTCGAGTTTCTGGCCGGAGACATCAAGGCACTGCCCTTTGCGGGTCATTCCTTTGCTCGCTGCCGGATCGACCGCGTGCTTCAACACATTTGCGAGCCGCAACAGGCCATAGCCGAACTGGTCCGCGTCCTTGAACCCGACGGCCTGCTTCTGGCGTATGATAATGACTGGGGAACATTTGCGATTGCATCTGAAGCGGTTGAGATGACGCGAACCGTTGAACGTTGCTGGTGCGATTCCTTCACCAACAGCAGGATTGGCCGCGATCTGCCGGACCATTTCCGCACCGCCGGCCTGTCGGATGTGATCATCGGTTCCGGAACGTCTGTCATCACGGATTTTGAAATGGCGGACAAAGTGTACAACCTGCGGGCTACAGTCCAGAAGGCAGTGGAAGCAGACCTCATCTCCGCACCCCACGGTTGCATCTGGATCGAGGAACAGATCGAGCGAACCGTCAATGGCTGTTTCAAGGTGTCGCTGACGGCCCATACCGTTGTCGGGAGAAAACGCCGGCCCGCCTGAAGCGTTGAAATTACAGGCGCTCAGACCAGCGGCAACTGCTCGTCGCCATCCGCTGTGACTCGACCGCGCAACGCGGGATAGCGTGCCAACAGCGACGCGGGCGCTTTCACCGCTGTCGCGTCCTCTGTCAAACGCCCCTGCATCTCCAGCGCGTTGGCGAATGCTTTCGCGTCGCGGTGGTTGTTGAACACCACGAACGTTTTCTTCGTCTGGCTGGCCACCTGCTTGATCTTCACGAGCAACTCCCCTAGTTCCATGTCCGAGTAGAGGTAATCGTACCGGCCGCCGTAAATTTCCTGCTCGCGACGGAACCAGTTGGCGGCATTGCGGCCGTGGAGCCGGACGTAGCCCATGTCGGTCGTCGCGCGCGTCAGCATCCCGATGCAATGCTCCAGCGCCGGCTGGTCTATTCCGCAGAATGTGATGCGCCGCTCGCGGAAAAACTCCAGCGTCTCCTCGGCGTGCCATGAATCGTGCCGAACCTCCACCGCCACCGGCCAGCCGGCGAAATCGCCCGCCAGCCGCGAAAGCCAGTCGCGGTTCACAGCATCATTGCGGAAAGACCACGGGAATTGAAACAGCAGCGCGTCGAGCCGCCCCGCCGCGCGTAACGGCTCCAACCCACGCGTGCCGAACTGCAAGTCGTCACGCGTCCATGGCGTTTGCCGCTCGTGGGTGAACCTCTGCCACGCCTTGGCAAGGAGGTGGAAGTCGGGGAGGCCGGCGAGTTTCTTCAACCAGCTTTCCGTCACGCGCGGCTCCAGCGGCCGGTAGAATGACGCGTCCACCTCCACGCAGCCGAGATATTGCGCCACCGTCCGCAACCGTTCGCCCGGATTGCCCTTCGGATAGACGACGCCCTCCCAGTCCGGATAACTCCATCCCGCGGTTCCGACGTAGATCGGCTCACTCTGCGGCGATTTCATACCACAGCGTCTTGAACTGCGGGCCAATCTCGAAGCTTAGCCGGCCATCGGCGAGCATCGAGGGAACTTCGCCGCCGCGAGCGCCGGAGCCGTCGAGGGCGAACACCCTCACCGACTTCAACTTCGTGTCGAGCGTCACCTTTGCCCCGATGCCCTCGCAGACCGTCGGAGTGCTGCCCCACTTATTGCTGAC
>JBAZIR010000046.1:0-22129 GCA_041651735.1 Verrucomicrobiia bacterium | reverse complement strand
CCTCGATCACCGGCGTCGGCGATGCCGGACTGTTGAGTTGGATGATATACTGTGGTGTCTCCACATCGAACACCTTCGTGTCGCGGAGAATCTCCCCGGTGTCGCGGTCCACGCAGATGAAAAACAACTGCTTGGCGTCCTCCGTGGCGGTGGTCATCCAGATTTGGCTGCCCCAGATGACCGGCGACGACCAGCCCTTGCCGTGGATCGCCGTCTTCCACTTGATGTTCTGCGTCTCGCTCCACGTTACCGGCAGCCCGGTCGCGTTCGAGTGCCCCATCCCATCCGGCCCGCGGAATTGCGGCCAGTTGTCTTCGGCGAAAACAAGTGTCGTGAATGCAACCCCAAGCGTCAGCGCGAGAGTAGTGTGTTTCATCATTGTGCGATGAACCTAGCAAGCGCAGCCGCTTCCGGGCAACGTCATTTCGCGAAATCGGTGACTGTGTCTAACGGGCTGGCGTTCGTGCGCCGGTCGCTGGTATTGCGCGCACAGGCGGCAGCGCTCCGGCGGAAGAATCCTTCAGTTCTTTGATCAACGGCAGCGCGCCGGCGGGTGGCGGCACCCGTCCTTTCAGGATGTCGCTGGCTTCAACAGGACGGCCGTAGTACTCCGCATTTCTTTCTTTCTTCGTAATGATAACGGTGCCTTCCAGTGAAACACCCGCGAAAATACCCTGGCTCTGGCTGTAAGTGTAAACCGCAGCCGTGGGCATCACGCCGCCCGCCACGTGCCGGCCCACGGGACCGGCCGCGACGCTGAGGTCGGCACCCAGTTCGACATTGCCGCCTTGCGCAAATGCCTCCACCGCCGCCGGAGTGTTCAGCACAATCACGAATTCGGTGGCTTGCACCCCGATTTGCAGCCCGAAGCCCACTCCGCCGGTCCCAACGGCGGACGGACCAGACCAACCGGTCGGCGTTCGCGCCAGCACCACGCCTTGTCCGCCACGTGCGCTAAAGATGAAGCCCGCCTTTACCACTGTCAGCACCGCAAGGCCTTTCGCATCGCGAATGACTTCCTCGGGAATGGATTTCTCCGGCAATTCCTTGAACCGCTTGATCACCGAGAGCGCCTGGTCCACTGACTGCTGCAACGTCTCCGCCTGCAATGGCACAACGGCCAGCACCAACGCAATGGCCAACATGCTCAAAATTCTCATAGTTATTTTCCTTTTTGCACTGAGTCAAGATACGACGAGGGGCGCTGAAAGAAAACAGAAGGTTCACTGCGTCACCGTGCTATCGGCGGGATGCTTCTTCATCAACGCCGCGATGATCATTCAACCGATCACTTGATCATGCGGGTATGGCCACGAAATTGGAATCACGAAACCTGCCAGCCGGTTTACCGCTGCACGCGCTCGCCGATCCATCAATTCGCAGGTGGCCAAGGCGTCGGCGACGGCCACACTTTGTTTTCAGCACGGTGTGCTTCTCGCGATGCAGATACGCGGTCACAAACCGAGGCGCGAAGGCGTTCCAGCAATGTCGTGGGTCTGTGGCTCCATATCGACGTTGACCGTTTGGACTTGCACCAGAGCTTTGCTTTTCTGCCAAAGACCTCGTACACGGCCTTGACCACACCCGCATGGAATGATGGCGGTCCCGGATACGCGGTGTTCCGGTAATAGTCTTCCTCGCAGTGCAAATCGCTCTCCGCTCTCAGCTTCGAATCCAGTTCCGAATAACTCGCGTCGCAGTCGTGTCCGCAAATAATTCCTCCGAACTTGATCTTCGGCAGCCACGCCAGCACGTCTCGCTTGACGTGACTGTAACCGTGGTTGCCATCAATGAACACGAGATCGAGGCTTCTGTCTGGAAAGAGTGCACAAGCCTCGATGCTCGGCATGACCAGCGGTCGAACGATGTCCTGCCCGTTGTAGGCTCTCACATTGTCGGCAAAGACCTCGTAGAAGGTGCGATAGCGTTTGCGAAACTCCTGATGGAACGGGACATTCTCACTGCCCGCCCATGTGTCAACGCAGTAGAGCACGCCGTGAGAATCGCGGATGGCGTTGGTCATGACGCGCGTACTGCCGTTGCCAACCCAACTCCCGACCTCGAGGATCATCATGTTCTCGCGTCTGACTTTGTTCAACAGCCAGATGAGCATCTTGGCGTCGCCTGTGCCAATTGACGGGGCAATTCCGTCCCGCCATTGTGAGGTGTCGCCGAAAAAACCAAACGTCTTCAATGACGCTGACAATCGCAAACGCACTGTGTCCTCGGTTTTTTAAGGATTTCGATTTAGGTGGATGCGCAAAGAAATCGGTTTCTTCGCTTCCTTCATGCAAGTTCCCGATGTTGTGCTTGACACCGCGTATTCTACGCCGATACCTCAATCCGTCAACGCAAGAACTCTCTCCATTGCCGATTACCGCTGCACCCGCGCGCCGCCGCCTTTCATGAGCTTCTCCACCTCGGCCTTCGTCGCCATCGACGTGTCGCCGGGCGTGGTCATCGCCAGCGCGCCGTGGGCCGCGCCGTAGTCCACTGCCTTTTGCGGGTCACCGGTGGTCATCAGCCCGTAGACCAAACCGCTGGCGAAACTGTCGCCGCCGCCGACGCGGTCGAGGATTTCGAGATCGGGATAGGCGCGCGACTCGTGGAACTTGCCGTCCATCCAGCAGATCGCGCCCCAATCGTTGCGCGTAGCGGTCTTGGCGGCGCGCAGCGTCGTCGCCACCACTTTGAAGTTGGGGTAGGTCTTGACGGCGGCTTCGATCATCCGCTTGAACGCGGTGACGTCAATGTGCAGCAGGTTCTCGTCGGCGCCCTCGACCTTGAAGCCGAGGCAGGCGGTGAAGTCTTCTTCGTTGCCGATCATCACATCCACATACTTTGCGATCTCCTTGTTGACCTCCTGCGCGCGTTTCTGGCCGCCAATGCTCTTCCAGAGCGACGGGCGGTAGTTGAGGTCATAGGAAACCATCGTGCCGTATTGCTTGGCTTTTTGAACGGCTTCGATGACGAGCTTCGGCGTGGTGTCGCTCAACGCGGCGAAGATGCCGCCGGTGTGCAGCCAGCGCGCGCCGATCTTGCCGAAGATGGTGTCCCAGTCAAAATCACCGGGCTTGAGTTGCGCCGCCGCCGTGTTGCCGCGGTCGGAAACGCCCACCGCGCCGCGCACGCCGAAGCCGCGCTCGGTGAAGTTCAGCCCGTTGCGCACCGTGCGGCCCACGCCGTCGAATGGCACCCACTTGACGAACTCGGTGTCCACACCGCCTTGAAGGATGAAGTCCTCAACGAGCCGGCCCACGTCATTGTCGGCGAACGCGGTGCAAACGGCGGTCTTGAGGCCAAAGCAGCGGCGCAGCCCGCGCGCAACGTTGTATTCGCCACCACCTTCCCAGGCGCGGAACTCGCGGGCGCAGCGGATGCGTCCCTCGCCGGGGTCGAGCCGGAGCATGATCTCGCCGAGCGAGATTTCGTCGTATTTGCAGGCGGAAGCGGGTTTGAGATTAAGAGCACTCATGTCTGAAAGTATTGCTGAATTGTTTTGTAATGTAAACGCGAGGCCAGAAATTGCGAAAAATGCCGCGCCAACTCAAGACATATCGGCAGGTGAGCGTTGCAGCATTGTCAGCGGCGGGGCGGGGCGGTAGATTCTCGGTGCCATGACTTCCAAAGAACGCGTGTTGTCGGCGCTGAATCATCGCGAGCCGGATCGCGTGCCGCTCGACCTGTCGGGCCACCGCTCGTCGGGCGTTGCGGCCATCGCCTACGCGAAACTCCGCGACCTCCTTGGCTTGGAGAAGAAACCAATCCGCGTCTATGACCCGGTGCAGCAGTTGGCGGTTGTGGACGAGGACGTGTTGGATCGGTTTGGCGTGGACACGATCGAACTGGGGCGCGCGTTCGCAGTGGACGCCGTGTGCTGGGCGGACTGGGAGCTTCCCGACGGCACGCCGTGCCAGATGCCGCGCTGGGCGCTGCCGGAACGGGACGGAAACCGGTGGGTAATCCGTTCCAGCAAGACCGGCCGCGTCATCGCACAGATGCCGGACGGCGCGTTGTATTTCGAGCAGACCTACTGGCCGTTTGCCGAGGAGACGCCGGACCACGACCGCATTGCCGACGTGCTGACGGAGTGCATGTGGACCGCCATCGCATCGCCGCCGGGACCGCTGATCGCCGGGGCGGATGGCGCGAAGATTCTGCGCGAAGGCGCGCGGAGGCTGCGGCAACAGACCGAGCGCGCGATCATCGGCCTCTTCGGTGGCAATCAGTTGGAGATGGGCCAGTTTCTCTACCGCAACGACAATTTCTTCATGCTGCTCGCCGGCGAACCGGATCGGGCGCACGATTTCCTCGACAGAATCACCACGATGTATTTGAGAAACCTGGAGAAGTTTCTTGGCGCGGTGGGCGACAGCATAGACATCATCGTCTTCGGGGACGACCTGGGCATGCAGACCGGGCCGCAGATTTCGCCGGCGATGTATCGGGAGTTCTTCAAGCCGCGCCACCAGCGCCTCTGGAGCCGCGCCAAGCAACTTGCGCCGGTGAAGGTGATGCTGCACTGCTGCGGTGGCGTGCGCGAGTTGATGCCGGACCTCATCGAAGCCGGGCTGGACGTGATCAACCCGGTCCAGATTTCCTGCCGCGGGATGGATGCGGCGGGCCTCAAGAAGGACTTCGGCTGCGACCTCACGTTCTGGGGCGGCGGCTGCGACACGCGGGATCTGCTGCCGCTTGGCACGCCGGAACAGGTGCGCCGGCACGTCCTCGACCAACTCCGCATTCTCGCGCCCGGTGGCGGTTTTGTTTTCCAACAGGTCCACAATATCCTCGCCAACATCCCGCCGCACAACATCGTCGCCATGCTCGATGCCGTTGCAGAATTCAACCACTCATGAACTACAAAGCCGTCCTTTTCGATCTCGATGGAACATTGTTGGATACGCTGGAAGACCTGGCGGACTCCATGAATGCCGTGCTGGCCCGGCTCGGCGCCCCGCAGCATCCGGTGCCGGCCTATCGCTACTTTGTCGGTGACGGCGTGCTCGAACTCTGCCGCCGCGTGTTGCCAGCCGATCGCCGCGATGAGGCGACGGTCAAGACCGCTGCCGCAGCCATGGGCGATGAGTACAGCAAGCGATGGGCAGAGAAAACGCGACCGTATCCCGGCATCCCCGAATTGCTCGATACCCTGACCGAACGCCGCGTCAAGATGGCCATCCTGTCCAACAAGAACAATAATTTCACCAAGCTTTGCGTCGAGAAATTGCTCGGCCGCTGGCGGTTTGACATGGTGCAGGGCCTCGACGAGACGATCCACAAGAAACCCCACCCGTCCGGCGCAATAGCTGTCGCGCGGCGGCTGAAGATCGCGCCGGCCGACTTCCTCTACCTCGGCGATACCAACACCGACATGAAGACCGCCGTTGCCGCCGGGATGTTTCCCGTCGGCGCCCTCTGGGGATTCCGCACGGCTGAGGAACTCACCGCCAACGGGGCGAAGGTGCTGATCTCAAAGCCGGCGGATTTGCTGTCACTTTGAACGCTGACTGCTTCGCGTTTGTCGCTTTGTGCCGCTTTGCACGCGGACGACCACGGGTTCGGCCAGCAGGAACTCATCAATATGCCGCGCGGCGCGCGCGCCTTCGGCAACAGCTTGAACGACTGTGGTGCCGCCGTTGACGATGTCCCCTGCGGCGAAGATGCCGTGTCGCGAGGTTTCCAGCGTGTCCTCATGGACCCAGACCAAGCCGGCGTCGGTGAAACGCACGCCGGACAGCGCGGGCTTGAGCGTCTCGTCGAGTTGCTGGCCGATGGCCTCGATGACGAGGTCGGCGGGCAACACGTGCTCCGAGCCCGGAATCGGTTTTGGCACGCGACGGCCATCCGCGTCGGGCGTCCCTAATTTGGTGCGGACGACTTTGAGACCGGTGAGTTTGCCTTTCGCACTGGCGATATAGCCAAGCGGCGCAGTCAATGTCAGCAGGTTGATGCCCTCCTTGACTGCTTCATCGCGCTCGTGCGGCCACGCGGGCATCTCGGCAAACGAGCGCCGGTAAACGATGGAGACCTGGTCCGCGCCGGCGTGTTTGGCGGCGAGCGCGGCATCGATGGCGGTGTTGCCGCCGCCGAGGACCAGCACGTTGCCGGAAACACTCAGACCTTTCTTCGCGTGCGCCAAAAACTCCAGCGCGCTGACCACACCCGACTTCGGCCGCTTGGTGGCTGGCAGCGGCACGGATTTGCCGAGGCCGATGGCCAGCAGCGCAGCGTGGAAGCCCTCGGCCATCATGTGGTCGAGATTGTAGCTCTTGTTGAGAGTGGCGTTGTAACGGCGGGTGACGTTGCCGCTCGACGTGAGTACGTCCTGGATCTCGCGCCGCAGAATCGGGTCGGGAAGGCGGTCGGCGGGAATCGCGTCCTGCGCGGCGCCGCCCGGCGAGGCGCTTCGGTCGAACAGTGTCACCGCATGGCCGAGCGACGCGAGCTTCGCGGCGGCCGCGATACCGGCCGGGCCTGCGCCGATGACAGCGACCTTCTTGCCGGTGGACGCGGACACCGCGTGCGCCTCGGCGACCCAGCCTTCCTCGACGGCCTTGCGTGCGACCCATCGTTGCAGATGGCGGATCGGCACGGGGAACGAGTAGCGCCGGTTGTTGCAGCGGGCTTCGCACTGCGTCTCCGACGGGCAGACGTAGCCGCACACGGCTGCGAGGGCGTTGGCCTCCCGCAGTGTCTCGTAAGCCTCGCGGAATCGGCCCGCCGCGACATGGGCGACGAACTTCGGGATGTTCACACGCGCCGGGCAGCCGGTGACGCACGTCGGGTCGTTGCACTGGCGGCAGGTCTTCGCCATCTGGATGATGGAGTCGAGCGCCTCGGCCCGGCCTTGTTTGTAAATCGGCTCGTAAATCTCGCCGTCGCGCGGCACGCAACCGGCGCGGCCGCCGTCCCGCATGATCTGCGTGCAGGCGGAGCAGGTCACGCAGACTCTCAGGGGATCAAGCTGGCCGCGTTCCTTCAGCGTGCGGGCGAACTCAGGATAAGCGAACGCCATCCGGCCGACGCCGACGAGCGAGACCCAGCGTTTGCGAATATTGGCCGCGCCGAGGTGCGGGAAGAACTGCCGCAGCCACGAATTGCCGCCGCCGACCACCAGCATCTCCGGCACCGCCTCCTGCACCTGGCGCACGACGTTGACGAACCGCGCGACACCGGCCAGCGGCGGCTCCGGCGGCAACGGCGCGCCCACCGTCGGCAGGTCGAACGGGCGGTTGACGTAAGGATTGAAATACGGATTGCCGATGGTGATGTTCACCAGCGGCGCGCCCTGGCTCTGGAGAAAGCGGACGATTTCGATCGGTTCGGCGAGGTCGGGTTTGGCGGGGTCGGCATGGTCCACGCCGAAGCCGTAGGGATACGCAATCGCATCGTAGGCATTCAGCCGCGCTGTCACCAGCAAGCCCGGCGCGGCGGCGCGAATCTTTTCCACGACGTTGCGCAGAAAGCGCGAGCGGTTCTCAAACGAGCCGCCGTAACGGCTGTCCTGCCGTGTGTGCGACGCGAGCAGTTCTGACACGAGATAGCGGTGGCACGCCTTCACGTCCACGCCGTCAAAGCCGGCGCGCTGCGCGCAGAGCGCGGCCTCCACGTAGCGATCCTCCAGCCGCTCCAGTTCGTCGTCCGTGATCAGTGGGTATGCCAGCGGCAGATTGTGCGTCGGGTCGAGGAACCGCGAGTGATGCGCAATGATCGGCTGCGGTTTGTTCACCGGCCGGTTGTAGCGGCCCGAATGCGTCAACTGCACGATCAACATGGGCCGGTGCTTCGCGCCGCAGGCGTCACGCGCGGCCTTGCGCGCCTCGCCCACGAGCTGCGTGAATGCGGCGACGGTCTTCTCGTAGAGCCACAACTGCCGCGGATTCGCCCGACCTTCCGGCACGACCGCCGTCGCCTCGACCCACAGCAACCCCGCGCCGCCTGCGGCGAAGCGGCGATAGCGGCGGAATGTGAGCGTGTCCGGCGAGCCGTCCTCCTGCCCGTCGCAACCTTCCATCGGCAGCACCACCATTCGGTTTGGCAGCGTAAATTTCCCGGCCTTCACCGGTTCCATCAGCGGGCGCAGGTCGTCGCTCAGTTCCAAGTCGAGCCCTAGCTCGGTAATGCGTCGGCGCACATCATCCGGTGAGTGGAAATGAAATTGCTCGTGCTCCGTCATGATAGTAGTTCTCCTCGCGATCAGCCTCGCGCACTCTAACCACAATTTCCGGCGCGTCGGAAGCGAATTCCAGCGCCGTGGACGCTGTCAACGCCTCAGGTGGACCGCGGTCTCCGGACGCGGTGGCTGTTGTTGAGTCCAAGCATGGAGTGCGTGGAGCGTCCGCTCCATCTTATCTTCGCAATGTTGCGACATACGATGGACGTTGACGGCCACGCATCACGGCGACGCTGCCGCTTCGGCCCCGTAGGGGCCATGCGAAAATAGCCCGGCGTTTCAACGCCGGGTGACAGACATCCCGTCCGCCAAGTCCCGTACGGACGATTGGATCATTCGCCGCAGCCGGGGCCATCACCGCGCATTCAATCTTCCCTTCGGGACTTGTATTCGCGTCCGTGTTTGTCAGTGCGCATTGTGGCAGTGGCGCTCAGTAACGCTGCAAGAGGTCCATGAGCTTGCGATCAAGCTTGTGGCCGTCGAGGTCCTCGGTAGCAGTGGTCTCCGACCGCCGCCCGCAGCAATGTTGCGAACCGGCATGAGAAAGCCGGCCATATTCGGCGCTCTGTTCTTGTTTGCCGGTTCAATATGAAATCGCTGCGACGGCGTAAAACGATGTGGACGAGGTGAAAAGCCAACCTTAATCTGCCACCATGCCTCCTAGTTATACGACAAATGAGAGGCTTGATTTAAATGTTGGAAGGAGCCATGAAACGGATCGCCTTGGGCCTTGTTGCACTGCTGGTGTTGGCGGCGGCTGCCGCTTGGCACTTTGAACGATACCATCTGCAAAGGGTCAGAGACTGGCGGAGCGAGGGCCTTGCCTTGCACCAAGCCCTTGAGGATTTTCAGAAGAAGAACAACCGCTACCCGGATAAGTTGTCGGACCTTCAACAGTATTACACTCCGTCAAACTCGACCGGAATCGACTGGCCCTTGATACTTGAATGTTCCCAGTATCAGGTTCGTTCAAACGCCTACACATTGATGGTCCCGTTTTCCAAACAATGAACCTTCCAACGGGTTGGGTGGAGGCAACGCCGGATTGCGCCTTCCTGTTCTTCCTTGGTTATTGGCCCGGCGTGCCTGACTCAAGTCGTTAAGTTACCCGCAACCTCACGCGGGTTTGACGTCAATTCCTCCTGTGCGCGTGCTGCTCAGTAACGCTGCAAGAGGTCCAGGAGCTTGCGGTCGAGCTTGTGGCCGTCGAGGTCCTCGTAGGTCACGTCGGCGCGCTCGCTGTCGAGGACGCCGAAGCTGCCGCGGAAATTCCAGAGCGCCCAACCCCAACCGGCTTTCTTCCAGTTGATCAGACAATCTTCGGCCCAGCGCAGGACGACATCGTGTGGGGTCTTGTTATACGATCCCCATTCGCCGACCATGACGCCGACGCCTTTGGCTTCGAGTTTCTTCCACGGTTTGATGTTCTTCTCCCACAGCCAGGCGCGGTCCTGCATCGGCAAGTCCATAAACGGCGTCGGTTGCGCGCCAGCTTTGTAGCAGATGGGGGCCGGTTTCTCGGCGAACCTCTGCGCGAGTGGCAGCACGTCTTCGCGTTCGGCGCCGGCGGGTTTGAAGCCCAGTTCGCTGATTTGCATCCAATCGCCGGCGGCGACGGAAACCTTTACCTGTTTCGCGCCGGCGGGCACGGTGACGGGGTAGTCGCGGTCGTAGGTGCAGAAGTAGAGTTTGTATTCCGGCTTGAACTCGCTCTTCTTCCACTCGCCCTCGCCGGAACCGGTCTTGAATTCCTTCTCCCAGATCTTCGCGCCGTCAATTTCGACCGTGAGCAGTGCGCGGGAAGAGACGCCCAGGACGTGCAGCCGCATCGCGGTTTCAGTCTTGAACGGGCCGTCAATGACGAGCGGGTGGGAGCCTTCTTTCTTGGCGGGGCTGAGCAACGTGCCGTTGGGGCCAAGCAGCTTGGGCCACTTCGGCAGCGGGAACCGGTCGCCGTTGGCCCAACTCGCCTTGTAGTGCGTCAACTCACCGGGCGTGTAGCCACGCGTGGCTTGAGCGATCTTCAGCGGACGCAACTCGGAAATCGGCGTCTGGCCCCACTGCATGCCATCGGAGATGATGAGCCGCTTCGGGTCCTGGGCGCGAATGGCCTCGGCCATCTTGCGCACGACGTTTACGTAAAGGTTGGTCTCGATGTTCGCCGGCTCATTGAAGAGATTGAAGCCGAGCTGAGTGTTGGGGATGCCCTTGTAACGCCGCGCAAACTCCGCCCAGTGTTTTGCGCAAACCTCCTGGGTCTTCGGGTCGGTGAACAGATCGGTCGCTTCTTTCGGCTTGGCGACGGTGTAGCCGGGCGCGCGGTGGAAGTTGATCCAGATGTGGATGCCGTATTGCCGGCCCCACTCAACGGCCTGGTCAATCTCCTTGAGCCGCGCCTCATCGAATTTCTCCCAGTCCTTGTCCTTGATCCAGCAACGGTAGTCCATCGGCAGACGCACAAAGTTGAAACCCAGCTTCTGAATGAGCTTGAAGTCCTCTTCCACAAACGGCTGGTTGCGACCCACGTTGAACTTCTCCAGCAGGTTGAAACCGCGCCACCGCGGCAGTTTCTCAGGCGTCGCCGGCAGCCACTTGACACGCGGCGCGGCGGGTTCCGCCGCGGCGGACAAGATGAATAAGGAACCGGCACACACGCTGGCGAGCAGGAGGAGAGATGAGGTTTTCATGCGTTGTTTCTTGCGCAACGCGCTTATCCGCTTCCGCCCGCCCATTGTCAAACTCATCCCGTTGCGGAAAAGAAGCTGGCCGCAGCGATGTCGCGTGATATAGTTTCAGTGGTATGATGAAAGACTTGGTCCATCGAATTCGTCGCCACGAAGGCTTTACGCTGGTGGAGTTGTTGGTGGTGATTGTCATCATCGGCATTCTGGCGGCGATGCTCCTGCCGGCCATCACCAGTGTGGGCGAAAAAGGCAAGCGCCTCTCCTGTGCGAGCAACCTCCGGGAAATCCACAAGATGGCGATCGCTTATGCGAGGGACAATGACGACGTGCTTCCCTGCTATGACGACCCGAAACCCAACGCGCCGATGTTGTTGGAGGAGCAGCTGAATGTTTTTTGCCGGAAAAACTACACGCGCAATGTGAAGATCTTCAAGTGCCCCAGCCGCACCTCGCCCACCGGTCTCAGCAAGGAGTATCAATACGAATACAACCCCTATTTCACCAGCAGGCGCGCGCTCAGACTGGCCCAGGTGAAGAGCCCGGGGAACTTGCGCCTGGGGTGGGACAGCGACAAGGAGAGTCAGGCGGGATTCTACGATCCCAAGGACAATCACAGCGACGCCGGTGGCAATGTGGTCTACATAGATGGTCACGTGCAGTGGTGGGATGGAAGACAGTATAAAGGAACTGACCAGATCAATCCCGACATGCCGTGATGCCGTATTTCGCCGGGCAAATGCCCTTGATATCGCAAGCACAACGACGGAACGAAATGCGAACTCTTGCCACGACCGCGATGTTGCCGGCGGCGATATCGCTATCTGGCGGTGAACCGACGCTCAAGTATCAGATTGCCGACGATGCGGGTAACTTGAGAGTGCTTGCCGATGGCCGTCCGTTGTTCCAATACAATTATGGTTTCGTCAGCCGACATTGTGGTTGCCTTCTTCTTCGCCACGAGTCATTCACTGTCGAACCTGGCAAGACTCTTGAAATGAAATACCGCTGCATCGTCCCCGACGGCAGCCTCACGCCAGAGGAGAGTAAACGACTCTGGCAGACATGAGCGTAGACTAAGTGACGAACCGCCGCTTTAAGCCGGACAACACGGAGAAACAACCATGAGCAAAACTGATTCCTCGAAAACCAACGCCCCCATCCCCAATGGATCCGAAATGTCACGACGCAAGTTCCTCAGCAAGACCGCAGCCCTGACGGCGCTGACCATTGTGCCGCGCCACGTGCTCGGCGGGCCGGGCCACGTCGCGCCCAGCCAGAAGACCACCATCGCCTGCATCGGCGTCGGCGGGCAGGGCACGCAGAACATGATGACGTTTGTGGAGTACCCGGAAGTTCAGGTCACGGCAGTCTGTGACGTGAATCGCGAGGGCGTGGGCTACCAGTCGTGGAACTGGTCACAAGGGAAGGCACGCCAGACCTGCGGTCGTGAGCCAGCCCGCCGCGCCGTGGACGAATACTACGGCAAGCAGCAGCCGACAGGAAAATATCGCGGCTGCAAAGCCTACACCGACTACCGCGAGTTGCTGGAAAAGGAGGATGTGGACGGGGTCATGATCGCCACGCCGGACCACATGCACGCGGTTATCGCGATGGCTGCGATCAAACGCCGCAAACATGTTTATTGCGAGAAGCCGCTCGCCCACACGGTGTTCGAGACTCGCCAGATCACCGAGGCGGCGCGGAAGGCCGGGGTCGCCACACAGTTGGGCAACCAGGGTCAGGCCGACGAGTCAGCGCGCGTCGTGCAGGAGTTCATCCTCGATGGCGCCATCGGCACCGTGCGCGAAGTGCAGGTGTACACCGGACCACGCTTCTGGAAATTTACACCGTGGGAAGAGCGCCCGAAGGAAACACCGCCAGTGCCCGAGGGCTTGGATTGGGACCTCTGGCTGGGTCCGGCGCCGCAGCGGCCGTATCACCCGGAATACTGCCCGTGGACCTGGCGTAACTGGTGGGATTTCGGCACCGGCCTGATCGGTGATCTCGGTTGCCACAAGCTCTCCACCGTCTTCAAGGCGATGAAGTTCGGCCACCCGATCAGCATCGAGGCCAGCGCGGCGAAACTGAACCCCGAGACTCATCCGCTCGGCGTGATCGCGCGGCTCGAGTTTCCCGCGCGCGGCGACATGCCGCCCGCGACGCTTACGTGGTATGACGGTGGACTGAAACCTTTCCGCCCACCGGAGCTTGAGCCGAGTCAGGGCATGGGCGACATCATCTATACCGGCGACAAAGGCAAGCTCATGGGCCACCGCCTTATCCCGGAGTCCAGACAGAAAGCCTACGGCAAACCGCCGAAGAAACTTCCCCGCTCGCCCGGTCACTACAAGGAATGGGTCATCGCTTGCCGCGGTGGCGAGCCAGCCGGCTCCAATTTCGTGGACCACTCCGGGTTGCTGACGGAAGCGTGCATGCTCATCAACGTTGCCGTCCGCGCCCAAAAGAAGCTGCTCTGGGACGGCCCGAACTTCAAGATCACCAACGACAAGGAAGCCAACAAGCTCCTCCATCGCGAGTATCGCCAGGGCTGGTCGCTCTGAGGCTGAGAACAGTTCGAGAACGGCGACAGGCGCGTCACTCTCCGGCGGCAAGACCTCCGGCAGAGCGGAGAGCTTTGAGCCACGTCTGCGCGGCCGCGGCGTCGGTTTCGCCACCGTCGAGCCGGAGCGACAGCCAGTGGGCATAGCCAAGGGTGCCGAGCGCTTTGCCCAGCGTTTTTGGGTCGTCGAGAAGCCGCGCGCGCACGAGGCGCGTATCGCGAAGCGATTGAGTCAATTGTTTTGGCGCCGCTGCGTCGCACGCGAGACGGATGTTTGGGTGGTCCACTTTTCGCACAAACCGTTCTGCCAGCCCGGCCTCCCCGCTGCCCACGCAAAGCGTCACGCGCCGCGACTCGGCCAGCGGCACGCAACGGCGCAGCACTTCGACCGCGAGCGTTTTGGCCTGGTCGGGCCGCAGTCTGCCGCGCCATGTTTCCCATGCGGACAACTCAAAACACATCAGCCGTGCGCCCAGTTCCGTGCAGAGCCGGATCGTTGCCTGCAATTGCGCCAGAGCTGCCGCGCGCGATGTGTCACCGCCGACCAGCCGGTGCGCAGCGCCCGCCATTACGCCCGTCAGTCCCGCGATCGTCACGCCAGCGTTCGACGCCGCCAGCCGCAGCCGGGCTGCCTCCGCCTCTATCAGTGCAGCCGGCTCGATCGCGAGAGATGACAGCGGCAGCAATACGGCACGCAGCCTGAGCTTGGACGCCAAGGCAAACACCTTGTCCATGCCGGCGCGCGCAACATTTTCAACTTCGAGAACCAATCGCACGGCAGGAGTCTACCACATCGCGAGGGCGAATGAAGCGAGGCGATGAGATCTCCTAACGCCAAACTCCGGATAAACTTCAGACAACAAACATCAAGCCGTGCCGCTGGTTTCTTGTTGTGAAGACTGTTCTGGGCAAGCCGCTGAGTACTGCGTGATGCCAGCATAAGCGTAAGTGGGGTCAGGTCTCAACATCAGACATATTGCTTGACCTGACACGAGCGTTGGCACATTCTGACAGGCATGGCACGACCGTTGAGAATCGAAATGGCGGGCGGGTGGTATCACGTCACCGCCCGGGGCAATGAACGCAAGCGGGTGTTCCGCGACGACAAGGATCGGTTGCGATTCCTGGAGTTGTTGGAGGAATGGGTGGAGCGTTTTGCGATGCGGCTGCACGCCTATGTGTTGATGGAGAATCATTATCATTTGCTGGTGGAAACGACGCAGCCGAATTTGAGCGCGGCGATGCAATGGCTACAGGTCAGTTACACGGTGGGGTTCAACCGGCGGCACCGGCGGGTGGGGCATTTGTTTCAGGGGCGCTACAAGGCGATAGTGACGGAGGCGGGCGCGGCGTGGGAGTTGAGCCGGTATGTGCATCTGAATCCGGTGCGGGTGGGGGCGTTGGGGTTGGACAAGGCGGCGCGGAAGTTGGAAGCGGCGGGGATGGGAACGAAGGCGGATGCGGCGCTGGTGCGGGAACGGCTAGCGCGGCTGCGGGGGTATCGGTGGAGTTCGTACCGGGCGTATGTGGGACTGGCGGAGGCACCGGGGTGGTTGACGACGGAAGAACTGTCGGCACCGAGCGGCAGATTGTCGAGGCAGAAGCGGACGCAGGTATATCGGGAAGAGACGGAGGCGGCGGTGAGGTCGGGGCTGGCGGAGAGTCCGTGGGAGCGATTGGAGGCGCAGGTGGTGTTAGGAACGGCGGAGTTCGTGGGTCGGATGCAGCGGTTGGCGGCTGGGGAGGGGGCGGAACAGCCGCAACGGAAATGGTTGCGGGCGCGGCCGAGGTGGGAGTCGGTGGTGGCGGTGGTGGAGCGGGTGAAGGGGGAGAAGTGGGAGCGATTTCGGGATCGGTCGGGAGATTGGGGACGGGACATGGCGTTACTGGTGGCTCGACGGCGATGCGGTTTGACGCTGCGGGAGCTGGCGGGGAAGGTGGGCGGCTTGGGCTATGCGGCGGTGCAGGTGGCGGTGCGGCGGTTGGCGGTGCGAGTGGCGGAGGACAAAGCGTTGCAGAAGGCGATGGCGGAGGTGATGAAGAAGATGTCTGATGTTGAGACCTGACCCCCGAAAGCAGCGGTCAGTATGACCGTAGAATCCAACAGGTGTGGGACATATATAAGAAGCTATTCCAAAGAGTGATACCGGATGCCACCCCATGACAAAGCCATTCCTGTCCAGAAAGGTTCTGACCGCCGCTGCAACGGTGACCGCGATCATTTCGTTGGTCATTCTTTATCAGCAGGTATTCGGTAGTCGTGCCAAGGCGCGAGCTTACCATCACGCCCAAGCGACTCTTGACCCGGAAAAAGATAAAGATCGACTACATGAACTCTGGAAAACAGCGAGAGATGCAGACTCGAAATTCCAGTGGAGAATCCCAATCTCGTTCTACGGCAAGGTGGTTGACGAAAATGGCAAACCGGTGGGTGAAGCAAAAATAGAGTTTGGTTGGACGGATATTTCTTACGAAGGCAGTTCGAAAAGACATGTTCTGAGCGATTCAAACGGCCTTTTCTCGCTTACCGGAGTTCGGGGCAAACGATTGACGGTTGAAGTGGGGAAGGATGGCTACCACGAGCTTCGGTCGCAAAACCCGTTCGCTTTTGAATACGCCGACTATTTTGGCTTTTTCCGTCCGGACCCCGCCCACCCGGTTGTGTTTCATTTGCTCAAAGCCAACATTGCCGAGCCAATGGTGCAGAGGGATTGTAAAGTTGTTTTGAAGCTCGATGGATCTCCAGTCTATTTGAATGTATTGACCGGGAAGACGGGTCAAGCTGGGCAGATGGAAATACGAAAATGGAGGGCCGAAACGTGGCAGGAAGACCGGCGGAATGGACTGAAGTTTGATTGGCGGGTGCTTCTTCGCATTCCCGACGGCGGCTTTATTGACGTCGGCAAGGAGATGCCTTTTACCGCGCCGGCGACCGGTTATTCCCCGGAGTTCGACATCAACCTGCCAAAGAGAAGCCAGACTTGGGCGACGGCCGTGACAAGGAAGATGTGCTTTGTGTTTGGGAACCCGCCAAGATATGGACGCATGAAGTTGGACGCTGACGGAATCGACCATTCCGTCTACATTGAGTTGTGGATCAATCCTTCCGGCTCGAGAAACTTGGAATACGACTATAAGAAAGACATCACCAAACAGTTCGAGTAAGAAGTCGCATGTCGAGAAACAACAGAACCAACCATGAACGATCCAATCAAATACCTGGTAACGGGAGCCGCGATAGCCATTGTCTGCGGAGCTGTAGGCACGATGGGCGGCGTATGGCTGATGAAAGAGATGGGAAATGGCCAGCCAGCACCGACCAGGACGTCTAGCGGGAAGTCGTCCCCGATCAACATCCAACCGTCAAGTGTCAGCGGTCAATCGGTGTTCAGCGGACAACGGATGCAGCAGAACCCGGTCATCACCATCCCTTCACGTTCAGGTGGTTCAAACGTCGCATTTCGTCCGACACCGCCCACCGGCAAGCTGCCGATGAACTACAACCAGTTCCAAAAAATCCAAGAATTGCCAGAAGTGAAAACCGCCCGTGATGCGTTCATGGAAGCCCAGAAGAAGTATTCCGAAGCGATGAAGAAAGCCGTGGAAAGCGGGCAGGGCGCGGTTGCCAGTGCTTCCAAAAGCACTCCATTGACGATTCAAGTGCCGCCAGCCGGTGCCGTTTCAAATGGAGCGGTGCAAGTGAAGGTGAAGTAGCGGCGGTTGATGCTGGGCTGATGCTCAAAAAACGACAGAATGAAGCTTCCTCGGGGGCTGGATTGGGGATTTGAGGTTGTTCCGCTTGGGTTCTCCGGTTCGCTTGAGTTTTTGGTTGCGGCTGTTATCATGCCGCCGTTATGGAACGGATATTTTTGATGTTGGTCGTGCTGGCGCTCGCCTTGACGGCGTGCACCGAGCCGACCGGAACCGGCTTTATCGGCGACGATAAGAACCCGTGGCTGAAGAAGGCGGAGGCGGAAAAGCAGCGGCGTAACTACGTCGAGGCGGCCGAGTGCTATGAGCAGGCGCTCAAGCTCAACCCGGATTCGGCGGCGATCCACTGGGCCGTTGCGATTCTCGATGAACAGCAACTCAAAGACCTCGCCGGCGCGATTTACCACTACCAGCGGTTTGTGAAGCTGAATGCGGACCCGGAGCGCGGGAAGATGGCGAATGTTTTCATCGAGCGCGCCAAACGCAACCTGATCGCTTCAATGCCCAATTCGCCGCTGGAAAACGCCAGCGAGATGAACGACCTGTTGCAGAAGAATCGCGCGCTTCAGGACGAAGTGGACAAGCTGCGCCAGCAGTTGACCGAAATTCAGATGAGACTGGCGAACCAGCCGCAGACGGCCGCTGCCGCGCCGCCACCGCCGCCATTGGAGCCGAACGTTCCCGCCGTTGCGTCGAACTCGGTCGCCGTGGCGTCCGCGCCTCCGGTTCCAAACAATACGGCGACCGTGGCTCCGCCCGCGCCTGCGACGGCTGGCCAGCCGGTGGCGCCTGCCCAGCCGGCTGCCCATGCCCAATCGGCACCCGCGGCATCGCAGTCTCCGCCGATCAATCCGAAGAAAACGACCAGCTACAAGGTCAAGGCGGGCGACACACTCGCCAACATCGCCCTCAGGTATTACGGCGATCGCAACCTGTGGACGCAAATCTATCGCGCCAACCGCTCGGCCATTCCCGACAAGGATCGCCTGATGCCCGGCACCGTGCTCACGATCCCGGTGAAGCGTTCGCGGTGAGGGCGGGGGAGATGACCATGTGGGATGTTTTCTTGCGAACGTGGAGCCGCACGGCTATGCTGACACGGTAATGAAAAGGCTTGCCATCTATCCCGGCAGCTTCGATCCCATCACGAACGGCCACCTCGACGTGGTTGAGCGTGCGATACGGCTTTTTGACGAGGTCATCGTCGCCGTCGCCGTCAACATCGGCAAGGAGCCGTTGTTCAGCGTGAGGGATCGACGCGCGATGCTTCGGCGTGCCGTGGGACATCTGCCCACCGTTTCTGTGGACAGTTTTGACTCGTTGCTGGTGGACTACGCCCGGCGGAAGGATGCCGTGGCTGTGGTGCGCGGGCTGCGGGCGGTGAGCGACTTCGAGTTTGAGTTTCAGATGGCGCTGATGAACCGGAGCCTGCAGCCGCGGGTGGAAACGGTGTTTCTGATGCCAAAGGACAGTTACGCGTATTTGAGTTCGAGAATGATCAAGGAAATCGTCCGGCTGGGCGGCAGTGCGAAAGGGTTCGTGCCGCCCTTTGTCGAGGTGGCGTTGCGACGCCGCCTGGGGAAAGGAGGCCGCAGATGAAAATCAATCTAAGAAACTTCCCCGCTGAGGGGCGTGATTTTGAAGGCGAGGATCCCGTTGATATTCTGGACGTTAGCGATCCGGAATATCGATTTGAATCCCCCGTCCACTACCGGTTGCATGCGCAGGTTTTGGGTCACGCGCTGGTGGTAACAGGCCGGGTTTGGACCCGTTTGGGCGTGACTTGTGTGCGCTGTTTGAAGGATTGCGAGCAGGCCGTGGAGGTGCGGGACTTCGTGGTGCACCGGGAAATAGCGCCAACGGAGGATTTCGCGGACTTGACGGAGAATCTGCGGGAAGATACTTTGCTGGCTCTTCCGCAGAACCCGTTGTGCAGCAAAGATTGCAGGGGCCTGTGCCCCGTCTGTGGACAGAACCTGAACGAAAGAACATGTTCGTGCGCGAATCAGGCGGCCAGCGCCGACTCCCAGCGAGTCGGCGACGGCAGCACGGGAACGCCTTGGAGCGCGCTCGATCGGATTAGAATTACGAGGAAGTAATAACATGGGCGTTCCAAAACGCAAGATGTCCAAAAGCCGGCAACGCAGCCGGCGCAAGGCCAATAGTTGGCGCGCACCGCAAACGGGCAAGTGCTCGCAATGCGGCAGCAGCGCACAGCCGCATCGGGTGTGTCCCTCTTGCGGCTACTACAAGGGCCGCCAAGTCGTCACCATCAAAGCGGGCGCCTAGAGCTACCGCGAGGTTCGCGCGGCTCGCCGTTTTTGCCCTTGAAGATCGCTGTCGATGCCATGGGGGGAGATCACGGGCCGCAGCCTGTTGTGGAGGCTGCTGCGACGGCGCTTGAGCTGTATCCACAGATCGAGCACATCTTCCTGGTCGGCATCGAGAAGGAACTCAATGCGAGACTTGCGACTCTGTCGCACGATCGCTCGCGCTTGAGCATCGTTCACGCCTCTGAAGTCGTGACGATGGAGGACAAGGCTGTTGAGTCGGTCCGCCGCAAGCGGGATTCCTCGCTCAGCCGTGCGGTGGACATGGTGAAGGATGGCAAGGCTGACGCCGTCCTCTCGCCGGGCAATACCGGCGCGTTTATGGCGGCGGCGCTGATCAAACTGCGCACCCTTCCGGGCGTCGAGCGGCCCGGCTTGGCGACGGTCATGCCGTCGCTGCACGGCAAGTTCCTCCTTCTTGATGTTGGCGCCAACGCGGACGCCCGGCCGCAGCATCTCTGCGACTACGGCGTCATGGGCGAGATTTACGCGCGGCAGATTCTCGGTGTTGCAAACCCGCGCATCGGCCTCTTCTCCATCGGCACCGAGGAGATGAAAGGCAATGAGTTGACCTTGGAAGCCCATCTGCTACTGAAGGACAGCCCGATGAACTTCATCGGTAACATCGAAGGACATGATCTGTTTGCCGACAAGGTGGACGTGATTGTGACCGACGGCTTCACTGGCAACGCCGTGCTTAAGAGCTGCGAAGCCACCTCCCGGCTGGTTCACGCTTGGATGAAGGAGGAACTCTCGCTGAACCCGCTGCGCACGATGGGCGCCTGGCTGGCGACGGGGGCCTTCAGGGATCTCAAGAAGAAAGCCAACCCCGACGAATACGGCGGCGCCATCCTGCTCGGCGCCAATGGCATTTGCATCAAAGCGCACGGCAAAGCCAACGCCAACGCCATCTGCTCCGCTCTTCGCGTTGCTGCTGACGCCATCACGCGCCAGGTCAACAAACTCATCATTGAAGAAATCCGATTGACGCATGAAAAAGAACACCCCGCGCAGCCCGCGCCCACAATTGCCGCCTAGAGCCGTCTCCATCGTCGGCACTGGCAGTTACGTGCCGGAACGTATTGTCACCAACGCGGAATTCGAGGCCCGCAAGGAACTCGCAACTTCCGACGAATGGATTCGCACTCGCACTGGTATTCGCGAACGCCGGTTTGCCCGCGATAACGAATACACTTCCGACCTGTCCGCCGAGGCCGCACGCCGTGCCATGGCCCAAGCCGGCGTCAAGCCGGAAGAGATTGATCTCATCGTCGTGGCCACTATCACGCCAGACATGCCGTTTCCGGCCACGGCTTGCCTCGTGCAGCACAAGATTGGCGCCACACGCGCCGCGTGTTTCGACCTGGAGGCGGCCTGTTCTGGTTTTCTCTATGCGTTGGAGGTTGGCCAGCAATTTGTCGCCGCTCACACCTACAACACCGTCCTGGTCATCGGCGCGGAAAAGCTTTCCTCCATCATTGACATGCAGGATCGCAATACCTGTGTCCTGTTCGGCGACGGCGCCGGCGCGGCCATCCTGCGCAGCCGTGACGACTCCAGTCATGGCATCCTTACCACCTGCATGGGTGCCAACGGCGCGCACAGCGACTTGCTCAAAATGCCTGGCGGCGGTTCCTGTCACCCCGCCACACGCCAAACGGTGGATGCACGGTTGCATTTTCTCCAGATGGCCGGCAAGGAAGTCTTCAAACAGGCTGTCACGGCGATGAATTCCGCAGCCACCGAGGCGTTGGCGCGTTGCCAGATCACCGGCGCAGACATCGCGCTGGTGATTCCGCATCAAGCCAACCTTCGCATCATAGACGCGCTCGCCAAACGCATCGGAGTGCCGGCCGACCGCATCTACGTCAACCTCGACCGTTACGGCAACACATCCGCCGCGAGCGTGCCCATCGCGCTGGATGAAGCCGCTCGCGCCGGCCGCATTAAGAGCGGGGATCTGGTGTTGATGGTGGCCTTCGGCGCCGGCTTCACCTGGGCTTCCTGCGTCATCCAATGGTAAGCCCTGCGTGGGACTAGGCGCTCGTGTCGGCGCGCCGGTAAGGTTGCAGTTCAGCCAGCATGCTGGGCGGCACCTTCGCATCCAGTTCGCAACGGCCGCGCACAAACTTCTTCTGCAGCACTTGGCCATCACGATGGATCCGCGCAACCAGCGCGGTTTGGTTGGTGGGAATGGCAAGCCGCACAAACTCGTGCTTTGGCGTAAGCTGGATGCTCAGTTCGCTCAGCAGCATGTCGAAGCCCGTCTTCTTCAGCGCGCTGATGGCGATGGCGTTGGGCGTCTCTCGGCCCAATCGGTCGAGCAGCGTGCGATTCTCGACGAGGTCGGTCTTGTTCAGCGCGGTCACGGTGGATTTCTGGGCGGCCTTCAGGTCGAGGAGCACCTGGTTGACAGCGGCGATCTGGTCGAACACCTGCGGATGGCTGGCGTCCACGACGTGGATGAGCACGTCCGCTTCGACAACTTCCTCAAGCGTGGCATAAAAACTGTCCACGAGGTGGTGGGGCAGTTGGCGAAGGAAACCGACTGTGTCCGTGAGCAGCACGTTGCGGTTGTTGGCAAGCCGCAGCCGGCGCGTGGTGGGGTCGAGCGTGGCGAATAGTTTGTTCTCGGCGGCGACGTGGGCGTCGGTGAGCGCGTTTAGCA
>JBAZIR010000045.1:0-22232 GCA_041651735.1 Verrucomicrobiia bacterium | reverse complement strand
CGTCCACGTCTGTAATGTTCAGGAAATCGGCTGCGCGCAGGTAGGACGGCAAGTCCTGCTCCGCAATCTCGAAACGCACCTCCGCCGGATACTCGTAGCCACCCTCGCGGTCATTCACCGGCACCACCGGACACTGCATCGAGGGGAACTCCCCCGCTATCGCGCAACGCAAGTCCGTCGTGAACGTCGCAATACCACATTTTCTCGGCAGGTAATCGCCGAGAAAAGCGACTTTGCGAATGGTGGCTGATTTTTGCATAAGAGGTTGTCTTTGCCGTGGCGACCAACAAACCCATTCTGCGCCTCCAAGCGAGAGGAAGCAAAAGATAAAAACGCCGAGGGCCATGCCGGTTTTCGCCCTGTGTGGCCCGTGATGAACTTGATCACCGGGCTTATCGCCACAGAGGAAGCGTCCTTGAAGGGATCGCCCGCGACGGTGGCAGCGCGGAGGCCGGTGTTCTTGACGCAAGGTTCACCCTGGCCGATCTATTCCGTCCCAAGAACCGCCTCCGACGAACATCCCACAACAAACCCTGTCGCCGCCCGCGACGGACGGCGATTAATCATTCTCAAACATCGCGTCCGAAATCAGGTTCATCTTTCTCATTCGGTCATGGAACAGAGGGTATTTTTTGAAGACCGGCTTCAAACCAAAAACATCCTTGCCCTCGCCATCTTTCTTGATGAACCCGTGGACAAACAGATCATTGAAGACGATTTGGGGATTCTCCTCTCCGTCGATGCCGCGAACCTCGGTAATGCAAACAACCTTGCGGCTGCCGTCCGGCATCCGCTGCATCTGCACAACGACCTGAATGGTCGAGCCAATGATCTTTCTCACTTCCTGCGGCGCCAGGTTGATCCCCGACATCAGGATCATGGTCTCCATGCGCGAAACGACCTCCCGGGGCGAATTCCCATGCACAATGCCGATCGTCCCTGACAGCCCGATGGACATGGCCTGCATCATGTCAATGGATTCAGAACCTCTGACTTCGCCCACAATCAAACGGTCGGGGGCCATGCGAAGAGCGTTGCGGATCAAATCCCGCAAAGAAACCTCGCCGCGACCGTCCCTATCCGCGCTCTTGGTCTCCAAAGAAATCCAGTTCGCCTGATCGAGCTGTAGCTCCGCCGAGTCCTCAATGGTGATCACCCGTTCCTCCGGGGCAAAATAATGGGTCAGCATCTGCAAGGCCGTGGTCTTCCCGACGCCGGTCCCGCCGGAAAATATCATGTTTACCCTGGCCTTGGCGCATGCGCTCAGAAAATCCAGCCCTTTTCGATTCAACGTGCCCACCCTGACCAAGTCGTCCGCCGTCTTGATTTCCTTGGAGAATTTTCGCACCGTGACGCACACGCCAAAACGGGAAATTGGCGAAATGATTGTATTGATGCGCGTGCCGTCTTCCATGCAGACATCCGCATAAGGGATTTCTCCGTCCACCCGCTTGCTTCTGGCGGCGTAGATTTCCCTGACCCACTTCAACACGTCCTCGTCGCTCTCAAACGAAAGATCGGTCAAAATCTTCTTCCCGTTCTTCTCCACAAAGACCTTGCGCGGCCCGTTGATCATGATTTCCGAAACGCCCGGATCGTTCAGCAGCTTCCGCAACAGGGCCTGACTGTTTTCTTTCGCTGTCATCGGAGTAGTAGGAATTTCAAGTGTTGTCGACGAAGCAACGGCACGGGTTCGCGATTTGCGCGGTGGGCTGTGTCGCTGCTATCGTCGGGTTCATCGGTGATTTCGACGGCATCGTAGGCGGCTGTGGCCGCTGCGCAAGCGCGAAGTTCGCCTGCCTGTTCAGAAGAATTCGGCTCTGCCGCAAGGCGGCGGGCTGCCTCATGGTCACCACGACGTCACAATGTCTCTCGTGAAAGCCGAGAGCCGGCCATTCACTTCCCAAATCCGCAGCCAGCAGTCGCGCCCTCCGGAGATCTCCGCCATCTCGTCATTACCCAAGGAGCGAACCTCAGCGGGCGTGATGCGAATTGGTTTGTGGGCCACGCGGAAGCGGTCCCCACCGAGGTTGGGAAGGTGGACCAGTTCGGGCGAAAGGATCATCAGCCGGACCTGCGTGTCGCCTACCTCACTCCGCGTAATCCGCATGGGATAATAGAGGAACCGCGTGGCAAAGCGATACTGGATCGCCTCCTTGGTCTTGACCTCGGTGCTCAAGTCAACGACATCGAACACGAACCATTGGTACCGGTCGCGCAGGTAATCTCCCACAACGACCTTCATGGGTTCTGGGATGGTCGGGTTATCCACGCCGGATTTACGGAGATAGCCTTCGACCCAATCAACAAATCCGCGCAGGTTCAGCACATGCATGACGGAAATGTCGTGAGAGCCGATCTTGTCGTGAAACGTGACCTCTCCGGCGGGTGGTACGAAGCTTCCACCGCCTCCGCCCGAAGCCACCGCGCCAGTAAGAGGCGCTGCCCCACGACCCAGCTTGGCGTTGATCATCGCCGTCGCCTTCACGAAGGCGTCGAAATTCCCCTTGGTGACTTTCGGCTCGCTGGGCAACGGGAGGACCTGGAGCGCCTTGGTTGGCTTGGAGACCTTGATATCCTGGCATAACAACAAAATCTCCTCGCGGCCATTGTAGGCGATCATGGCCCGCTGATCCGGTTCATAGACCTCCGTCAGCGGATTGAACGGGATTGCGCAGCAATCGGCCAAGGCCAACGGCGCCGTCCCAGCCAGCACCAAAATCGCAAACGTCACAAACCTGTTCATCGAGACCTCCTCTCAACAAGTGCCGCCATCATAGCGTGTCCGGCGAGGTAAAACCCCCGCCCACCGTGCTGCGCGAGCCGCATCGCCGCTGCCGTCGAGTTCATCGGTGGTTTCGGCGATATCGTAGGCGGCCCCGGCCCTTGCGCAAGCGTGAAGTTCACCCCGCCAAATGGCAGGCTCCACGCCAGCTACCGATATGCCCCTCGTTGAAACCAAGCCTGGCTTTGGCTGCGTTGGTTTCTTTTCAGGAATGCGCCTTTAAATGCTGTCAGCGCGCATAGGTGAGAATGGCGTGCTGCCACCATGGGGCGAGCGCTTCGGGACGGCGAAGCCATGCCTGATGATGCAGCCAGATCATCACGTCTGCGCTCGCAAGGACGACGAGGATCTCGGCAGGTTTCAACGCATCCGGTCCGTCGGCGAGAAGTTTCTCGCCCAGCGCGCGCACGGTTTGTGGGTTCCAACCGAGGCGCGCCAGTGTTTCGGCATCAGCTGGATTGAGTTGCTTCTCTCGGAGAAGCGAGACGTGGATCGCGTTGACGTAGGGATCGAGCACGGCTTGCGCGAGGCCAGTGCTGGAGGGACGCGAGGCCGCTTCGATGGCGGTCATGCGCGAACAGAGTGATGCAAGTTCCGGTGGCACGGCGGTTTCTTCCGGTGTGAGGAACAGACCGAGACTGCGTGCGCGCCGGCCCCAACTGCCCCGACTGGTAAAGACGCTGAGCGGGATGGAGGCGACCATGCCGGCGAGGACTGGCACGAACCACCAAAACGTCGGCCGATCAAGCCACCACACAAGCGCACCCCAGACAATACCCGTCAGCGTGTGGCTCCAATGCTGCCGGATTGCGTCAGACCACGCGGTGCCGTCGGCGGTGCGGCGCTGCGGCCCCCAGTGCACGCCAAGACCGCAAAAGATGGAGGCGACGAACTTGGAGTGCCAGAGCATTTGCAGCGGCGCGTGCAAGGCTGAGAAAAACGTTTCCATCACCGTGCTGGCAGTGGCGCGCGTCAGGCCGCCGAAGGCGCGACGCCGCGGCGGATCAAACGCGAGGTCCACGAGCGCGAGCACCTTCGGAAGGAAGATCACGCCCATGCAAACGGCGAAGATCAACAGCGCATGCTCGATGCCGGTAAGCTGAATGAAGGGCGTGAACGCGTCGACGGTGATGTCGGAAAGACCCGTGTAGCGTTTGAACCAAAGCGCCCAGTTGAATGCCAGCAGGAACATCAGCCACAGCGGACTGGCAAGGTAGCCGAAGATGCCGAGCGCGAGATGCAGGCGGCTGATGCCGCGCAGGCCGCGGGCAAAAACCACCATGCCGTGCTGCAGGTTGCCCTGGCACCAACGCCGGTCGCGCTGGGCGTTTTCGATGAGCCCTTGAGGGCCTTCCTCATAGCTGCCTTCGAGATCGGTCGCGAGCCAGACCTGCCAGTTTTCCTTCAGCAACAGCGCGGCCTCCACGAAATCGTGGCTGAAAATCTGTCCGCCGAATGGTTTGCGGCCAGGCAACTGCGGCAGGTCGCAGAACTGCATGAACGGCTCCGTGCGGATGATCGCGTTGTGGCCCCAGTAGTTGCCGAAACTCTGCGCCCAGAAGTTCAAACCCGCAATGTAGACCGGCGCGTAGAGGCGGTTGGCGAACTGCTGCATGCGGCCAAAGAGCGAGTGGGCATTAGCGAGCGCGGGCACCGTTTGGATGAGACCAACGGTCGGGTTGGCCTCCATCAGTTTCACCAGATCCACAACCGCCTCGCCACGCATGACGCTGTCGGCGTCGAACACGATGAAATAACGATAGCGCCGTCCCCACGTGCGCAGGAAATCGCTGATGTTGCCGCTCTTCTTGCCTTCGTTGGTGAGCCGGCGGCGGTAATAGATGCGGCCAAGGGCGTCGAGATCGCGAATGAGACTGGACCATCGTCGCTCCTCCGCGATCCACTTATCGGGATCGGTCGAGTCGCTCAGGACAAAGAAGTCAAACCGCTGAAGCTGGCCGGTATGCCGGAGTGATTCGTAAGTCGCGCGCAAGCCTTCATAGACGCGCTCGATGTCCTCGTTATATATCGGGAATACAATGGCTGTGCTGGTGCCCGCGATGCTTTGCGAACGGTAGTCGCTCAGCGTCGTGATGCGCCGATCGCCCCCGAACCGGCGCACGAAGAAACCGAACACTCCATGAACGCAACCGATGGCGGTCAGCAGGAACAGGATGATGAACAGCACCAGCAGCACGCTGCTCGATGCCGTCCAACCGGTGCGCCACAGCAGGTCTGCGAACAGCCACGATACGACACCGGTCGGCAGCACTGCCGCCGAGAAGAAAGCAAACACACGCAACCCACGCTGCGACGGTCGCACGGGCGTCACCGTTAATGACGGGTTGGCATGTTCGGCGGCCATATCAGTGCGTGAAAACGAAGATCGCGACGAGCAGCACCACGAACACGATCCAGATCGCCAGCATCTTTGCGTACGGCAGCCGGCTGAATTTGGTCAGCGTCGTAATCGGGCCAAGGTCGAGCGGGCGCGGAGTCATTTGCGAGAGCTGAAAATCCGGCCCGGCGCGCAAGTAGGCCGCGCGCATCGCGCTCACAAATTCCCCGGGCCACGGTCCCGGTCGCAAGAATTGATCCTGCCATTTACCCGGCATGTCGGCCAGCAGCAGCGCGAGCCGCCCGCGTGTGGAGAGCATTCGGTCGGCGCCCATCGGTGGTTCTTGCAACACCTGCGCAAACCATTCCGTGACGACGCGATCCATTTCCTCCGCAGCGATCTGCGGGATGGATCGGGCGGGCTCGTTCGGCGCGCGGCGCAGCGCACGGTCGAGCACGTGCAGCACGAGCTGGCCGAGCAGGACCTTGTTCTGCACGCGCAACGCGTGAAAGTAGCTCTCAACCCTCGCGTAGGCGGCGTTCCATTCCTCCAACGGCCGCCCCGCGAGCCGGCCCGGCTCCGGCGTGCGCAACAGCGCCGGACTTAGGGAGGACTCCAATGGTACGTCCATGTCTCGGCGAGGGCCTCCTCCCCTTTCTTCAACGTGCAACGGATGTCCACCGGCGCGGTGTTACCGGCCTTCGGCTCCATCTTCAGGATCACACGCCATGTGCCACTGAACCGATTTCGAAAAACCTGCGCCTCTGTGATGGCGCCGTTGTCACTGCAACTCGCGACGACCGCCGGCGGATTATTTTCGTCGAACGGCGAGAGCTTTGGCCCGGTGAAATCAATCGCAAACTCCCGACGCTTCGGGTTGCGCCCGTCGGCGCCGATGCGCGTGGCGACAACCTTGTTCTCCGACAGCGTGCGGTCGGTCTCGCGCGTCCAGTAAAGCGTGTAGCCGAACCGAAACGGCTGCATCGGTTGCGGTTTCGCCTTCGGCTCCCAGAACGCAACGATGTTGTCGAGGCCCTCCGCGTGCGTGCTTAACTCCACCAGGTGGACATCGCCCTCACCCCACAACCCCTGCGGCTCGATCCAAACACTCGGCACCTGGTGATAGTGATTGAAAATGTCCTGATAGCTCGCGAAGTCGCGATCGCGCTGGAGCAGGCCGAACCCGCGGATATTGTTCGCCGTGAATCGCTGGTGACGCATCACGGACGCGTTGTTCAGGGGCCGCCAGAGCGTCTCGCCGTTCTCCATCCGCATCAATAACCCGTCGCTGTCATGCACTTCGGTGCGATAATCGTCAAATTTTCGCTCCGAGTTCTCGCCAAACCAGAACATGCTCGTCAGCGGCGCGACCCCGACCGTCTTGAGCGGCTTGCGCTCCTTGTTCGCTGCGAGCACGTTCTTGGGCTCGCGGAAGTAAATCACCGCCTTGATATCCACGCTCGTGGTCTCGCCCGGCCGGATGACAAACCGATAGGCACCCGTGCAGCTCACACTGTCCAGGATCGCGTAAAGTCGCAGTTCGGTGTCTTCGCGATGCGGCTTGCCGAGCCACCAGTCGGTGAAGATCGGAAACTCCTCCGGACGGTCACCCTCGCCACAGTCCAGCGCCAGCCCGCGCGCCGACTGGCCGTAGCCCTGCCCCTTGCCGAGCAGCCGGAAATAACTCGCGCCGAGGAACGCTCCGAGTTCATCAAGCTTGTCCTCGCGGTTCAACGGCGTCAGCAGCTTGAATCCCGCGTAGCCCGTCTCGGCTGGAATCTGCCGCTGGAAGCGCAGGCTGCCGTAGTCGAAGAAATCCTGCACAAAGCGCACCGACTGCACGTGCGTCAACGTGAACTCATGGACCCGCACCGGTTCCTGATAGAGATAGCCGGGATGAAAAAACTCCACGTTGAACGGCAGTTTGTCCGCTCCCCACAACGCCCGCTCGTGACGAAACCGAATCTCGCGATACTTGTCGTAATCGAGATTCTCCTGCCGCAACACCGCCGGCAAATCCGCCCGTGGCGACCGAAACGGTTTTCGTGCCCGCTCCTCCGCCTTCTTCGCCACGTAGTCCAGCGTGACTTCCGCCGACTCCACCCGCGCCAACACTTGCGCGGGCAGAGCCAGCAGAACCAACAGAAGCAGATAGCAAGGTCGTCTCATCGCCGGGGCAACGGCTGTAAACCGCCGCACCCGGAGGCCGGCTGGAAAGCCGGCCTCAGTTTTCGGAATACAACCAGCTGCACAACGTCTACTTCTCCTCTGGGATGCGCATGCCGTAGAAGCTGCGATAGACGAAGAACAGCGCGATGAGGAAGAAGACAGCGCCGATGCCGGTCTTCAGGTTCTGGTTGGTCATGGTCACCGCGATCTCGACGGCGAGCAGGCCGAAGAGTGTGGTGAACTTGATCACCGGGTTCATCGCCACGGAGGAGGTGTCCTTGAAGGGATCGCCCACGGTGTCGCCCACGACGGTGGCGGCGTGGAGTTCGGTGCCTTTTTGGCGGAGATCCACTTCGACGATCTTCTTGGCATTGTCCCACGCGCCACCGGCGTTGGCCATGAAGATGGCCTGGAACAAACCGAAGAACGCGATGCCGATCAGATAGCCAATGAAGAAGTAGGCGTTGAAGAACGGCAGGGCCAGCGCGAAGCAGAACACCACGATGAAGATGTTCCACATGCCTTTCTGCGCGTACTTGGTGCAGATGGCGACGACTTCCTTGCTGTCCTTGTCGGAAGCGGTCGAGGCGTCGAGCTTCATGTGCTCTTTGATATAGACCACCGCGCGATACGCGCCAGTCACGACCGCCTGGCAGGAAGCGCCCGTGAACCAGTAAATCACCGAGCCGCCCATGATGAGGCCGAGAATGATTTCCGGCTGCACGATGGAGAGCTTGTTCACCACGCCACCAAACATGTTTTCAAGCAGCATGATGATGCCGAACACCATCGTGGTTGCGCCGACAACCGCCGTGCCGATGAGCACCGGCTTGGCAGTGGCCTTGAAGGTATTGCCCGCACCGTCGCCCTTCTCGAGCTGATGCTTGGCATTCTCAAAGTCGGCGTCGAAACCGAACTGTTTCTTGATCTCTTCCTTGATGCCTTTGCGGCCTTCGATCTGGCTCAACTCATAGACTGACTGGGCATTGTCCGTGACCGGGCCGTAGCTATCCACAGCGATGGTCACCGGGCCCATGCCGAGGAAGCCGAACGCCACCAAGCCGAACGCGAAAATCGGGGCGGCGAAGGCAAACTGCGGCGGCATGATGCCCACCTTCAAAGCCGGGTTCTGGGAGAAGTAATAGGAAACGAACATGAGCAACATGATGACCAGACCCATCCAGAAGGCGGAGAAGTTGCCCGCCACGAAACCGGACAGGATGTTCAGCGACGCCCCGCCGTGCTTGGAGCAGTTCGTGACTTCACGAACGTGACGGGAGTTGGTGCTGACGAATATCTTGGTGAATTCGGGAATCAACGCGCCCGCCACCGTGCCGCAGCTGATGATGACCGACAGGACCCACCAAAGGTCACCCTGAACCACGCCGCTGGCGCTCTTGAAGTCGCCCAGCAACAGCTTGCTGGCGATGAAGGTGACGGCGATGGAAACCGCCGAGGTGATCCACACCAAGTGAGTCAGCGGGGCCTCGAAGTCGAAATCTTTCTTGCCGCCAAACATGCTCTTGCTGATGGCTTCGTTCAGGAAGTAGGACGCCAGCGAGGTCACAATCATCAAGGCGCGCATGGCGAAGATCCAGATGATGAGCGTCGCGCAAATGGTCGGGCTGGCCGCCAAGGCGAGCGCGAGAAACGCGATCAACGCCACACCGGTCACGCCGTAGGTCTCGAAACCGTCCGCCGTCGGTCCAACGGAGTCGCCGGCGTTGTCACCGGTGCAGTCGGCGATGACGCCAGGGTTCTTCGGGTCGTCCTCGGGCAGTTTGAAGACGATCTTCATCAAATCGGAGCCGATGTCGGCAATCTTGGTGAAGATGCCGCCGCAGATGCGGAGCACGCTGGCGCCGAGGGATTCGCCGATGGCGAAACCGATGAAGCAGGGACCGACAAGTTCGCGCGGCAGGAAGATCAGGATGCAGATCATGAAGAACAGTTCCACGCAGACCAGAAGCAGGCCGACGCTCATACCGGAGCGAAGCGGAATGCCGAGAGTGGCGAGCGGGTTGCCTTTGAGCGCGGAGAAGGCGGTGCGGGAGTTGGCGACGGTGTTGATACGGATGCCGAACCACGCCACACCGTAGGAACCGAGGATACCGAGGACAGACGCGAGCAGGATGACCACGACGTGGCCCACGGTATTCGATTGAAGCACCCCGAAGTAGTAGATCATGCAACCTGCGATCAGGAGCCAGAGAATCGCGAGGAACTTGCCCTGGGTAAAGAGGTAGGTCTTGCAGGTTTCCCAGATCGAATTGGAAACCTTGGCCATACAGTCATGCACCGGCAGCGCCTTGGTCTGTATGTATTGCAGCACCCCAAAAACCGAGCCGATGATGCACATCAGAATGCCGAGATACATCAGCATGGAACCGCTGATGCCACCCAAGCCGTCAAACTTGACCGCGCTGAGGTCAGGAATCTTGATGTCCGCTTCGCTCGCCGAAACAATGGCCGTACTCGCCAGCATCAGCGTCGCCATCACCAACCAGCCCGAAAATCGGCTAAAATGGCTCCAAATCGAATTACGTATCACAGAGTTCATCGCATTCATCTTCATCATCTTCTCAGGTTCTTGTCTAATTTCCGACCTTCGCCGCGCCTTGGATACACCGGTTCCGTGCGTTCAACCGAAAAATCGGAAGCGTAGACACTAATGGCTTCGGCGCACGAAACGCAAGCAGATTTCCGATTTCGGTTTGAAACAAAACAGTAACAGCCGCGTTTCCAAAGCGTTCCAAGCAGTCGCCACCGCGCCCCGCATGTCACTCTCGCAGTGTTTGACAAGTTGGCTTCGGGTCGGCATAGTTTGAGGGTTCGCCACCGAAACGCGAAGATGCAGCGGTTGTTCGGTGCAGTTTTGTTTCGGTGGCGATTACTTTTTTTATGCAAAAGATCCGTAACATCGCCATTATCGCGCACGTGGACCACGGCAAGACGACGCTTGTGGACTGCCTGTTGAATCAGTCGGGGACGTTTCGCGCCAACCAGCACGTCGAAGAGCGGATGATGGATTCGATGGACCTTGAGCGTGAGAAGGGCATCACGATCAAGGCCAAGAACGCCAGCTTCCACTACAAAGCCAGCGACGGCGTGGACTACAAGGTCAACATCGTGGACACTCCCGGTCACGCGGATTTCGGCGGCGAGGTGGAGCGCATCATGAACATGGTGGACGGCTGCCTGCTCGTGGTGGACGCGTTCGACGGCCCGCAGGCGCAGACGCGGTTCGTGCTGCGAAAGGCCCTGGAATCCGGTCTCATGCCGATCGTGGTGGTGAACAAGATTGACCGCCCCAATTCCAACCCGGCCGGCGCCCACGACAAGGTGGTGGACCTGATGCTGGAGTTGCACGCCAACGACCAGCAATTGAACTTCCCGACGATCTACGCCAGCGCCAAGGATGGTTTCGCGAAACTTGCACTCTCCGACGAGAGCCGCGACATGAAGCCGTTGTTCGAAGCCATCGTGAAGTATGTGCCGGCGCCCAAGGCGGACACGAATGCGCCACTCCAAATCCTGATCGCAAATCTCGACTACTCCGACTACGTCGGCCGCATCGCCCTCGGCAAGATTTACACCGGTAAAATCAAATTGAACGACTCCGTCGTGTGTATCCACAAGGACGGCCGTCGCGAGCGCGCGCGCGTGACGAAGCTTTATTCGTTCACGGGCATGCAGCGTATCGAACTCGAGGAGGCCAACGCCGGCGACATCGTCGGCCTCGCGGGCTTTGAGGAAGTTTCCATTGGCGAAACCATCGTGGACAACGAATCGCGTGACCCCATGCCCTTCGTTGAGATTGACCCGCCAACCATCGAGATGCAGTTCGCCGTCAACAACGGTCCGCTCGCCGGCCGCGAGGGGAAATTAGTCACCGCCCGCAACATCCGCGAGCGGCTCTATCGCGAAACGCGCACCAACATCAGCCTTTCCGTCCGCGACACCGATGACGGCAACGTCTTCATCGTCAGCGCCCGCGGCGAAATGCAGATCGCCGTGCTGGTCGAGCAGATGCGCCGCGAAGGCTTCGAGGTGCTCGTGTCGCGCCCCGAAGTCATCTACCGCCCCAGCCCGACTGGCCAGATGCTGGAGCCAATCGAGACGCTGTGGCTGGAAATCCAGCAGGATCATCTCGGCGACATTCTACAGAACCTCGCCGCGCGTAAAGCCGAGATCACCAACATGAACCACCACGGCAGCCAGACCGGCGTCGGCGGCCACGTCACGGTGGAGGCGATCATCCCGACGCGCGGCCTCATCGGATTCGAGTCGGACCTCGTGAACATCACGCGCGGCACCGGCGTCATATCGCACCTCTTCAAGGAATACGGCCAGTTGCGTGGCGAGATTGACACCCGCCGCGGCGGCGTGCTCATCGCCACGGAGGATGGCGAGTCCACCGCCTACGCGCTTGACTACATCCAGGAACGCGGCCGCATGTTCATCGGACCCGCTGAAGAAGTTTACCAAGGCATGATCGTCGGCGAAACAGGCCGGCCGGAAGACATCGCTGTCAACGTCTGCCGCACCAAGAAGCTCAGCAACATGCGCAGCCAGGGTGACGGCAAAGGCATCCAACTCGAACCGCCGCTCAAGATGAGCCTGGAGCGATGCATCGAATACATCGGCCCCGACGAGTTTGTCGAAGCGACGCCGAAGAATCTCCGGTTGCGCAAGCGGCTGCTCCGCGAACTCGACCGCCGCCGCAACGAGCCGCGGCGCGCAGCGGAATCCGTGAGGAGTTGAGAGTGAAGAATGAAGAGTGCAGATAGGGAATCAAAAACCTTCTGCAACTCTTCACGATCTCTCCGCCGCGCGTTCTGCCTTCTCTCACGCCACTTCGGCCCACAACGCTGGTGGCCGGGCGACACGCCGTTCGAGATGTGCGTCGGCGCGATTCTCACGCAGAACACCGCCTGGACCAATGTCGAGAAAGCCATCGCCAATCTCCATCGCGCCCACGCCCTGGGACCGCAACGGTTGCGTGCCCTACCCCACGCCGAACTGGCTGCGCTGATCCGCCCCGCCGGCTATTTCAACGTCAAGGCGCGCCGTCTGCAGTCCTTTCTCCATTTGCTGCACAGTGAATTCCGTGACGACCTGCGGCGGATGTTCCGGCTGCCAACAGCAGCACTGAGGGAGAAGCTGCTTGCCGTCAACGGCATCGGCCCGGAAACCGCCGACTCCATGCTGCTCTATGCCGGCGGCCACGAAAGCTTCGTGGTGGACGCTTACACCCGCCGCATCCTCACCCGCCACGGCTGGTCGCCGCGCGACGCCGACTACCACGACATCAAAGCTCTTTTCGAGAATTCATTGCTGGAAGTCGAATCACGAATCACCAATCACCAATCACGAGTTCCCTTTCCTACCGCCCACCCGCCCTCGGGCATGTCGCGTCGGAGCAAGCGTCACTCGGCGCGGGCGCGGTTGTTCAACGAGTATCACGCCATGATCGTCGCAACCGGCAAGCACTACTGTCTCACGCGCGAGCCACACTGTAAGACATGCCCCCTTCGCTCCTTGCTGCCGCCCGCTGGCCCTCGCACCCTTTGAGCATGCGAGCGGGCGCCGCGGCGGCTTGCCGCACAACTCGTCTTGCTTGCGCCGGCCGATTGGCCTAAAGTCTTTGGCATTACCATGCGTGCGTTTTTCTGGATTGGGTTGATCGCGCTCGGAGTGACGGGCGCAGACATCGTTCCAATGGCCTCCACGGCAGAGCCAACGAAGACGCTGGCTTATATTATCCCCGTTCAGTCCGACATCAGCGTGCCGCTGGTTTACGTGGTGCGCCGGGGCGTCAAGGAGGCGGAGCGGGCCGGCGCGCAGACTCTCATTCTCGACATGGACACCAACGGCGGCGACGCCAAGGCGATGGAGCCGATCATGGACGTGCTCGCCAAGTTCAAAGGTGACACCGTGACGTTTGTGAACACAAAGGCGTATTCGGCCGGCGCGTTCATCGCCGTCGCCACCAAGCGCATCTACATGGCGCCAGGCGCGGTCATCGGCGCGGCCACGCCCATGATGATGATGACCACTGGCGAGGTGCCAACCCTCCCCGACGCCATCCAGAAGAAATTCACCTCCGCCTATGCCGCCAAGATCCGCGCGACCGCGCAGCGTAACGGCTACAACGCCGCCGTCGTGGACAAGATGGTGGACAGCAGTTCGGATTTAGTGATTGACGGCAAGATATTGAAGCCAAAGGGTGAAATCCTCACCCTCACGAACGTCGAGGCAGAGAAGAAATATGGTCAGCCATCGACCCCCCTGTTGTCGAGCGGCACGGTCAAGGACATGGATGAGTTGTTTGACCGGATCGGGTTGAAGGGCGCCACGGTCGTGAGGATCGAGCCAACCGGCGTAGAAACGATCGCTGACTGGATCAACACCATCGCGCCCATCCTGATGGCGCTGGGTGCGTTGGGGATTTACCTGGAGTTCAAGCTGCAAAGCTTTGGCCTGATCGGTGTGGCGGCGGTGGCGTGCCTCCTGCTGTTCTTCTTCGGCCAATACATCGCCGGCCTCAGCGGCTACGAATACGCGCTGTTGTTCCTGGTCGGCGTGGCGCTGTTGGTAGTCGAGGTGTTCGTTCTGCCGGGCCATTTCATCAGCGGGATGCTCGGCACGGTGTTCATCCTCGTGGCGCTGTTGATGGCGATGGTAGACCAGTATCCCGGTGGGCCGTGGGTGCCTGCCATCCCGGATTTGACGCGGCCGCTGATGAACCTCGGTCTGGCGGCGGCGCTGGCGTCGTTCATGATCGCTGCCGCAGCGAAATTCCTGCCGCACACCAGCGCGTGGGACCAACTGGCGTTGAAGGCGACCAGCGCGGGCGAGATCACCGCGCCCACGGTGGATTTGCAGCCGCAAGACTTGCTCGGCAGGGAAGGCGTCGCGGTGTCATTTCTGCGCCCCGCCGGCAAGGCGATGTTCGGCGACCAATTGGCCGACGTCGTCACGGAAGGAGACTTGCTTCCCAAGGACTCGCGTGTGAAGGTCATCAAGATTGAGGGTAACCGCGTCGTGGTAACAAAGGTCTAAGAGCTATGTGGGAATGGATCGTTTTACTGTTGGTCGTCGGACTGGTGCTCGTGATCGTTGAAGTATTCCTGCCAAGCGGCTTGTTCGGCGTTACGGGCGGGTTGTGTTTGATCTCTGCCATCGCCATGACCTACTCAAATTACGGGCTTGTGGCTGGCACCTGGTTGCTGGGCGCCGTGATTCTGGCGACGTTGTTCGGCTTGGTTCTGTGGGTGAAGTTCTTTCCGAAGACGCCAACCGGTCGCCGCATGATGCTCGGTGAAACCAGCGGCAACGTCTCGCCGGAGGAAGATTTTGTCGCGCTGCTGCACAAGCACGGCGTGGCGCGCAGCCACTTGCGGCCTTCAGGCATCGCGGAGATCGAAGGCCGGCGCGTGGATGTGGTGAGCGAAGGCGGCATGATTGCGCCAGAGTGCGAAGTTCAAGTCGTCGCGGTGGACGGAACGAAGATAGTTGTGCGAAAGGTTTAGAAATGGAGACATCATCTATGAATGGCATTGCGAGTTTATTTGGAGTTCTGATTGTCGGCGTTCTCGTAGTCTTTGCGCTGATCGCCATCACACTCTTCCTCTACTTTCTCAACGTCTGGATTCGCGCCTTGGCGGCGCGCGCGCCGGTCTCCATCGTGTCGCTCATCGGCATGAAGCTGCGGCGTGTGCCTGTCGGCCTCATCGTGGACAACCGAATCACTGCCGTGAAAGCCGGCATTGATCTCACCACCGACCCGCTTGAGGCGCACTACCTCGCCGGCGGCAACGTCGAGCAAGTTGTGCTCGCGCTGATCGCCACAAAGAAAGCCGGTATTACGTTGAACTGGGACCGGGCGTGCGCGATTGACCTCGCCACCAAAGGGACGAGCAAGACCGTGCTCGATGCCGTGAAGGCTTCCATCAACCCGCGCATCATTGACTGCCCCAGCACCAGCAGCGGTCGCAGCACTATTGACGGCGTCGCCAAGGATGGCATCCAGCTCAAGGTCAAGGCGCGTGTCACCGTCCGCACCAACCTCGACCGGTTCGTCGGAGGCGCGACGGAAGAAACCGTCATCGCGCGCGTGGGCGAGGGCATCGTCGCGGCCATTGGTTCTGCCGACTCCTACAAGGATGTCCTTGAAAACCCCGAGCGCATCAGCAAGACCTCGCTTGAAAAGGGCTTGGACGCCGGCACCGCATTCGAAATCCTCTCCATTGACATCGCGGACGTGGACGTGGGCGAGAACATCGGCGCCCGCCTGAAACTCGATCAAGCCGAGGCCAACAAACGCATGGCGCAAGCCGACGCGGAGGTTCGCCGCGCCGCCGCCGTCGCGCTCGAGGCCGAGATGAAAGCGCGCACGCAGGAAATGCAGGCCAAGGTGGTCGAGTCCGAAGCCCAAGTGCCGCTCGCAATGGCCGAGGCGTTCCGCCAGGGCAATCTTGGCATCATGGATTACTATCGGATGCGCAACATCCAATCGGACACCTCGATGCGCCAGACCATCGCGGGCGACGAAAAGCCGAAGCAGAACTGATCCATGCACTTGCCGTTCCCCATACTGGCATCGGGTGACAGTTGGATCGGGCTTCTGATCTTCATCATCATTGCGATCGTATCCAGTTTCAGCAAGATGATGCAGAAGGGTCAGGAGCCGGAAATGCCGGAGGAACTGCCGCGCCCGCTGCCGCCGCGTCCCGTGCCGCCACAGTATCGTTCGCCGGCGGCCCCCCAACGGCCACAAGCGACGCCATCGGGACAAACGCGACGCAGCCTGACGGAGGAACAAGTGCAGGAGGTTTTGCGCCGTATGCGCAGGCCGGCACAACAACAGGCTCCCCCGCCCGTCATCGAACCCATCGAAGAAGCGCCGCGCCGCATGGTTGCGCTGAGCCGCGAAGAATCCGCACTGCCATCGGAGCGTCCGGAAACCAAGCCGCCGCATGTCGAGCCGCCGTCCGCGCATCCGGAGCCAGCGCCCCACGAGGAGATGCCGTCAACAGCGCAACCGTCAAAGCCGGCCGTCCCTGTCTCCGCACTCCCGGCACGCACATCCCTCTATCGAGAGCGATTGCGCAGCCGCAATGAAATCCGCCGGGCCATCGTCCTGCGTGAAGTCCTCGGCCCACCGCTGGCGTTGCGCCAAGATTGGTAAGGATCCAGCCGCGGACAACCGCTGCTCTCTGTTTCTGTTTTTGTGGGCCGCAACGCTCCGCCGGCTTCGTCCCGGTGGAAAATCAGTTGCGTGACCGGGCGGGTCTGACTACTATGCGCGCGCTCTTGCGGGTGCCGGCGTGGCGGAATGGCAGACGCGGTGGACTCAAAATCCACTTCTCGCAAGGGAGTGGGGGTTCAAGTCCCTCCGCCGGCACCATCTTCCTTTTTCCATTTCCATCGCCGTTTTCACATTTGCCGCGTTAGCACCGGCGCTGCCCGTCGTCGGGTTGAGTCCAATCGCGCATGACGAATCTGTAACCGTGCAACGCATGGTTTCGTCATGTCACCTCACTATCTTGTCCCTCCAAAAGCTCCGGTGGTTGGAACCGGGAAGGAGGACACCTCCCTCATCCGCAGAAAAACGGGGCACAAGATTCGACATTGACCCTTGCAGAACCATAGTGACAAGAACGGAAGCCGCCGCACAAGCCGGGCGAACGCGAGCCGCAAGAAACTCGATCGGGCGAAAGAAGACAGGAGCCTGGAGTCGGGCGCCGGGAGTCGCAAGGTTCGCGCTTGCTGTCTTCTTGCGGCTGCCATTTTCCTTCTTTTCCCCGCCCTCGCGCACCCCGGCACTTTCACCACCTCAGTGGACCGCACGGAAGTTGCGCTGGGCGAACAAGTCCAACTCACGCTGCGTTTCGAAGACGTGCCGCACGCCAGCCGGCCGGAACTGCCGGCGTTGGATGGGTTCATCACCACCTACGACAACGTGCAAACCCAGGCAAACGTTGACCACGGCGCGCGGCACGATGTCATCGCGCACACTTTTCTGCTGACGCCCACGCGCGAAGGCATGTTGATGATCCCCTCTCTCAGCCTGCAAATAGACAAACAGACGTTCAGCAGCCGACCCATTATCATCAAGGTAGTAAATGACAAGATACAGGGCGGCAGCACGGAGGACTTCTTCCAACCCGGCGCGCTGTTTTCCAACCTCGTCAGCGGAGTCCAAACCGTCGGCATGGAGGATTTCTTCCGCCTTGGATTCTCCATCGCCCGCACCAATCTGTTCTTGAGCGAAGTAACGCCCCTGGACTTGAAACTCTGCATCCGCACTGGCATCCGCTACCGGGGCGAGAAGCCCCTTGTTGCTGCGCCGGGCTTCGGCGAAATCAAGTTGCCATACCCGGTCGAATCGCGGGAGTTGATTGATGGCAAATCGTTCGTCGTTTACACCTTCCGCACGCTGGCCAGTCCTGTGCAATTCGGATATCTCACGCTCGGCCCCGCCCAGGCAGAATTGGACGTTGTTGTGGATTCCGGCCGTCGTTTGCGATTGCCCACCTTCAGCGATCCGTTTTTCCAGAGTCTCCTGGGCAGCGCCAGCAAGACGAAAAGGATTGCCGTGACATCACCATCCTTGCCGGTGCGCGTGACGCCCCTGCCCGACGCCGGCAAGCCAGCCGACTTCACCGGCACGGTCGGCCACTACGCCCTCGACGTGACCGCCAATCCCACGACGCTGCGCGTAGGCGAACCGGTGGCGCTCACCATTCGCGTCGTCGGCCAGGGTAATCTCGCCACACTCACGCCCCCCAAGTTCACACCACCCAAAACCTTCAAGAGCTATGAGCCGGTGGTGAAGGGCAGGCAAACCGATGAAATGGGTTACACCGGCGAGAAAGTGTTTGAGCAGACTATTATGCCGTTGTCGGCAAGCGTGACGGAAATTCCGCCGGTGAAGTTCAGTTTCTTCGACCCGGAACTGGGACGTTACCAAACGCTCAGCCGCGGCCCCATCCAACTCACCGTGCGAGAGTCGGCTGTGGCCGAGACGACGGGCACCGTCAGCACCGTCCCCGCCGTCGCCGCACGCCGGCCACAGGAGACACCCGCAGCCAGCCTCGCCTATCTCAAGCCTGACCTCGGCGCTGTCGTCGCAGCCTCGCCCCTGCGCTACCGCCAAACCTGGTTTCTTGCCGGCCAAGGCTTGCCTGTGCTGGCACTGGTGGTCTCAGTGTTCGCGCAACGCCGTTGGCAACGGCTCCGCAACGATATCCGCTACGCCCGCCTGCGCCGCGCCTGCGCCAACGCCCAGCGGCATCTGGTCGAAGTCGAGCAACTGTTGCATGAGGGGCAAGGTCAAAGCGCGGTGTTCTACGCCGCATTATTCAAGACGTTGCAAGACTACCTCGGTGACCGGCTGAACCTGTCGTCCCCCGGCATCACGAGCGACATCATCGAAGAAGAACTCCGTCCACGCGCCTTGCCACAGGAGATTTGCCAGGCGCTGAGGGAAGTGTTTGCGGCTTGCGACACCGCGAGGTTCGCCCCGAGCAGGCAGGACTATCCCGACCGCGAGCGGCTGTTGAAAATCGCGCGCGAAGCAGTCGCGGCGATGGAAAAGATGACGCTCTGAGGACGCCGGCATCCATTTTGCCGCAGGACCTGATTGGCCTTGGCATGGGCCGTCCACGGCCCTCCAAAGATCATGCCCCACCCTGTCACCCAAGCTCCGCAACACCTTCCGCTGGCGCGGAAGCATCGAACGACTCGCGTTCCCTCGCGAATCATGAAAAACACCAGGTCGCTGACGCTACGCCCACCGAATCATCTGAATGCCAATCAAGTTGGCCACACTACAGACCGCGTGAGCAAACAGCCACCAACCGGTCACTTCACGCTGCTCCATCTTCTTGCTAATCGCTCTCATGAACCGGTCAACCAATCAATTCGTCTGGCTCGAGCCGGCGCCCATCTGAATCACGCCGCCTCGGAGCAACTGCCCCACCAGTTTCACCGCGGCCGCACGACTGGGGCAGATGTCAAATGCCAGTGCCACCAACTCGCCAAAGGTCCGCGGACTGCGAACTTCCATTGCTGATTTCCTCATTTTCCTCATGACAATCTCCTTTTTTTCTCCTTGAACCGGTCTTGTTCTACTCTGTTGTTCTCCTCTGCTTGCACTATTCTAGGCCCAATCCGGCCAGCCGTAATGTCGGGAGACCATGACAACCCGTCGGGTTTTTGGGAACCCGTCGGTTTTTTTCCTTACACCGGAAATATTTCTCATCGTCTCCATAACAACTTCATTTTCGTGCGAGCATCGCCATACGACCGATAATCAGGGCAGGTTATTCCAACCTTTTGCCGGGTTATCGTCAGACACGGCCCGAGACTTTAACCTAATTTTGTGTGCCGGGAGTTTTTTTCCGCTTTTAAAACGGATGCGTTGCGGGTGAGAATATTGCGTCAAAATTAAAAACACGTTTATGATTCTCTATAATCTTTTTCCGCTGTTGGCCGGGCCTTTCTCCCGGTGGAACGAACATCTCACACGCGCCGCCGAAATGGGTTTCGACTGGGTTTTCGTGAACCCGATCCAGCAGTTGGGCGCGTCACGAAGCCTGTATTCCATTGCCGATTACTTCCGGTTCAACCCCGCGCTGCTCGACCCCACGAGCGACGCTTCGCCGGACGAACAGGTCCGCCAGATGACCGAGCAGGCGCATGCCGCCGGCCTGAAGTTGATGATTGACCTCGTCATCAACCACTGTGCCATAGACTCGCCGCTCACCCGCGAACATCCAGAATGGTTCCTGCGCGATCCGGACGGGCGCATCGCACACTCCTCCTGTATTAACAACAACGAGCGTGTCGTCTGGAAAGACCTTGCGCAGTTCAACCACCTGCACACCCCCGACAAGGAAGGCCTGTTCCGTTACTGCCAGAGCGTCGTGGACAACCTGCTCTCGCTCGGCTTCAACGGTTTCCGCTGCGATGCCGCGTATCAACTCCCGCGTCCATTCTGGCAACGACTGATCCGCGAAACCAGACAACGGCACCCCCAGGCCTGCTTTGTCGCCGAGACACTCGGCTGCACTGCCGACCAGACCAAGGATACCGCGCGCGCCGGCTTCGACTTCGTTTTCAACAGCTCCAAGTGGTGGAATTACTACGATTGGTGGCTCATCGAGCAATACAACCTCACTCGCGACACCGCCGGTTCCATCAGCTTCCCGGAGAGCCACGACACCCCGCGCCTCATCGAGGAGGCTGGCGGCAACATCAACGCCGTCAAACAACGCTACCTCTTTTCCTCGCTCTGGTCCGCCGGCGTGATGATGCCGATGGGCTTCGAGTTCGCCATGCGCAAACCGCTGCACGTCATCAACACCACGCCCGCCGATTGGCACGTCGATGGCGTGGACCTGCGCACCTATGTCGCCAGCGTCAACGCCATCAAGAAAAACCATCCTGTCTTCCGCGAGGAATGCCCTACCAACATCTTCCCCTGCAACAACCCCAACATCCTCCTCCTGTGGAAGGCTTCAACCAAACACAAGGACGAGGCACTCCTGATCCTCAACAAGGATGTCTGGAACCATCAGGAGTTTTACACCGACCACTTCCGCCATTTCATCCAAGCCGGCGCCCCCTTGCGTGACGTGTCGCCGGAATTTCCGCTGGAATACATCCACGAGCCGTTCCACTACGCCCTCCGCCCCGGCCAAGGCATCGTGCTGGTGACGACGCGGAATTGATCTACTTCTCCCGGATCAACTCGTAGACGTTCATGTAATCCTGGCCGGGATTTTTCCAGGAGTAGTCGTAGCGCATGCCGTTGACCATGAGTTCGCTGAAGTGGTTGGGGTAAGAATACCACATGCCGATGGCGCGCTGGAGGGCGGACTCGACGCCGGCGGCATTGAAGTCGTTGAAGACGTAACCGTTTCGCTCGTGATAAGGCTTCGGCGCGTGGTTGGCGTCGAAGACAGTGTCCGCGAGACCACCTGTGGCGCGAACGATGGGCACAGCGCCGTATTTGAGGCCGATCATCTGCGTGAGGCCGCACGGTTCAAAGAGGCTCGGCACGAGAATCATGTCGGAGCCGGCGTAGATGAGATGGGAGAGCTCTTCGTTGAAGCTCAGCTCGATGTGACAGTCAGGGTTGTCGTTATACTGGCGCTTGAGTCCCCAGAAGTGCTGGCCGATGCGCCCGTCGGCACTGGTGCCGAGCAGGACGAACTGGCAGCCGTGCTGGATGCAATAGTGGATGGCATGCGTGATGAGCGGCACGCCCTTCTGGTGGTCAAGCCGGCCAATGTAGGTGAGAATCGGTTTGAACTCGTCGCGCAGCCAGAAACGGTCGCGCAGGGCTTTCTTGTTGGCGAACTTGCCGTCGAGCTTGTTGGCGGAGTATTGGTTCGGTATATGGCGGTCGATCTCCGGGTTCCAGACTTCGTAATCCACGCCGTTGAGGATGCCGCCGACCTTGTTGCGATGGATGTGAAGGGTGTGGCCGAGACCGTAGTTCTGGCCGCTGTGCATGATCTCCCACGCATACCGCGGCGAGACGGTGGTAACGAAATTGGAATAGACGATGCCGGCCTTCATCTGGTTGATGCCGGCGGGGTTGAAGTTGTCCTGCAACCGGTCTTGATGAAAGAAGTAGCTGTGGCGGTTGAGGCCGGTGGCGCGCAGGATGTGTTCGCCGGTGACGCCCTGATGCTGGAGGTTGTGGAGCGTGTAGCAAACGCGCGGGTGCGTCATGCCGAGGTGCTTGTATATCTCGTAGAGCATCACCGGCACCAACCCGGTTTGCCAGTCATGACAATGGATGATATCGGGACGCTTGTTGCTCTTGAGCATGAACTCCAGCGCCGCCCGCGAGAAGAACGCGAACCGCTGGTCATCATCGCCCTGCCCGTAGAACGAACGGCGATGGAAGAAATTCTGGTC
>JBAZIR010000044.1:0-22718 GCA_041651735.1 Verrucomicrobiia bacterium | reverse complement strand
CGGGTGCAGGGGATCGACATGGCGTTGCACTTGAAGGCATCATCGTTGCGGGAGCAGATTGTGGATGGCAGCATCGAGGACTTTCAACTGAAGCCGTTTGGTTTGATTCTCGGCTATGAACTGGCCGACAAGATGCGGACGAAGGCGGGACAGGATGTGGGATTGATCGGACCGGACGGCGAACATCGGACATTCCGGGTGTGCGCAGTGTTTCAAACGGGCAATTTGTTCATTGATGAGAAGTATGGATACATCCACCTGAAAGCCGCGCAAAGTCTGTTGCAGAGACCCTACGGTGTGTCGCACCTGATGGTGAAATTGCGCGACCCGTCCCGCGCGCAGGCGTTCGCAGCCCACCTCGAGCAGTTGTTTCAGCACCGTGCGCGAAGCTGGCAGGATCGCGAGCGGGGCAGCCTGCAAATCTTCAGGCTGATCCGCATCTCGGCGGCAATCACCGTTTCCACGATCATCTTGCTGGCGGGGTTTGGCATCTTCAACATCCTGACGCTGATGGTGATGGACAAGGTGCGCGAGATCGCCGTGCTGCGCTCGATGGGCTATCGGCGCGGGGACATCAGCGCCATCTTTCTCTGGCAGGGCTTTCTGGTGGCGTTGATCGGTTCGGTGTTGGGCTGTGTGTTGGGAGCGGCGTTGACGTATGGCATCTCACAGATTCCGGTGGACATCAGGGGTTTCCTAAGCACCAAGCGGTTTCTCGTGCACTGGAACATAACGGATTATTGGGCAGCGACGGTCATTGCTTTTGTGGCGATATTTCTGGCCAGCTATTTCCCGTCGCGGCGGGCCGCGCGACTGGCGCCGGTGGACATTCTTCGGGGGTCGGGCCAATGAGCATCAATGCCACCGCGAGCGTTTCCACAGCCGACGTCCCGTTGCTGTGCAACGACATCCATCGTTATCTTGGCGAGGCGGAATCGCGCGTGCATGTGTTGCGCGGCGTATCGTTGCAGCTCCGATCGGGCTGTGTGCATGCCATCGTGGGGCCATCAGGTTGCGGCAAGAGCAGCCTTCTGTACGTCATGGGACTGCTGGATCGTCCGGATGGCGGGCGCATCGTGCTCGGCGGCGAGGCGGTCGAGGGCTTGACCGATGATCAAGTGTCGCGCCGCCGCAACGAGCACATCGGGTTCGTGTTCCAATTCCATTTCTTGATGCATGAATTCACGGCGCAGGAAAACGTGATGATCCCGATGCGCCGGCTCGGCAGGCTCAACACGCGAGAGATGGAGGAGCGCGCCGCGATGTTGCTGGAAATGGTGGGCCTCGGCGACAAGATTCACCGCAACAGTCAGCATCTTTCCGGCGGCGAACAACAGCGAGTGGCCATCGCCCGATCCCTGGCCAACGACCCGCAGGTCCTTCTCGCCGACGAGCCGACGGGCAATCTCGACACCGCGAGTTCTGAGCGCGTGTTTCATTTGCTGACAGAATTGGTGCGACGGCAGCGGAAGGCGTTGCTGCTGGTGACGCACAATCCGCAGGTGGCCGGGGCCAGCGACTGGATTCACGAAATGAAGGACGGCCAGTTGATCGAGTGCAGCGCAGGCCGTCCGCGGTGAGCCGCTGCGGTTACATCACGTCGGCAAAGGCGCGTTTGGTCCGCATGAAGAAAGCGTAGCCGACCGACAGCGTGACCAATCCGATGACAAGCATCAGCAGATAACGCGGCCAGGAAGGCGCAACGCCCCATAGCACCGCATTCCGCGCCTGGTCCGCTGCAACGGCCAGGGGGTTCAGCAGGAACAGCGACAGGAACTCCGGCGGCACTTTGCTGAGAGAATAAAAGATGGCACTGGCGAACATCAGGACGGTCAGAAAGACGGGCACGATGGAGTTGATGTCGCGGACGAAGACGCCTAGACTTGCGAGAAACCAGCCCGCACCGAGACAGATGAGAATCAGTGGCAGCACGATCAATGGCAGGTAAAGCACGGTGAGCGGGATGGCCCCGTGGGCAAGCAGCAGTCCAGCCAACAGCGGAACCAAACTGATCGCCATCTGCGCCAGTGCCGCGCCGACGACTGAAACACAGAGAATTTCCAGCGGGAACACGACCTTGGTAACGTAGTTGGGATTGGCAAGCACAAGCATCGGCGCGCGAGAGAGACATTCGGCAACGAAATCAAACACGATCAACCCGCAAAACAACGCCAGCACAAAATCCAGCTTCGATTCGTGAGGCGTGTTACCGAGTGTGGACCGGAAAATATACCCGAACACGACAGCATACACGGCGAACATCGCCATCGGGCGAACCAGCGATCCGAGCAGGCCCAGATACGAGCCACGGTAGCGCACCAGCAAGTCGCGCTTGGTAATCTGGCGAATCAGCGGCCCCTGTTGGCATAAATGCCGTACGATCTCCCAAGGCGCGAGGAGCCGAGAGAGAGGAATTCTCTTGCCCGATGTTTGTGCTACAGGCAGCATCATTTGAACTTTCGCTGGTATCATCTGGCAGAGCCATGGGAGAATTCAACGGAAAAACGACACGACATTGAGTTCTGAGACTGTCATCGAAGTTGAGAAGCTGTCCAAGGTCTATACGATCTGGTCCTCGCCCGTTGCGCGTTTGCACGGTCCGTTGCTGGGGCGCATCGGGCAGTTGCCGTTCCTGCCGTCGGGCACCCGCCAATTCTTCAAACGTCTCTCCCACGAATCGTTCAGGAACTTCTACGCACTGAACAACGTCTCTTTCAAGGTCCGGAAGGGTGAAAGCGTGGGTATCATCGGTCTGAACGGTTCCGGCAAGAGCACGCTGCTGCAAATCATTGCCGGGACCTTGGAACCGACGGACGGCAACGTGCAAGTCAACGGTCGAGTGGCAGCACTGCTGGAGCTTGGGAGCGGTTTCAACCCGGAATTCACAGGACGGGAGAATGTAATCTTGAACGCAACCATCCTCGGTTTGCGCCCGGCGGAGATTGAGGAGAAGTTTCCCGTCATCGAGAACTTTGCGGAGATCGGTGATTTCATGGACCAGCCGGTGAAAACCTACTCCAGTGGCATGCAGGTGCGGCTGTCATACAGCGTCGCGACGGCGATGGTGCCCGATGTTCTCATTGTGGACGAGGCGCTCTCCGTGGGCGACGCGTATTTCCAGCACAAGTGTTTCGCCCAGATGCGGAAGTTTCGGGAACAGGGAACCACGTTGTTGTTCGTCTCGCACGATCCTGCCGCCGTGAAGTCGCTTTGCGATCGGGCCGTGCTGCTCGACGCCGGCGGCGTCGTGCGCGACGACACGGCGGACGCGGCGCTGGATTACTATAACGCCATCATTGCCAAACAAGCCGCCGACCACATGATACGTGAGTCGGAAGCATTGACGGGCCGTACGGTCACACGCTTTGGCACCCACGCCGCCACCATACAATCCGTCGAATTGTTCGACCGCGGCAATCCTGTGCGTGCTGTGCGCGTTGGCGCTCCGGTGGTTCTCCGGGTACGGTTGAAGGCAAACGAATCCATTGAGGATCTGACCGTGGGTGTCTTGTTGCGGGATCGGCTTGGCAACGACGTTTTTGGCACCAATACTCACCACATGGACTTGGACCTCAAGATCGCGGCTGGAAAGGCGATGGCTGTGGATTTCGAGGTGCCGGCGCTGAACCTCGGCGTCGGCCATTACAGCGTATCGGTGGCGCTGCACTCCGGCGCCGCACACGCGGAGAACAACTATGATTGGTGGGACCGGGCGCTGGTGTTTCAAGTTGTGCCCGGTTCACAGCCGCCATTCGTTGGCACGTGCTGCCTGCCGGTGAACGTGAGCTGGCGCGAGGACAAGCAACCCACCGAGACCTGACCATGCTCGAACCCAACAACGCTGAAATCAATGTCGAGGAACTGATGGCTAGGGTGCGGGCTGAGGTGCAGCGGCGCGAAGCCGATGGCACGTTACCGGCCATCCCGCCTGTGACGCTGCCGCCTCCGCGCAGTTTTTTGGAGATGCGGGTTGCGGAGGAAATTCGCCAAGCCCGGCAGAAACATATCGTGGACGCGCGTCTTCCCGAGTCCACTCGCGGGCTGTTTCGCAACCAAGGCAGCGTCAACATCCGGTTGATCCATGTGGTAGAGATGCTGGCGGAACATCTGGCTGCCTTGCGGGTCGAGCAATCGAATGCGTTAAAGGCTGAGAAGGAGAGACTGGAGAACGAAATTGCGGTTCTCAAGGGCGAAACATCCTTGCAGCGACAAGCCCTGACACGCCTACTCGATGAGTTGAAACGTCAGGATGCCGCGCCGGACCCTGCGGCCGTTGAGGCGAGCGCATCGGAGGCGCATCTGCACAGCCTGGATGCCTTCTATCTGGCGTTCGAGAACCGGTATCGCGGGTCGCGCGAGGAAATCAAGAAACGGCTGAACGTCTATCTGCCGTATGTGGCCGAGGCGGGCGCTGGCACAACAGAGAGACCGATTCTGGATATGGGTTGCGGCCGAGGTGAGTGGCTGGAGTTGCTGAAGGAGAATGGCTACACAGGCCGGGGTGTGGACATGAACATCCCCATGTTGTCGGCCTGTAGCGAGCTAGGGCTTGAAGTGATCAAGTCGGACGCCATGGCTTATTTGCGGTCGCTGCCGGATCGAAGTCTGGGAATGGTCACTGGCTTTCATATCATCGAGCACCTGCCGTTTCGGATGTTGCTGGAGTTGATGTCCGAGCTTTATCGCGTCCTGCAAGATGGCGGGTTGGTCGTGCTGGAGACTCCCAATCCGGGCAACATCCAGGTGGGAGCCTGCAATTTCTATAACGACCCGACGCATCGTCGTCCTCTGCCCAGCGCGCTGACAGGATTTCTCGTTGAATACGCCGGGTTCAAGAACGTTCGCACCCTGCTTTTGCAGCCAAGCGAGGCCCCATTCCCCGTCGGACCTGCCTGCAGCCCGATGGTGCGATGCTTCAACGAGCATTTCTTTGCTCCACAAGACTATGCGGTGCTGGGAAGCAAGCCCGCTGCAGTCGCGCCTGACCAGAATGCGGGCCGGGCCCGCTCCGGGGCCTAAGCCATTCATGTTCCATGAAGCCGCTTGCCATCGTCATTTCCTGGTTTGGCCGCGACCTCAAAGGGGGTGCTGAAACACAAGCCTGGCAGATTGCCTCGCGGCTTGCGGCTCGTGGGCACGCGATTGAAGTGTTGACGACCTGCTGCCGTTCACACTTCGACGATTGCGCCACGAACCATTTGCCGCCTGGTCTGACTCGCGAGCCGGAAGGTTTTGCGGTGCGCCGTTTCCCCGTGACCCGGCGCAAACGAAAACAATTCGACCGCGTCTCGTCGCGGTTGCAGCGCCTGCCAAAGACGGCCCTCAAACCGGGCGTGGCGCCGGTCAGCGCCGCCGATTCGAAAATCTTCAGTCATGAACTGATCAAGTCACCCGCGTTGCTGCGCTACCTGAAAGAACACGGCGATGACTACAGCGCATTTGTTTTCATGCCGTATCTCTATGGGCCGGTGCTGCACGGTCTGCCGCTCGTGGCCGACCGCGCGTGGCTCCAGCCGTGCCTGCACGATGAATCCTATGCCTACCTGCCGGAGGTTGCCGCCATCTTTCGCTGCGCACACGGCGTGTTGTTCAACAGCGACGGCGAGATGGAACTGGCGCTGCGGCTGTTTGGGCCGGGGATTTTCCACAAATCCACGGTTGTCGGCGAGGGTGTGGAAGTGCCAGTCGTCGAGCCGGGCACGGTTGCTTCGGCCACCGCCGTGTTTGACGGCGCTCCCTACGTGCTATGTCTTGGGAAAAAAGAGCGCGGGAAGAACTCTCATCTGCTGTTGAACGCGTTCCGGCAGTTCAAAGCTGCGCACCCGACATCACGGCTGAAACTTGTGTTTGCCGGCGCCGGCGTGCTCGACTTGGGAGGCTTGGACGGACAGGTGCTGGATTTGGGCATGGTGTCAGAACGCGACAAGGTAACTCTTCTCGATGGCTGCCGCGCGTTGTTCCAACCGAGCGAGAACGAGAGCTTCTCCCGTGTGATCATGGAAGCATGGTTACGCGGGCGGCCCGTGGCGGCGCATCGTGACTGTCTGGCTACCGCCACGGCTGTACGGTTGTGCGACGGCGGCTGGCTGGCGGCAGATGAGAAGGAATGGAGCACGTTGCTTGGCGACATGGAGAGTCTCCCCACCGAAGTGCTTGCGGCGAAGGGCGCCGCAGGCCAGCAATATGCCCGCAAGGCGGCGGATTGGCAGCGCGTGATGGAACGCTATGAGGCGGTGCTATCGGTCACGACGCCGCGGGTGATTCTCGTGCCGCGCACGCCTCGGGCAATCCACCAGGTGCTGCCAAACTTCACGTATGGTGATGGCATTTCAAACTTCGTTCGTTGGACTCGAAAGCAGTTGCTGCAGGCGGGCATATCCTCGGAGATCTTCGTCCTTCACATAGACCCGCGCGTTGCCAATGAGTGCCACCGATTCCAGCCGGGCTGCATCGCATCACAAGATGCAATCATTTACCATCACAGCATCGGCAGTGAGTTGACGACCCATGTCGCGACACACGAGGGGCCTAAGTGTCTCCTTTACCACAACATCACGCCAGCGGAGTTTTTCGAGCCTTTCCATCCCAAGGTGACAGCGTTGTTGCGGCAAGGGCGTGAGGAGCTGAAATGGTTGTCCAGGAGTTTTCCATGCGCAGTGGGCCAGTCCGCCTATAACGCCCAAGAGTTGCAGGAGGCGGGTTTTGTGAATCCCCTGGTCTGCCCGGCATGCGTGGATCCCGCACGCTGGAGCGAGGCACCTGATTCCGGGCTGATGGCGCGACTGCAACAGGGCCACACCAATGTGTTGTTCGTTGGCCGCATCTCGCCCCAGAAGAAACAGGAGGATCTTCTCCGCGCGTTTCAGGTCTATCTCCAATTCGACCCAACAGCCGTGCTCCATCTCGTCGGCACGATTCCTGAAGGCGACCCGTATGCTGCATACGTTCGACGGGCGGCAGAGTTGTTCGAGTTGGGCGAGCATGTGCAGTTTGCCGGCGCAGTCGACGAGAATCAGCTTGCGGCTTACTATCGGACGGCGCACTTGTTCTGGTCCATGTCGGAACATGAAGGTTTCTGCGTGCCGTTGGTGGAATCGATGTGGCATGACGTGCCTGTGCTGGCGTATAACAGCACCGCAGTCGGCGAGACGCTCGGCGCGGGAGGCGTGTTGTTTAACCGGAAGAACAGGCTGAAAGAACTGGCGGCACTGGCGTGGCTATTGGTCAACGACAACGGACTGCGGCAGCAAGTCATCGCCGCGCAACGCCGCCGCCGGACGTTCTGTGCGCCGGCGGCCGTGGCTGAGGCGTTGCAGACACTTGTCAACAGACTGTGTTGAGGCAACATGGAACACGACAGCTTGCGAAATGAAGTGGGTGTGAACCCGCATTCCACGACGCGCTCACTGTGTTGCAGTCATACTGCCGGGGAGGTTGAACCTTGTTGAAAGTCGCCTTTGTTGTCCAGCGTTGCGGCCGCGAGGTCAACGGCGGCGCCGAAGCCCACTGTCTCCAGATCGCCCAGCGAATGTCACGCCATTGGCAGACGGAGGTGCTGACCACCTGCGCGCTCGACTACATGACTTGGGCCAACCACTACCCGGCTGGTGAAGAAGTCATTGACGGCACTACCGTGCGAAGGTTTGCCGTGGACGTCCCGCGCGACGTGGAAGCCTTCAACGAGTTGTCCAGGCAGCTGCATGGCCGCCAGCGCTATTGCAGCCTCGCGGAACAGGAAACGTGGATGCGGACCCAGGGACCGATGAGCCGGGACCTGGCGGATTTCGTCGCAAACCATTGCGATGACTACGATGCCTTCATCTTCTTCACCCATCTCTATGCCACGACTTATTTCCTGCTGCCGTTGGTGAAAGATAAAGCCTGGCTGGCTCCGCTGGCGCATGATGATTGGCTGATCCACTTCTCCATGTGGGACCGGCTGTTCGCCTCGCCGCGAGGCATGATCTTCAACACCGAAGAGGAACGCGATTTTCTTCGCAAGCGGTTCCGCAATGCGTTGCCGCCAGGACCTGTGGTCGGTGTGGGTATCGAACCACCTGCGGCCTCCAACCCCGCCGCGTTTCGCCAACGACACAAGCTGAAGGACCCGTTTCTTCTTTACGTGGGTCGTGTCGATGCCTCGAAAGGTTGCGACGAACTGTTCGATTATTTTCAGCGGCTGTGTCACGCGGATCCAACGCCACGCAAACTCGTGATCATTGGCCGGGAGGTCATGCCGATCCCGCAAGATAAACACGTCATTCATCTCGGCTTCGTGGACAACCCAACGAAGTGGGATGCGATGGCCGCTTGCGACTGGCTGGTGGCTCCCTCGCGCTACGAGAGTCTCTCCATGGTCTTGCTGGAAACATGGGCCGCAGGCCGTCCAGCCATCGTTAACGGCCAATGCGAGGTGTTGGTTGGTCACTGCCGCAAGGCCAATGCCGGCCTCTGGTATTCCAATTACGAGGAGTTCCGTGGAATTCTTTCGTTGATTGATAGCCCGACCCGAAACGTGATGGGACGGCAGGGCGCGGCCTATGTGCGAGCAAATTACAGTTGGAAGCAGGTGGAGAACAAATACCTTCAGATCCTGAAAAAAGCGTCCTGAAGTCACGCGGTGAGGGCATGCAGATCACGGTCATCCTTGCGCCAGGAGAACCGTATCACAGAATCTTCTGCGACCTGTTTCGTTGATCGAGAACCAGGCGCTACGGAGAAGACGAATTCAATCGTTTGCGAACAACAGGGTTGAAAAGAGCAAATGTGGTGCCGGACAGATTCTCGGTCTCGCCTTGGCGCGCGCCATCCAGTTCATAGTGGAAGTTGATGGCCATGCCTCCCGGAGGGATCCGAATCGGCAACACCACAGGCAGCAAGTTACTCCGCGGTGGGGGAGAAAAGCTAAAGCGGGCATCTTTCGTTTGGACGGTGAGGGTAGACTTGTTTCCATCCCAATCTGCCAGTTGGAAAGAGAGTTCCGCCTCAACAACGTGGTCTGCCGTATTAACGAGCGTCAGTTTGGAATCACGTCCACAGGCCCGGACCACGCGACTCGTATTCACTGTCTCAGGCCTGCAGAACCCAGACCCGTAATCCAAGCGAGGGTTTTCGCAGGAATAGAAGGCATCGCGATTATTGACGACGAACGCGCTGTGCAAACGGATATTCTTGCCCTGAAGGTGAAACGTGAACCTCTTGGCAGAGTCGAAAGCAAGGCGGTTGAGCACCTCAACTGCGCGGCTGCCACTCTCGTCTTGAAACAGGAGAATTCTGTCGCAACGACTCCCAAGCTCAAATGCATGAAGAAAGATATGAGCCTCGTTGCCAATGACACGAATCGGGTCCGCAGTGTCCTCCACGATCTGCAAGCTCAGAACAGAGGCAAAGAGGAGGCATGTTTCGGACCAGGCATGATTCGGGGAATACTTGAGGTAGTAGCGGGGCGCGGATGAAAGTGTTTTGTCCCGGAGGCTCGCTTCCATTTCTTCTTTCTCGGTAAGAATGTTGATCTTCCTGCCCGTCTTGTAATGAACATAGTCTCTCCAATAACCGGGGTAACTGACGGCAATACCGCAGGTGCGAGTCGTGAGGCTGGGCGCGTAGATGATGCTTCCAGCAGGCAGTTCACGAAACAAGTCACTCGAAAGAAAATCGTCAAAGAACTCCCACTTTCTGTGCGAATAGACCTTGCTGGCCACTTCAGCATCATTCCATGCGGAGAACCTCAGCGTACCGGCAAAAACGAGCGCAGCGAAAACAACGGTTGTTACGGCGCGAACCGGCCTGATACGAGTGATGGCCGTCAAATGACAGGCGAAAGCGCCCATGAGGAGGCATATCCCGAAGAAAGAGAAGTAGGAGGCCATGTAGATGTTGGAGCCTTCACGAGCCCACCGCTGATACTTCGGGGTAAGTGCGAAAAGCAGGTTGGGAAGAAAGATCAGGCACACCGCGGATGTGCCGATGACCATCCAAGTGGAAAGGGTGAGCTTGAGGGCAAAGCGGCGCAACAGAATCCAGGCAGCGCCAGCCGCAAGGGTGGCCCGCATCAACCATGCTGGCTCGTAATTGCGAAAGTTTTGGAGCCAGTCAGCCAGGACCGGAAGACCGTATAACGGGTTGAATGAAGCCCCCTGAAAACTGGAGAAACGACGGATCTCGTCGGGCGTTTCGTAGTGATAAACGGGGAAATTCGACAGACTGAAAGAGAGCAAGGTCCGAAAGAAGTCCTTTAGTCGAAATGATGCGTCGAGGACGTTGCCATCGTATTGTGAGGGACTATAGAGACGCCATGCTCCGTAAACCAAAAGCATGAGAAGGAGGAAGATGCCATGAAGAGAAAGAGATTTGCACGACGCGGCTGGATGCCGGTAGAGGATCGGCAGGAAACAAAGACCGAAAACGTAGAATATCTCGCAGTAATTGAGCGTCACCAAATACAGGAAAGCGCTCAAGAACAGCAACTTCGTTGACCTGCGCTCGATTCCGTAGTCATAGGCGATCAGGGAAAGAAAGAACAGCGATAGGGGCAGCGTGAAGATGATCGGGTAAGCCGTGATCAGATAATGCTCCCAACTGTCACAATGCAAGGTGGACCAGGCCAGTAACGAGAGCCAGGTAACCGCGGTGTTCCTTGCCAGGCGGTGGACCAGCCATCCAAAGAGGATGAAGTTCGTGGCAATCATCAAAAGCGAGAAGAACTTCGTCACAACCATTTCGCGGCACACATGAGCTCCAATGGCCGTGGGTCCATGCAGGGTCATGAAGAATATCCGTCCGTGTTCCCCCGCCCGTTGGACGTAATGACTGCAAGAAAGCGTAGCGTTCTCCATGTCGTCGTTGGTCGCGTAGCCCGTGTTCAGGTAGGGCAGGAGGAAGGTTGCCAGCAGGATGGCTACAAGGGCAACGACACTTGCGCCAGGTAGAAAGCGGGAATGGGGTTCTTGAGTCAATAAACTTGATTTGGGTTGGTCGGGAGCAAATACCCATCTTGCACCGACGGAAAGTCTCCCCGCCAGCCAATCAAACCGTGTTTTGAGTGATGTCCACATGCCGCGCTTTGCCGTCTGCCCAACCGTCAGCACATTGTAGTGCCCGATTGTCGCCATACAAGATTGAATCCCGCGCACGCGTTATCGGACCCTTCTGGCTGTGCAGCACTCGGTCTTCCCTGTGACTACTGCGGCGTGATCGTCGCGTGCCAAAGGAACTTCACCTCACGAGCGTCGCCACGCGATGGCAGACGGAACCGGATGATGCGGTGGGGGCCATACCTGCGCGTGCTCGATAGTCTGCGGCAAGCCAGATGGCAATGTTGGTTTTTGCGGTGCTGCTGGCGATCCCGTGCGGTTTGCTGTCGGTGCTGCTCTCCTTGTGTGGGCAAGGTGAGGTGTTTCGGTGTTTTTGTAGCCATAGCAAGAAGGCGGTCTGATACGTGTCGGCGTTTCGGAAACCGTCCGCTTATGGCGAGCTTTAGCCAGGGCAAAGGGCTTGACCGAGTTGCAGAAGACAGCATGATGATGGCGATGACTTCATCGACCCCTCTTTGGAAACGCCCGATGTTCTGGCTCGTGTTTCTCGCTGTTGCCAGCGTTACCAGCCTGTTTTTTTACCATTGGCGCATAGGGTATAATTCCGATAGCGCGATGATCGGCCTTATGGCCAAGAGCATCTTGGAGCGTGGTGAGCGGCCGATCTTTGTTTGGAGCGTGGGCTATCAGGGGATGTTACTGGAAGGTTATGCGGTGGCCTTGTGTTTCAAACTCTTTGGCATCAACCCGTGGGTCCTCAATATCTGGAACACGATTTGTCTTTGGTCGGTGTTTACCCTCTTTTACTGGTGCGTGAAACGATGCACGGATATATCCACCGCGTTGTTGTCGGTATTGTTGCTGGCCGTGAGTGCAACTTCATTCTACACCCTTGTGATGCGAACCCAGCCCAACTACACGGAAACCTGTTTCTTTGGCCTCGTTTTGATTGCGCTCAGTCAGGTATTCGTGCGGCATTTTTACCTGAAAGGAGCCGGACCTGATCGAAGGACAATGCTTTGTGCTCTGGGGTTTGGGTTGGTAGGAGGTTTTGGAGCCTATACCTACGGGCAAATCTATTACTTCTTTGCCGCGATTGGGTTTCAGTGGTTGCTCATTTATGTGAGGGACATTCGTTGCGCCGGGCGTGAAGCTTACACCGGCCTGCGGCAGCATCCCATGCTCCGTTGGGGAGTGTGGTGTTTCGTTGTTCTATTTGTATTTGGGGTCCTGTGCTGGATAACGGATTTCCACCGTGTCAATCTGATCGGGATACGCTTGCGCTGGAGGCCGCTCAGTTTGATGGGGTTGAGCGCGGTTGTTTTTGCAGTTTGCGCCGCTCATGATGTGTGGGTTCGACATGGGAACCGGATTCGTGAGCTTTGGCGCGAGGCGGTAGTCGTCACTGCGGGTTTCCTGGCAGGCTACTCGCCAGCCTTGGTTTATATCTGGATCCAACACGGGACACAAGTGCCGCGCATGGGTCTCACCGAGACGTTCGAATTCTTCAAGAATATCAAGATCGCGCTGTTCTTCGCACCGTCTTTCCTGAACCTCTCAACGGGTTCGGTCATGGGTTTGGCTTTGGTGGTTGCAGTGTCATTCGTGTTGCTGAGTTTCATTTATTTGACCTGCCGCGAAGCGGTTAGGTTCACGCAAGGACGGAGCGAGGCAAATACCATCCTGAAACTTAATCCTCTTGTATTGTTGCCGTGGATGGTGCTGCCGATGTTTCTCGTTGCCAAGGCGGTTGTGGATCAGTGCTCGGCGCGCTACCTATTGGTGCTCATTTTTTACTCGGCGGTCGCAATGAGTGTTGTTGTCTTGTGGTTGCTGCGACGAGGAGGCGCCTTGCGGATTCTTGGGGTGCTGTTTCTAGTCTCGTTCCTGTCCAACAACGTGATCTCGCTAGGCAAAGCGCTCCAAACCAGCCAGCACGCGAAATTTGAAGGCGAATGTGTCATTCCGATTCTCAAGGAGTTCAACCTCAAGTATGGCTACGCTGACTACTGGCACGCCTACGCGGTTATGTTCTTCACCAACGAAGATTTCATTCTTGAGCCGATTTACAGTAACTACTCGCCTCACTACGGTCCGCTTGTCAAAGCCCAGCGGCGGGTGGTGTATCTCGACAGGGACCCGCCGCGGTTTGTGCCGACAGTTGATGGAATAGTCGAAATTTACGGCATTCCGTATCGGGTGATCAACAGCCGGCGAAGCGACGGATTGGTCGTTTATGTAATCGAGAAGCTCGTTGACGGCGCCTGACTCATGTCGAGTTTTCGACCGGTTTCAAGGTCGAAGATGGCGAACTTGCGGACACCCCACTTGTGCAAAACGAATTGCAGCGTAGTTTTCAGCACGCCCCAACCGTAAACGCAACTGCGCCAGAAGTTGATGGAAGACGCACCCTCGAAGTAACGTGCCGGACAGGTGATCTCCCCAATGGTCAGGCCTGCCATGGCAACCTGCGCCAGCATTTGGTTGTCAAAAACGAAATCATCGGAGTTTTCCTCGATCGGAATGCTTCGCAGAACCTCCGCAGAGAAAGCACGGTAACCGGTATGATACTCAGTGAGTTTCTGCCCCATCAGAAGATTCTGAAAAACCGTCAGCAGGCGGTTCGCTGCATACTTGTAAATTGGCATCCCTCCTTCGAGCGCCCCCTTGCCTAAGATGCGCGATCCCAGCACGACAGGAAACAGCCCATGCGCGATCAAGTAGCACATCGAGTGAATAAGCCGCGGAGTGTATTGGTAATCTGGATGCAACATCACCACAATGTCGGCACCCGCGTTTAGGGCGGCTCGATAGCAGGTTTTCTGATTGCCGCCGTAACCGCAGTTCTTCGGGTGGCGTATCACCGTGGCAATACCGAGGGTTCTGGCTTCGTTGCTTGTCCTGTCTTCCGAGTGGTCATCAACGAGAATCACATCATCCACAATGTCGAACGGAATTTCAGCGTGAGTCCGTGCCAGTGTGTTCTCTGCGTTGTAAGCGGGTAGCACGACAACAACCTTTTTTCCCAAAACCATGGACTAGTGTCTCAGTGTTTTACGGTTTCCAGTCAAGCCCTTTCACTGAACGCGTGAGCGCACATGGAGAACTGCGCAGTAGTGCCAGAACGAACTTTCATAACACGACCGCGTGTGGTGTGGCTGCTCTGAAATACCGGCAGCCGTGATTTGTTCCGGTTGGGTTGGAACCGGCGAAAACAGTTGATTACCGTGCTGTGACCGTTGCGTGCCAGAGGAACCTGGTGGCATCAGGGTTGCTGCGTTGTGGCAGACGGAAGCGGATGATGCCGCTGGTCGCGCGCACGGGCGCGACTGGCTCGCCATCAAGCGCCAGCGCGAGCTTGTCGGTCATGTGCGCTGGCAATTCCACCGCCACGTCGCTGGCCGGAACAGCATAGACCCACACGTCGACACGATGAACGTTGCCTTCAGCAACGAACGACTCCCCTTCCCCGCCGCCAGTCGCCGGACTGCGAACATTCGCGCCGCCTACAGTCTGCTGATTCGCCGCAACGACGCCGGGTGCGGTTGCGCGGAAACCGAATGCCGGCAAGGCAACCGTGCCATTTCGTGACGTGACGGCTTTGGGTGACGAACCAAGGTTGGCGATGATCTCAACAGGACCATAAATGGCACGGATGATGCCGTCGTCGTCGCGCGTGGGCTGCGCGCCACGTTCGTGGACGAAGAGCGTCATCGGCTCGCCGACGTAGCGGGCGACGACGGACTTTTGCAGCCGGTCAAGCCAGCGCAGCCACTCACGCGGCCCGTCACGATCCAACGCAGGCGCGGCAATGCGGCAGCTCAGGCCGTAACCGAGCGCGAGTGTCCACGCGAGCGTCTCGCGATTGGTGACGAACTGGCCGAGGTCGTGATGCACAAACGAACACTTGTCGTGGGCAATGATCTGCGCCAGCGGGAAGATATCCCACGTCGCCGGAGAGTACTCGTGTTTCATCAAACGCCGCCATGACGGTCCGCCCTCCGTCGGCACGATGCCCCAGGTCATGCCGCAAAGCTGCGACTCGTGGTTCGCCGCGCGATCCCAGCCCGACTCGGTCGAGAGAGGTTTCCTGGCGGCATCTTCGGCAACTTGCGAAAGCAAACCATCGGTGTAGGCGAACGGCGTTGGTGAAGCGGGGTTGGTATCGTAGTGCCAGCCGCGTGCGCCGCATTGATCCTGGAACAACACGTCCACGGGGTAGTCATCGCTGAACTGTCGCACTGTTTCGCGATTGGCACGCTGCACCGCCGGATGCCAGTGGCAGACTGTCCAACCGTCATTGCCCGGGTTGCCGTATCGCTCGTAGCTGGGTTTGCCCTCCAGAGATCGCAACAACGGCGCGTCCCCTTCGCGCTCGAACGTCGGCCCCTTCGGATGATCGCACCACCACGTGGGGTTCGTGTAAGGCATCACCAGATGGCCGAACGCGTGGCAGCGGTCGAGAAACTCCCGGAACTGTGCCGGCGTGCCGAACCTCGGATGCGGCGGCAGATGGTCAGGATACTCCTTGTCGAAGCCGCCCTTGAGGTAGTCGGCGAAGTGGACGAGCGCGGGCACTGGCAGCTTGCCGATGTGCTCCAGTTTCTCGGCGCAGTTGCCACCGTAGTAAACCAGCACCGCTTTCTTGAACTTCGCCAGCACATCGGCCGGCATCTTCTCGTCAAGCCGGCGATGGATCTGATTTGCTTCGCAGTAGTCGCGCAGCGATTTCTCGGCCGGCATGCCGACGGCGAGCCGCACCACCGGCGTGCGCCAGGTTTGTCCCGCCGTGACGAATGTGCCGAACGCGCGCTCGCACCAACCGCCGCGTTCGTCGCCGCCGCAGCCGAGCTTGCCGGGAACGAAACTGGCGTTGGGGTCCTTCGCGGCAGCCCACGGCGGCCAGCGCATCGGCTGCACACCGTAGAGCGACGCCGCCCCGGCGCGTGTATCGAGATGCATGAAGTCGGCAAATGCCGGCGGATACGGCAGGTTGAGACTCATCCAGCGCACCGGCCGCAGCGCAGCGTGGAACGGATAGCCGCCGACCTCGAACCAATGGCCGCCGGCGCGGACGAATTCGCCGATGGCCGCGACCGCCGCGGGCAAGCCATCGTCGCTTGCGGCGGGCAACCCTTCACCGTAGGGATTGACGATGGCAAGAAACTCACGGGAACCGAGCGCCTCAAGCATTTCGCGCGGCGAACGCAACTCGACGAATGTCAGTTTGTCGCCGGTAACGGCTTTCGACTCACGCAGCGCCACGATCAAATCGTGGACAACAATTGCGGCGCCGCCGCCTCGCTGCGGCCCGGCCGTAAGCGAAACAATGCCGAGCTTGGCGCGGCCTTCAACCGGTTTTGTGGCGAGCTTCTCAACCGTCGCCTTGATCATCGCGGTGACGAGGCGCTGTTCCCTGTCGCCCACGAAGCCGCCGACACGCCAGAGCAAACCTGCGCCGCCAAGATGGCTTGCGGAGACGTAGGCGCCGTTTTCCGAGTCGGCGAGCACGAGGTCGGCCTGCCCTTTGGCTGGCGCGCGGTTGACGGTCGCTTGCGCACCTTCGATGCGCCGGGCGAGGCCGGCGCCAAACCACTCACGGCCTTCGGGCGTGACACGCAGTGCGACGGGCGCATCGTGAACGTCGCGCATGCGAAGCGAGCCCCCGTAGAGGCTGATGTAGCCGCGTGAGCCAGTGGTGACGTATCTCCAGCCAGCCGGCTCGTCTTCGGATTGAAGCTTGAAAAACGCAGGCCGCAGCGCCATGCCGACACCGTGGTTGCCATCGGAGGGGCAAACGAAGCGGTCGAGCATATCGGGATTGAAACGCAACCGCGCCGGCACCGCAAAGTCGAGCAGTGTCTTCTTCGCTGGCAGGACTTCGGCGACAAACTCGATGCCGTTGCTGCCGCCGGTTGCGGTGACCGTGACAATGAGTTCGTCGTTGCGAAAGTGGAGGCGAAGCGAGTTGGCCTTTGTGTCGCGAGCGCAAGTGAAGGCACAATTAGTGGCGCAGAGTTCACTTCCATCACGAAACCGCGCCTGCCACAGGCCGTGTTCGCCGCTAGCACAGATGGAACCTGATTTGCCGCGCTGTTTGACGGCAAGAATCGAACCGTTACTCGCGCTGAAACTGATCGTGCAGGAACCGCCCGTCAGCGTGATTGCGCCGCCTTGCGACTCATCGGACGCCGCGAAAATGAAGACGCCGCCTGCGAACAGAATTGCAGCGGCAGCGGTGAGTTGTCGAAACCAAAAATTCATGCGCTGCTCTTACCAGATTCACTCCAACAAGCGCAACGCGAAGCCGGCCCAATTGAAGTTCGACAAATCACGCGCACCATCCAACGCCACATTGTTGATTCACGAGCCACAACCCAGCCGCATTAGAACGCAACAGCAGGCAACGCAAAAGAACAAACCGACGTCATAAGAACTGGCTGGCGCAAGTCGGGGCTTGGGCGTAGAAACAGTACAGCAACTCGCGACTGCCGCCGTTGACCGGTGGCGCGCGGTTGAAAGGAGTCCATGACAGCCACAGAATCGTTACCGCCTTCTCAACCCGCTTTTTCCGACCAGCGAACAGGCCTCATTATCTTCGGAGTGCTGGAAATCCTCATCGGCTGTTTTTGCGTGCTAATGGTCGCGCTGATGTTCGTGGGACTGTCGTTGGGAAAGGTGACTGGAGCGTCATCGGATAGCGATACGATCATCTTCGGTGCGCTGATGTATGCCGCCATCGCGATTATGTTTGTCTGGCTCGGCATCGGATCCATCATGTGCCGCCGTTGGGCGCGCGCGTTGCTGCTGATCCTGTCGTGGGGCTGGCTGTTGATGGGCATTGTCATGATGGGCATCTTCGTGACTGTACAGCCGCGCATAGCGGAAGCCACACAGCCGGGTCCGGGAAGTGCGGCAATCACGATTACGTTGGTCATATTTGCCGTCATATTCCTGGTCATACCGAGCACGCTGACACTCTTCCACCAAGGCAGGAATGTGAAGGCCACTTGCGAGGCGCGTGATCCAGTGAGACGCTGGACAGACGCTTGTCCACTGCCAGTGCTCGCAGCATCACTGTGGATTGGCATGGGTGCCTTATTCATGCTGCCCACGTCGCTGACCGACAAGGACGTCCTGCCGTTCTTTGGTATCTTGCTCACTGGACTCCCGGCAACATTGTCTTTTGTAGCTTGGTCCGCAGGTTCGGTCTGGCTGGCTTGGGCATTTTATCGCCTGAAGCCGTTTGCCTGGTGGGTCGCTGTGGTTGCGTGCGTGCTGTTTGTCGTTTCCTATACCATCACTTTCGCTCGAATTGATCCCATGGAGATATATCGGCAGATGGGGCATGCGCAGCAGCATCTCGATCAGATTCAGAAATATAATTTCTGCTCCGGCAAGAGCGTGGCCATATGGATGACATGTTGCACGTTGCCTTGGTTCGGCTATCTGCTGTGGATCAAGAAATTCTTCCGCCGTTCTGCTTGAACCGGCGGCCCCGTCAAAGCAAACTCTCCAAAACTATTTCTTATGAACAGACGCGAACTTCTTCTCAAAGCACTGCGCAATGAAACCACGCCACGGCCGGCCTGGGTGCCGTTCGTCGGTGTCCACGGCGGCAAGCTGATCGGCAAGAGCGCGCGCGAGTATCTGCAATCGAGTGACCTGATCGTGCAGGGACTCAAGAAGGCGTGCGAGCTTTACCAGCCCGACGGGCTGCCGGTGGTGTTCGACCTGCAACTGGAGGCCGAGGTGCTCGGCTGCGAGTTGCGCTGGGCCGAACAGACGCCGCCATCGGTTTGCACGCACCCGCTCGAGCAAGGCAAGTCGCTCGCCGCGCTGCCGGTGTTTGACGCGGCTAACGGGCGTTTCCCCATCGTCATGGAGGCGGTCCGCACGATGAAAAAGGATGTCGGCAGCGAGATCGCGCTCTACGGTCTCATCTGCGGGCCGTTCACACTCGCGCTGCACCTGATGGGCAACGACATCTTCCTCCAGATGTTCGACCATCCCGACTACGTCAAGGCCGTGATCGGCTTCTGCGCGTCGGTCGGCCAGAAGGTGACGCAGGCTTACCTCGACAACGGCGTGGATGTCATCGCTGTCGTGGACCCGATGACCAGCCAGATTTCGGCGGAACACTTCGCAGACTTCGTCACGCCGGCCGTGAACCAGATCTTCGCGTTCGTCAAGGATCGCGGCGGGCTCTCGTCGTTGTTCGTCTGCGGCGACGCCACACGCAACATCGAGGCGATGTGCCGCACCGCCTGCGACAACATCTCCATTGACGAGAACATCCCGCTGGAGCGCATCCGCGACTTCACGCGCGGCCACAACAAATCGTTCGGCGGCAATCTCCGCCTCACCACCGTGCTGCTGCTCGGCGACGAGGACGACGCGCGGCTTGACGCCATTCGTTGCGTGGACGTCGGCGGCGGCTGCGGCTTCGTGCTCGCACCCGGCTGCGACCTGCCCTACGACACGCCGCCGAAGAATCTCGCTGCCGCCGCGGAAATGGTCCTCGACGGCTACCGGCGCGAGATCGCCAAGCGCACCATCATCGCCAAGACCGCCGAGGCCGCCATTGTCGCCGCCCCGCCGGATTACCGGAGCGAGCCGCTCGTCACGATTGATGTGATCACGCTCGACTCCTCCTCATGCGCGCCGTGCCAATACATGATGGACGCCGTGCATCGCGCCTCCAAACGGCTTTCCAAGCCCGTCATCGTCAAGGAGCATCGCATCACCACGCGCGAAGGCATCAGCATGATGACCCGGCTCGGCGTGAAGAACATCCCCACCATTTGCCTCGACGGCAAGGTGGCGTTCATCTCGATCATCCCCGACCAGAACACGCTGGTGAGCGCCATCGAGGCGAAGATCGCCGGCAAGGGCAAGTGACACTGCGATGATCCCGCTCGCGCTGGTGACCGGATTTCTCGGCAGCGGCAAGACCACCTTCCTCAAGCAGTTCGTGCGGCGATACCGGGGCCGGAAGATCGTCTATCTCGTCAACGAGTTCTCCGCGAAGGACGTGGACGGCGCGCTGCTGGCGGGCGAGACTCCCGACGTTGTTTCTGTCGCAGGCGGCAGCATCTTCTGCCGGTGCCTCGTCACGGAGTTCATTGCGCACTTACGGGAACTGCCGGCTCGGTTCGGCACGTCGGCGACGCCGGTCGAGGCTGTCGTCGTCGAGGCCAGCGGCATTGCCAACCCTGCCGTCGCCGGCCAGATGCTCCGCGAGGCGCGACTCGACCGCCAGTATGAGTTGACCTCTGTCGTCGCCATTGTGGACCCCGGCAGCTTTGGCAAACTCCTCCGCACCCTGCCAAACATCCGCGCCCAAATCGAAGCCGCCAGCCACATCCTCATCAATAAGACCGACGCCTATCCCGCCACGCTCATCGGGCAAACCGAAGCCGCCGTCTGCGAGATCAATCCCGCCGTCACGCCGGTGCGCACCAGCCACGGCGCGGCAGACGTAGAGCTGTTCGGGACGCGATTCGCCGGTGTGCAGGGCGGCGAGCTTGCGCAGTGCAGCGACCCGAACTTTGCGAGCTTCACCGTGCTGCTGGACCGCGGCCTGGACCTCGACCGTTTCCGCGCCGCGCTGGAAGCCGTGAAGGAAGACATCTACCGGATCAAAGGCTTCGTCGCCACCGCCGGCCAAAGGTTCCATCTGGACTACTCCGCCTCCGGCCTGCGCGTTGAGGAGACCGCGGAGCAACGTCCATCCGAACTGGTCTTCATCCTGCGCGCTCCCCTCACCGCCGCCACCCGCCGTTTCCTCCACAGTGTTCGCACCGGGTGTTGAAGGCTAACCTCTGACTCCTGCCCACTGTCCTCAGAAGGACGCCCATTCCACCTTCAGGTTATTCAATCATCGTTTCATTTCGTGGGACTGGGTGATACGGTTTGTTCCTGCGGCGATCAAATCTCTTTCCAATCATGAGCTTCAGGAATCTCTCACAATTCGTTTCAAGGTGCGCGGCTTTGTGCGTGGCCGCCATCGTCACTGGCCAGGAAGTGCGAACCACGTCCAGCGACGTGCTGGCGTTCACTGCCGACGGGGCGTGGAAGTCGGCAACGGTAAGCGGCCAACAATTGCCGCTCACGGCCGGAGCGCCGGTGTTGAGCGTCTGCGATGTCGAGCGAGGCGGGGAGTACTTCCCGATGTTGGGTTCTGTTCGCGCGGAGGGTGGCGGCGTCAGCATGACGCTCAGTTCGGAGCCGCTCGCGTTGAAGGCGACACTGCGGATCAAGGGCGATGGAAAGGCGTTCAAGTTCAAACTTTGGGTCGAGGATACGACGGGCAAGGATCGCGGCCTGTTGGTGCGAGTGGGTGTGCCGGTGAACGCGACAGGTTGGAAATGGTGGGATGACATGGATCGGCCACGCACGATCGAACCGGGGAAATTGTATGAGAATGCGAAACCGCTCCGGGCGTTTGCGGCGCTGCCGGAATGGAAGGACAAGCCGGATTTGCGGATGGGCTACAACACCGAGAACTTCTGCACGGTGATCACCGGCGCGACCGGGCTGTGCCTCGCCGTGCCATTGGACCAACCACGCATCTTCCGCACCGCGTATGACGCACAGCGAAATTCGTTTGGCATCACATACGATGTGGCACTGTGCAAGGAAACGTCACCCGCATCGCAGGCGGCGTTCGAGTTTGAATTGTTTGCATGCGACCCGGAATGGGGCATGCGCAGCGCGCTCGATACTTACTACCAGCGACATCCCGGGTTTTTCGCGAAGAACCTGACGGACGAAGGCATGTGGATCGCCTTCACGCACCTCGACTCGATAGACAACACGACGGAGTTTGGCGTCACCATTCAGGAAGGCGCGGGGTCGGCCGGATATGACGACAAGATCGGCGCAAAGAGTTTCAACTACTACACGCACGCAGGGATGTATGCCGACGTGCCGAACCACAAACGCGGCGTGGACCCGACGCCGTCGTTGGAGCGGCGCATCGCGTCGGTAGAGGCGACGTTCCGGAAGAGCACGGGGCGCGATGGCGTCTATGCCGAGTGCGGCCTGTACGATGCGGCGGGCAAACTCTCCGCAGAGCCGGGATCGGTCTATGGCGACGTGCTCGCGCAATTCTGCCTGGAGCCGGAGATGTTTTACGGCCAGTGGCTGCTGGACCGCATCGAGAAGTTTTACGCCGACTTCAGGAAGCGCGGCGAGCTGGATGGGTTTTACTACGACGGCCTCACCACGGGCATCAACTATCGCCGCGAACATTTCCCTCACGCAGGCTACCCGCCGTCGTGGGACCCGGTGGCGAAGAAGCCGTATCTCTACAACTACTTCTCATCGGTGGAGTGGGCGCGGCTGGTGGCGGAGAAGCTCCACGGGATGGGGAAGTTCACAATGATGAATGGAGCGATGGGCGCCAGTCCGTTCTGCGCGCCGTATCTTGATGTCATGGGCGCCGAGACCGGCCTGAACATCTCGCGCAGCAACTACAGTTTCGTGAAGACGATCTGCCATCACAAAACGTTCGTCACGCTGTTGAAAGGCAACTACGCGAAGATGACGGGCGCGGAGATCGAGCTGTTCATGAAACGCTCTCTGGCGTACGGCGTTTTTCCCGGTTTCTTCGACTGGCCGCCGAGCGGACTCGGTCCCGGCGGCACCTACTGGGACCACCCGGAGTATTATGAGCGCGAC
>JBAZIR010000043.1:0-22771 GCA_041651735.1 Verrucomicrobiia bacterium | reverse complement strand
CACGGTCTGCCACACCGCCGCGCGCACCGTGAAATCGAGCGTCGCGCCGGTCAGATTCCAGACCCCCTCGCCGTTGCGCGCGGCAACCTGAAACCGATAACGGCCGGGCGGCATGTGGAGGTAGGTTACGGAACGCTCGCTGCCGGCTTCGATCCAGTCGTCATCCACGTTCTTCAGCCGGTAGCGGAAACGCACCTTCGCCGGCGAGGTCAGGCTCAGCGCAGTGTAGTGCAGCTCGATCCTGTCGGGCCGCGGTGGAATCTCCACGCGGCCCGATGCCGGCAGAAGTCGCCGCTTGCCGTCCACGATCAGTTCCTCGACATGCACCGGCGGCGGCTCGGAGCCAACGATGAGTTCCCTCGGATTCACTTCGACAGCGCCCCGTCGCGTGGCGAACCAGAAGCGGCCGTCACGCGTGCGGCAGGCGGCGTTGTGGGAGCCTTCGGCGAACTCGAAACTGCCGAGGCCGTCGGCGCGTCCATACGCCACACAGTCCACCGTGGCGCGCAGTCCCGCGGCAACTTCATCGAGATCGTGGCGCGCAGCGCGGAAGAGGCCGTGCAACGAACCGAACCAAAGGTTGCCGTCATCGTCGGCGACGATCTGGCGGATGTCGTCGTCGGGCAGGCCATGGCGCGTGGTGATCTGCCTGAAGCCACCACCATCAAATCGCACAAGGCCGCGGCGCGTGCCGATCCACAATGACTCCATGCCGTCAGCCAGGATCGTCTGGATGGTCGCGCCCGGCAGTCCGTCGATCCGGCTGAAACGCTGGAAACTGCCATCACTGCACCAGAACAACTCGCCCTGTCGTGTGCCGGCCAGAAGATGGCCGGAGCCGTCCTCGGCCAGCGCGGTAATGTCGCGCAAACCCTCTTCGGTCGCAAAGCGTGTGACCTTGCCATCGCGCCACAGCAACAAACCTGCTTGCGAGGTGCCGATCCAGAGTGCACCGTCGCGGTCTTGAAAGAGGGTCTCTATGCGCTCGCCTTTGAAGCCGGCCTTCACAAACACGCCGTTCTGCCATCGAACCAATCCATCCGCCAGCGTGCCGAACCAAACGCCTCCGTTGCGATCCGCGCACAATGTCGTGACAATGCCGCCGGGCCAGCCGTTGGTGTTTGTGAACAACGTGAACCGCCCGCCAACGAGCCGCAACGCGCCGGCGCTGCGCGTGCCAAACCAGAGCGCGCTGTCGTTGTCCTCGCAGATGGAATACACGATGTCATCCGCCAGACTGCTGCGCGCGTTGTACAGGCGGATGCCGCGCCGGCGGAGCTGGTTCAACCCGCCGCCCGTGCCGACCCAGAGGCTGCCCTCGCGGTCCTCGTGGATGGCCGTGATGAAATTGTGTGAGGTCTGCACGCGCTCGATGCCCGCGCCGGCAAGGCGGCAGAGGCCCTGGCCCTTCGTGCCAACCCAGAGCACGCCGTCGCGGGTTTCCAGAAGAGTCTGGATTTCCGCCGCGCCGCCGCTCCAAGGCATCTGGCCCATGAACAGCATCTCGCCGCGCTCGTTGAACTTACGCAGCACGTTCGCGCAAGCGAGCCAGCAACCGTCGTCGCGACGCGGTTGAAACTGAGGCAGCGGCACGTCGGTGGTGAGCGTGGTGAATCGGTTGCTGTCGAAGAAACCACAGGAGGTTTCAGTGGTGAACCATATTCTGCCGTGAAACCCGGCGACGCAGTTGACCGCGCCTTTTCCAACGATGCCATCAGCCACGCCAAACTGCGTCCATTGTCCGTCGCGCCAGCGCGCGGCGCGGAGGTTGGGAAGTCCGATCCACACGCCACTTTTTCCGTCGGCGATGAGCGACGTGGGCCAGTGGGCCGGGTTGTCCGACGGCTGCGTCACCGTTTCGAACGCCCCCTCGCGATGGCGCACGATGCCGCCGCGGCTCAGGCCGATCCAGAGTGCGCCGGCGCTGTCTTCCGCCAGAAAGCGGACGTTATCGGAAACGAGCGCGGGTGTATTCGCGGAGGTGAAAAGGCGGAAGCGCACGCCATCGAATCGCGCCAGACCCCGCGCGGTGCCAATCCAAAGGTAGCCGTCGCGCGTCTGCGTGACGGCGGCAACGGCGTCATCAGGCAGGCCGTCATCCACGTCCCATTGTTGCAGGAGATAATCGCCCGCCGCGGCCGGCGGTTCCCCCGCCGCGCGTGAAGCCGGCCAGAACAGGCACGCCAGCGAGGCGGCCATCGTCATCGCTCGAAAGGCGAAACGGGTTTCTCCAGACTTGCTCACGGCCCGGCCAGCCTACTCCGGCACGGTCGGCTTGTTAAAGAGCATATTTATGTGACTGCCCGGAAGAAGCAGTTCCGGCGCGTCGCAGTCCAATGCAAGGCCCTGGTCGAACCCTTCGACCGGGGTCTTGTCGATGCTCACTTCTCTTCCAACCGGATGGACTCGATGCTGGCTTCGACGCCGTCAAGGCTGCCGGGATCGAATCGCAGCGAGGTGATGACACCGCGCCAGCGCGGGTTGTCGGCGAGGCGCACTTTGACCTCCTGGAATTCGCTGCCACCCTTGACCGGGAAATGCACGCTATTGGCTTCGCTCTGGGGCGACGAGGACGTGCTCCAGAATAACTGGCAACCTATGTCGCGGCTCGCTTTCATGCGGAAGACGATGAACGGGAACTGCCGTCCCGCCGCGCGCAACTGCGGACTGCTGAGAATCGGGTCACGGCCGCGCGTTTTGAACCGCAACGCGCCGCCCTCGACGCGCAGGTTCTCCACGTTGCCGCCCCAACCCAGCGGGTCCTTCGCGGCCGCAAAGTTCCACGCGGTGGCCAGCGGTTCGTCCGGGATGTCGTAGGGGCCGAGTCCCACATCGGCGGGAACCATCAGCTTCGGCTTGGACGATTTGGGCGCGAAGACCTGGCGGATCGCTTCGAGGTAGCCGAAACCGAACTCGCGATGCGGCTCGATATAGCTGCCTTCACCCCATTCGTTCCACGCCTCGACGAAGAGCATCTTCAGCTTCGGCGGCTGCTCGCGGGAGTCGAGGAACTTTTTGCAGTCGATCAGGTGTTTCTTGAATATCTCTGGCGTGCGGTTCGTGCGCGCAAGGGCGGTGTCGCCGTGCCACGGGCGCGAATCCCATCCGCCGCAAACGGGCGGAATGAGTTTGAGGATGTCCGCGGATGCGATGTCCGACCAGACCTGCGGGAAACCGGCGACAACCTTGGCATAGGGCGACCGGCGCGCCTGGTTCTCTTCCGGCGTCATATTCAGGTGCGGCCAGTTGTAGGCGCTGACGGCGTCGTAGCCGTAGTCTTTCATTTTCGCCAGAAGATTGGTGCCGCTGTTGATGCACGCCACGAGATAGAGGCCGCCGAGGCCGGCGTCCTTGCACATCTGGCGCATGTGGTCGAAGGTCGGCTTCACTTTTTCCGGACCCATGTCGCGCGCGGGATTCTGCGACGAGAAGATGACCACCATCGGCTTGCCCTCGACCATGACGTAGTTCGGCCGCTTGAAGTAGTTCTCGATCCAGAAGCGCGTGATCTTTTCCCAGTCCTCCGGCGAGTGGGAGCCATGGGGGTTGTGGTTGGCGTAGAGCAGACAGAACTTGATGAGGTTCTGATAGCGCGCCTTGAACAGCGCGTCGTGTAGCCCGTGCTCCAGATGCCGCGCGCCGCGATCCCAATACCAGTCGTAGAGGAAGAAGTTGACGCCGTGCTCGACGGCCCACTTGATCTGCCAGTCGGCCACCTCGGGGTCGCCCTCGCGATACCAGCCCAGCAGCGGCTGCCGCTCCGGGAACGATTTCAGCGGCGTCCAGCGCGAGGCGGTGTGCCAGCCGGGGAAGTAGTAAACGCCGACCTGATAATCGCTCTTGGCGGGCTTCGGCTCCGGAACGTAGGCGGCCTTCGGCAGACTCGGTGCCGGCAGGAAGTTCAGCGTCGCGGTTCTTGCCGGTGCGCCATCGAGCGTGAGCGTCGCCTTCGCCTTGCACGGTCGGTCGGCCTGCACCGTCCACGCGAGCGTCTCGGGAACGCCGAACTCGATCTTTGCCGGCAGCGATTCTTCCTTGATGAGCTTCGCGCCCGAAAGACTGAGTTGCGGCTTCAGATCCCGCGCCGTCTCGCCGCCGCGGTTGACCACACGGGCTTCGAGCCGGGCCGGACGGCCGGCGCGCGTGAACGGATCGTGCAGACCCAGCCACGTCACATCCAGGTCCGGCGGGCCTTGCGGCTCCGCGCCGAAGGCAATGGATTCGACGGCGGTCTTCGCGTCCTTGCGGGCGGTGGTTTGCAGACGCAGCTCGATGATCCGACCGCGCCAGTTCTTGTTTGCGCCGCCATCCACGTTATAGGTGTGCATCCGGCCGTCAGCGTGCAGGGGGAAGTTCACACGGTACAGGCCGTTGACCGCGTCGCTGGCGAACGTCACGACAGCCGCCTCGCCCGCGCTCGCCGCCATGCGCACTGCGATGAACGCGCCGTCCTCGGTGTTCAGAGAGACTCGCGCGCGCCACTCGCCCTTGGCGTCCAGCTTCACATCGCGGGCTGGCAGGGCAGCGACGGCAGCCGGGGGCTCCTCAATGATGCGGATCGCGCGGATGGCGTAGCGACCGCCGCGTTCGTGCGGGAAATCGAGCCGCAGCTTGATGATCTTCTTCTCGGCCTGCCAGAACGGCTCGAGGCGGTAGGTCTGCCAGTCGCCAGCTACTTGATCGAACTTGGTGAGTTTGTCGGGGGAAAAACCGCCATATTTCGTCTTGAGGGTCTGGGTCCAATAAACCATGCCGCCGCCGGCCACGTCGGTCTTCATCTCCAATTCGATGCGTTGCCACGGTGTGGCCGCGAAACCGTCAAACGTCGGGCTGACCAGCATCGAGTCGCCCGCCTGCGTCTCGAAGACGAGCGCATCGTTCTCGACGTGGAGGTTCTTCACATAGCTGGGCGACCATTTCGCCAGGTCGGCGGGTTTCCATTCGCGGATGACGGTCTGGGCACAGACGCTGCCGGCCATCGCGGAGAGGAAAAGGCAAACGCGTAACAGTTTCATAGTAAGCTCCTGAATCAGCTGGCGCACAGTTTTCCACAATTCACGGCCGTTTGTCACCAACGGGAGAGGCCGGTGCCACGGTTTTTTGGCGAAAAAGCGCAAGTTTCTATTTGACTGCCAGCACTTCGCCACTAGGATTCGCACTCCGGTTCAAACGGAGAATGTTCAGCAATAGCAGACACAAAGGATAAACAACATGGCAATCATTGATTTTGGTGGAACGAAGGAAACGGTCGTCACACGGCAGGAGTTCCCGATGGCCAAGGCGCGCAAGGTCCTCAAGAACGAGACCATCGCCATCATCGGCTACGGCGTGCAGGGGCCGGCGCAAGGGTTGAACCTCCGCGACAACGGCTTCAACGTCATCGTTGGCCAGGCCAAGTCGTTCAAGCGCGACTGGGACCGCGCCGTCGCCGACGGCTGGGTGCCCGGCAAGACGCTGTTCGACATCGAGGAAGCAGTGCAACGCGGCACGATCATCCAGATGCTTGTTTCCGACGCTGCGCAGCGCGCCATCTGGCCGCTCGTCAAAAAGAACCTCAAGGCCGGCTCCGCGCTTTATTTCTCGCACGGCTTCTCCATCGCCTACTGTAAGCAAACGGGCGTTGTCCCACCGAAGAACGTGGACGTGATCATGGTCGCGCCGAAAGGCTCCGGCACCTCCGTCCGCCGCAACTTCCTCACGGGCGCGGGCATTAACTCCAGCTTTGCCGTCGGCCAGGATGCCACGGGCCGCGCGGAGGATCGTTGCATCGCGGTCGGCATCGGCATCGGTTCCGGATACCTGTTCCCGACGACCTTCCAGCACGAGGTGTTCAGCGATCTCACCGGTGAGCGCGGCGTGCTCATGGGTGCGCAGGCCGGCATTATGGAGGCGCAATACGCCGTGCTCCGCCAGCACGGCCACACGCCGAGCGAGGCGTTCAACGAGACCGTCGAGGAACTGACGCAGAGCCTCATCCGCCTCGTGGACGAGAACGGCATGGACTGGATGTATTCCAACTGTTCCGCAACCGCCCAGCGCGGCGCGCTCGACTGGAAACCGAAGTTCAGAAAAGCCGTGCTGCCGGTGTTCAAGGACCTCTACAACCGCGTCAAGAGCGGCAAGGAATGCACCCGCGTGCTGACGGCGTGCGGCGCACCAAACTACCAGGTGCAGTTGCAGAAGGAGTTGAGCGAGATTCACAACTCCGAAATGTGGCGCGCCGGCGCGGCTGTTCGCGCGCTGCGTCCGAAAGAGATGGCGAAGGCCATCGCGAAGGGCACCAAGGGCGTGACAGGCCGGCAGGCAAACTAAACGTCTGACAAATCACATTCGTGTCGCAAGGGACAGCCTTCGGGCTGTCCCTTGTGTTTTGGGGGCGGCGATATCATCCGCGACTTCGCGCTCGCCCGACGTGGTCAGGGCTGTTTTGCAGCAGCCGGCTTCTTCTTCGCGCCAGGTTTCTTCGCCGCACCCTCACGAATCGGGAAGCATTCGGAATCGGTGCGGGCGGATTTGAGGATCGCTTCGACCTTGGCGATGACTTCCGGATGTTGCGCGGCAACGTCGCGTTGCTCGCCGAGGTCGGTCTTGAGATCGTAAAGCTCCACGGGCTTCTTCGTGCCGAGGCGGACGGCTTTCCAGTCGCCCATCCGCACTGCTTGCGCAAAGCCGCGCTCGTGAAATTCCCAGTATAGATAGTCATGCCGCTTTTGGCGCTCCGGTTGACCGAGCAGCGTCGGCACAAAACTGATGCTGTCGAGATTCGGCGGCGGCTCGACGCCGGCCAGTTCCGATGCGGTGCCCATGAAATCGCCGAAGTAGCCGACGTGATCGCTGACACTGCCCGCTTTGATCCGGCCGGGCCAGCGCGCGATAAACGGCGTGCGGATGCCGCCCTCGTAGAGATCGCGTTTCATGCCGCGCAACGGTCCGTTGGAGTCGAAGAACTCGAAGTCCGCGCCGCCTTCCTTCTGAGGGCCGTTGTCGGAGCTGAATATCACCAGCGTGCGCTCGTCGAGGCCCAGCCGTTTCAGCAGCGCCAGCATCCGGCCGATGTCGGTGTCCATGCGCGTGACCATCGCTGCATAGCCTTTGTTCGGTTCGGTCCAGTCCTTGTCCTTGTAGATGCCGAAGTCGGGCGCTTCCTGGCCGTTGCCGGTGCCTCGCAAGCCTTCGTTGTTGGCGTGCGGGATCGTGACGGCGAGGTAGAGGAAGAAGGGTTTGCTCCGGTTCTTGTCGATCCACTTCAACGCGTCGGAGGCGAAGAGGTCGTGGCTGTATTCGACTTTCTTCGTCGCCCAGCCCTGGCCGAACTCGCCGTCGCCGACGTTGCCCGGCGGCACCTCGTTCTTCAAGGTCACGCGTTCCTCGCCGCGCCAGAGAAACGCCGGATAGTAGTTGTGGGCGTGGAGTTGGTTGAGATAACCGAAGAAATGATCGAAGCCATGCCGCGCCGGCACTCCGCTGGTGTCAGGTTCGCCCAGTCCCCACTTGCCGACGAGCGCGGTGGCATAGCCGGTGTCATGGAGGACTTTGGCCACCGTGACATCCTGCGGGCGCAAAATCTGGCCTCGCGCATTGTTCTTGCCGGCGTTGCCGCGCACCCAGCAATGGCCGGTGTGCAGACCGGTCATGAGCACGCAACGCGACGGCGCACAGACGGTCGAGCCGGCGTAGAACTGCGTGAATCGCATCCCATCCGCTGCCATGCGGTCGAGACACGGCGTCTGGATTTTCTTCTGCCCATAGCTGCCGAGATCGCCGTAGCCGAAGTCGTCAGCGAGAATGAAAATGATGTTGGGCTTCGGTGCGTCAGCCGCCTGCAACGACGTCCATGCAATCAGGATGGCGCCGAGCGTGAAAAATCGTCGGAGGATCGTCATGGTTTTTGTCCGTTCGATGCCTGGGTCCCGCACTGCTGCACCCAGTCGTCGTGCCGCTTGCGCAACCGTTCGACGATGTCGGGCCGCTCGGCAGCGAAGTTTTTCTTTTCGCCAACGTCCTCGGCCAGGTTGGAGAGGAACAACGGAAACCGTTGCGTCTTCTTGTCGCCGCCGGCAACGCCCCAGGCCACGCCGGCTCCGCTGTCCCACGCGTTGCCGATCAACTTCCAGTCGCCCTCGCGCACGGCCCACTGCGGGTTCTTCCCGTCGCCAACGTGCCAGTGCAGCACGTCGTGCGGGCTGGGTGCATCGCCGGACTTCAGCACGGGCACGAGGCTCTTTCCGTCAATGGCCGGCTGCAACAGTTTCACGCCCGCCAGCTCGGCAACGGTCGGCAGCCAGTCGCAGCCATGCGCCATCTGGCCGCGCACCGCGCCCTCCGGCAAATGACCGGGCCACGATATGATGGCGGGCAGCCGGATGCCGCCCTCGAACAGGCTGAACTTCGCGCCACGATACGGCCCCGCGCTGCCACCGCCGAAGTGTGCGCGTTCCTCGGTCGAGTGGCCGTTGTCAGACTGGAACACGACGATGGTGCGCTCGCGCAGTTTCACATCGTCCACGCAGTGCAACAGCGCGCCGATCCGCTCGTCCATCGTCGCCAGAAACGCCGCGTAGAGGTTACGTGGATAGGGCAGTTTCTTGAACCGCTCCAGCCACTTGACGTTGGGCTGATACGGATAGTGCGGTTCGTTGATGGCGAAATAGATGAAGAACGGCTTATCCTTGTTGGCCGCGATGAACTGCGCCGCCTCCTCAACCATCAGGCTGCCAAAGAACCGGCCATCGGCGAACACTTCGCTGCCGTTGCGATGCAGATCGTGGATGTTCGGGCCGTGCCAGTAGAAGAAGTGCGACCAGTTGTCTATGCAACCGCCCATGTGCCCGAAGGAGAGGCCGAACCCCTGCGCGTTCGGCATCGTCTCCGGCGTGTAGCCGAGGTGCCATTTGCCGATGTGCGCCGTGGCGTAGCCGGCGGCTTTGAACATCTCGGCCATCGTCACCTCGCTCGCCGGCAACGCGCCTCGCTGGCCGGCCTGTGACGCACAGTTGCTTGGCACACCGCATCGCAATGGATAGCGTCCCGTCAACAACCCCGCGCGCGAGGGCGAGCAAACCGGCGCGGCAGCGTAGAACTGCGTGAACCGCACCCCCCGCGCCGCCAGTGAATCAATTGCCGGCGTCGCAAGATCCTCTGCGCCATAGCAACCCGCGTCCACTGCGCCCTGGTCGTCGGTGAGAATGACAATGACGTTGGGCTTCGGCGCGGCGGAGTGGCCCACGGCGCAAACGAGGCCGAGAGCCGCAAAAACGGTGAATCGTTGCAGCATGAGTTTCATCGGTGTTCGGCTTTCGGCAGGAATTTCACATTACGCACGGTGTTCGTGTCCACATCGAAGTTGTCCGCCAAACCCGTCAACAGACGGCCGCCAACGCGCACCTGATCGAAAGTGATACCCTCGATCCGACTGTGGGCACTGAAGCCGCGCAAACGGTTTGGCAGCGCAAACGGGCCGTCGGCGGTGATGTTGCGAAAGGTGACGTTGGAGATGGTGCCCGGTTCCTTGACACCCTTCGCAAATTCGTTCGGCTGGGTCATGAGACTCACCAACCGCCAGCGGGCGTTCTCGATGCGAATGTTCTCGAAGACGTAATCGCTCATGTGTCCGCTGCCGCCGTGAATGGCGCAGAACACGGCTTCGTTGTCGTTCTTCCATGAGTGTTCGACATGGATGATGTCGCAATCGCTCACGCGGAAGCCGGCGTTACGGCCCGGCATGTTCCAAGAGATCTGGAACGGCGCGCCGTTCTCCATCTGCCAGATGATGCAGCGGCGCACTGTCGTGTCGCTATGATAGAGCTTCACGGCATCGTCGTTCACCTTGAAGAAACAATCCTCGATCAAACCGTGCGCGTGCAGATGGACGCCGTCGGTGCTGAACCACCAGGAAATCATCTTCACGTTTCGCACCACTGCGCGCTGTCCGGCAATGGTGAGATTGAAATGCGGAGAATCCACCAGCGTCGGGCCGTCCACAAGCACGTCGTCACTGTCGCCACGCAACATGATGAAATGCTCTCCTCGCGTGCCGCCGGCGTCGGCTGGCGGTAATCCGTCGCCCGATAACACGCCACGACCGAGAATGCGCGCGCCTTTCGCGTCCCGGCCGAGGATGCGTCCGCGCACAAACGCGCCACCCGCGAGATAGACCGTCTGGCCGGCCAGCAACTCCATCTGTCCGCCAGGTAATTCATGCACGCCCGGCGCGAACCACACGACGTTCGTCGCGTCGCGCGACGGCACGTTCGTCTCCGGCGGGTCCGCAAAGATGAGCAGCGGATGTGTCTTCGCGTTGTCATCAAACTCGACGGACAACCTGGCAGGCCGGTCGAGCACAAATGTTGCGGCGTTCCCTTTCACCTGTGTCTTGATGCGCCGGCTGCTCGGCAGAACTCTGCAGGACTCGAATCTGCCGTTGAGTTTCGTCACTCGCACCGACACGCGGCCATCGAAAGCGAACGTCGTCCACGCCGTGTCTTTCACCTTGTTTGAACGCCACTTGGCGGTGGTGCGATAGACGAATGACTCTCTCGGCCGGCCGTCTTGCAATACCTCCACGCGGTACTCCGGCGAAGGCGCCAACCCGGCGGGTGCAGGATAAACGTCGAGCGTATCCCGCGCCGACGCGATTGCGGCTGCCATCAGCGCAACAAAACCAATCGCGAGGAGAGGCTTAATTCGCAGATTCCTTTCTCGTCACGGATCACCGCCGCGATTTGGCGGAGCGTTTGTCTCAACCGCGCCACGGACGCGCGCGATTCTTGTTGGCAGCGAACGCGTCCCGGATGATCTGCGCGTCCTCGGCCGTCTGGAAGTCGAACATGCCGGCGAGAATGAAGTCGCCGCCACGGGCAAAGGCGTAGTTGAAGCCGTCGCGCGGGGGAATGGCTCCGGCGGCCAGAACCTTGAAGGCAATCCACGGCTTCGTCACGCCCTTCATGAACTCCGCCGTCTCTTCGGGGTTGTTGCACCAGTAGCCCGGCACCTCGGCGTATGGCTTCTGTATCGCATCGGGCTTCGGCGCGGTGGGATACTTCAGGTGATGAAGCGTCTTGACGTAGAAATCGAGCGGGAATTTTTCCTTCTCGCAGAACTGCACAACCTCCAGTTCGTGACAGGCGACGCCAACGGGCAGACCGGTGGTCTTGATGATGCCGAGCATCTCGCCGATCAACGCGCCTTTGCCCTGCTTCACCAGCGTGCCGGTGATCATGCCCGGCACATAAAGCGCGTCCACGCCGCTGTCCACGAGCTGCGGCACCGCGCGTTGGTAGCTCGCCGGATCAGCCACCCGGCGGCCTTCGGCGTCGCTCCACGGCGCAACGATCCACTTGAGCTTGCCACCACGGTCCCGATACTGCCGGAAAAGCTTGGCGATCTTGGGATCCTGATGGGTCATGAATGCAGTGACACCGCTGGCTTCCGCGGCGGCGAAGGTTTCGATGATCTTCTCGTCCGTGTTGTAGTGCCGCGACAAATCATTCACGTAATGCAGGTCGCGGCTGTGCATGAAGAACGTGACGTGGTTGGTGCCAAGGATGAGCCGGCTGATTTCCAGGTCGCCAATCTTTCCCTTGGGCAGTTGACCGGGAGCCTGTGAAGAAGGCTTCGCAGCCGGCCGTGTCTCAGCCAATGCCTGATGCGAAGCTGCCGCGGCGGCGGCGATTCCCGCCGAAGCGGCCAGCGACTGTGTCAGAAATGTTCGACGGTTGAAGGTGTTGTGCGGGTCGCTCTGTTGCATGGGGGATTCCTTTCGTCGGCAGGATTACATCCTATCCTTCGGCAGTTCGTTTTCGAACCGGTTCTCGTCCTTGAGTTCTTTTTTCAGACCGAACAGCTCCGCCTTGAGTTGTTTCACAAGGTCGGCGCAGGCGGGATCGGCGTGGATGTTCCTCAACTCGCGCGGGTCCTTCTGGAGGTCGTAGAGTTCCCACGCGTCGAGCTTGTTGAAGTAGATGAGCTTGTAGCGCTCGGTGCGGACGCCGTAGTGCGGCTGAACGCAATGGTGCATGGGATAGTGATAGTAGCGGTAATACATCGAGGTGCGCCAATCAGCGGGCGTCTCGCCGCGCAGCAACGGCAGGAAGCTGCGGCCCTGCATGTCGGCGGGCGTCTTCTCGCCGGCAGCATCGAGCAGCATCGGCGCGAAATCCACGTTCAGGACCATCTTGTCGTTCGTCGTGCCAGGCTTGATGCGGCCGGGCCAGCGAATGATGAACGGCATCCGCAGCGATTCCTCATACATGAAGCGCTTGTCGAACCAGTTGTGGTCGCCGAGGTAGAAACCCTGGTCGGAGGTGTAGATGACGATGGTGTTGTCGGCGAGCCCCTCGCGATCGAGGAAGTCGAGCAGCCGGCCGACATTGTCGTCCACCGAAGCGATGCAGCGCAGGTAGTCCTTGATGTAGCGTTGATACTTCCATTTTTTCAACGCCTCGCCTGTAAGCGTCTTCTTCTGGCCGTTGACAGTGATCTCCACCTCCGTGTCCACGCCGGAGAGCCACTTGTTGCGCGCGGGGCCTTTCAGGTCCGGCGGCGGCAGCGGATACTTCAGATCGCGCCGGGTCAGGTCGCGGTCAATTCGCATCGTCGCCTCCGTCGCGGCGGGGCAGCGTGTGGCGTAAACGTCGTTAAACGTCTCCGGCTCCGGGATGTCCACGCCGTCGTACATGTGTGCGTGCTTTTCGTCCGGCTCCCAACTGCGGTGCGGCGCCTTGTGGTGGCACATCAGGAAGAACGGCTTGTCCTTCGGGCGGTTCTTGATGAAGTCGATGGAAAAATCCGCGATGAGATCGGTGACGTAACCGGTGTGTTTCGTGCGGCCAGCCTGCGTGAGGAAAACCGGGTCATGATAAACGCCCTGCCCTGGCAGGATGTTCCAGAGATCAAAGCCCGCCGGATCGCTGCCGAGATGCCACTTGCCAATCATGCCGGTGTAGTAGCCAGCGGCATGCAGATACGTCGCCAGCGTCGGACGCTTCGGGTCAATCGGGTTGAACACCGGCACGCCGTTGATATGGCTGTATTGGCCGGTGAGGATGCACGCGCGGCTCGGGGTACAGATGGAGTTGACGCAGAAACAGTTGTTGAACCGCATCCCGCTGCTGGCAATGCGGTCGAGGTTTGGCGTCTGGTTGATCCGGCTGCCGTAACAACTCATCGCGTGCGACGCGTGGTCGTCGGACATGATGTAGAGGATGTTCGGCCGCGACGGCCCGGCAGCGATGGCGACCGAAGCAAGCAGGGGCAGCAGCAGTGCGGTTCCGACGAGCGCTTGTGATTTCATAACAACGACTCAGCGATTCGTGTGTTGTCTTCCTGTAGCACGAGTCGTGCCCTCTGGCAATGCGTTTGCCACCTTCAGCTTGAAAGGCAAGTCCGCTGCCCGCACACTGTCAGCGGCAATTTGAGGAACAACACATGATTCTGTTGCTGGCCGCCATCGTCACTCTGGAGACTGATACGACGCGCATCGGTTTCGACCCTGACCGCAATGGCGCGATTGTTTCACTGGTGGACAAGGCCACCGGCCGCGACTTCGCCGCGCCAAAAGCGGTTGCGCCGCTGTTCTACGAGTTGAGCTTCACCAACGCGCCGTCGCTGACGGAAACCGCGGCTGCCGGTGTCACCGTCAAACGCGACGGCAACTCTGTCGTCATCACCGCCGCGCGCCACACCAACGCCGCCGTCGCCGTCGAATGCCGTTTCCGCACAGAGCCAGGCTCGCCGCTGATCTTCGGCCGCATTGCCGTGCGCAACGACAGCGGCCACGCGCTGACCAACGTGCGGTTTCCGGCGCTGGCGTGGCCGAAACAACTCGGCGCGTCGCCGGAGCGGGAGTTCCTCGTGCTGCCGCGCAACGACGGCTGTCTCATCCAGTCGCCCGCCTCGATCGGCTGGCTGCCGTCGGCTTCGTATCCCGGTTCGGCCTCGATGCAGTTTCTCGCGCACTACGACGACACGGCCGGCTTGTATGCGGCGAGCTACGACAGCCGTTGCTATACGAAGAGTTTCGGCGTTGAAAAGCGCGGCGACGTTTTCAGGATGGCCATGATGCACCGGCCGCCGATTCAGGCGCGCGGCGAGTGGCACACCGAATACGATGTCGCCATCGGCACGTTTCGCGGCGACTGGCAGACGGCGGCCGATATCTACAAGAAGTGGGCGCTGAAACAGCCGTGGTGCCGCCGCACGCTCGCGCAACGAGTGGCCGGCGGCGACGTGCCGCGCTGGCTCACGGAGCCGTCGTTGTTTTACGCCTACAGCCTGCGCGGCGAGGTCGAACCGAAGAAGATCGGCAACCGCCTGCCGTCGGTGCCGCAGCAGGCCGCTGCGTGGCGCGACCTGCTCGGCGGGCCGACGACGTTCATGCTGATGTCGTGGGAGAAACTCGGTCCGTGGATAGCGCCGGATTATTTTCCACCCTTCGGCGGCGAGCGCGACTTCAAGGCGGCGACGGCGTCGCTTCATGCGAATGGCCACCGCACGCTGGTGTTCCTCTCCGGCCTGAACTGGACGCTGCGCAAACAAGGCGGCAGCGACGCCGGGACGCTTGACGACACGGTGGCGTTCGAGAAGCGGGGCGCGGCGAGCGCCATCTGCGACGCTGACGGCCGGCCGCAACGTTCAGGCAAGCCGAACGCGGGTGTCGGCGAGAAGGCGGTAATTTGCCCTGCGACGCCGTTGGCGCGCGAGCTGTTGCTCGGTGCAACGCTGGAATGCCAGCGGCTTGGGATTGATTGCGTGCAGGCAGACCAGATTGTTGGCGGTGGCATGCCGCCGTGCTTCAGCGACAAACACGGTCATCCGCGCGGCGGCGGCAACTGGTCAGCCGGAGCGCTCTACAAAATGTTCAACGAGATTCGCCGCGAAGGCAGGAAGCACAGCAAGGACTTCGCGTGGTCCATCGAAGAACCGGGCGAATTCTTCATCCCGGTGCTCGATACCTATCACGCCCGCGATTACTCGCAGGGCCGCTGGCCGCGCGACGGCGAGGGCGTCGTCGGTGTGCCGCTGTTCACGCATGTTTATCACGAGTTCATGCACGGCTACGGCGGCGACTCGTGCGGCGTTTCGACCTGGGCCAGCACCAGCACGCTTTATCAACAAGGCATGAACCTCGTCTGCGGCAAAACGCCAGGCGTGGCGGTGTGGACTCGGCCCTACGATCCGAAGACGACCGACGCCCCACAGGCGCGGTTGCTGCGCGGGCATGTCGAGCTGTGGCGCGGGCCGGCGCGGGAGTTTCTGGTGTTCGGCCGGCGCGTGGCAACGGGCCCGCTGGACGTGCCGCGCGTGCGCTGCAAGTTCTTCACCGGCGCGGGCCGGCCGCCGCGCGAACTGGAAGTACCGGCGGTGCTGCACAGCCAATGGCGCGCGCCGGCCGGCGACGAAGCAGCGGTGTTCGTGTGCGTCGGCAACGAGCCGATCTCGTTCACGGCGTTCGGGCAAAACTTCAAGTTGGCGCCGGGCGAGGTGAAGTTTTTACCGTTGACCACGCGCTGACGTTCGCGCATGAAGAGGCCGCGACCTTCAAGAATACATCGCCTCGAAACCCAAAATAGAAGTCCGGAAGGAAAGATCATGAAGCAACGCCGCCGCACTGCGCTCCTGTTGCTTTCGTGTATGACGCTGCTGACAAACTCACAGTGCGCAGTGGCCGCACCACCGGCATTGGTTCCCGCGCCAGCGAAGATGACTGTGGCGGAAGGGACCTTCACGCTGAGCCAGGAGACTTCGATCTATGCCGGCCCCGGCGCGGAAGCGGAAGCTCGCGCGCTGGCCGCCGCATTGAGGATGCCGACCGGCCTGCCTTTGCCGGTCAAAGCCGGCGATCCGAAACCGGGCGCCATCAGCCTGCAACTCGACCGCTCGCTTGAATCCCAACTCGGCACCGAAGGCTATCGCCTCTCGGTGACACCCGCGCGCGTCACGATCTGTGCGGCGGCGGAGGCGGGACTGTTCTACGGCGGCGTCACGTTTCGGCAGTTGCTGCCGCCGCAGGTGTTCGCAATGAAACGGCCGGCGCGCGCTCCCGGCGGCGGCTGGACCGCGCCCTGCGTCGAGATCGAAGACCGGCCGCGGTTCGCATGGCGCGGCCTGCTGCTCGACCCGGCGCGTCACTTCATGCCGCCGGAGTTCGTCAAGAAACTGGTGGATGTGATGGCGCTGCACAAACTGAACACGCTTCAGCTTCACCTGACTGACGACCAAGGCTGGCGCATCGAGATCAAGAAGCACCCCCAACTCACCCGGCTCGGCTCCGTCCGCAAGGAGTCGCCCGTGCACGGCGATCGCAAGCGCGGCGACGGCCAGCGCTACGGACCGTTCTTCTACACGCAACAACAAATCCGCGACCTCGTCGCCTACGCGCAGGCGCGGCACGTGACGCTCGTGCCGGAGATCGAGATGCCGGGTCATTTCCTGGCGGCGCTGGTGGCCTATCCCGCGTTGTCCTGCCGCGGCGGCCCGTTCGAAGTGCGCACGCGCTGGGGCATCGAGCCGGATATCCTTTGTCCCGGCAACGACGAGGCGATCGCCCTCGTCAAAGACGTGCTCGGAGAAGTCTGCGAACTGTTTCCCAGCCGCTTCATCCACATCGGCGGCGACGAGGCCCCGCGCGACCGCTGGAAGTCGTGTCCGAAATGCCAGGCGCGCATCCGGGCCGAGAACCTCAAGAGCGAGGCGCAACTCCAGACGTGGTTCAACCACCGCGTCGAGGAATTCCTCGCCGGCAAAGGCCGGCGGCTCTTCGGCTGGGACGAGATTCTCGAAGGCGGCCTCACGCCCGGCGCGACCGTGATGTCCTGGCGCGGCATCAAGGGCGGCATTGCCGCCGCCAGCGCGGGCCACGACGTCGTCATGGTGCCAACCACGCACTGCTACTTCGACTACGCGCAGGCCAAGGGGGCGAACGAGCCGGAATGCATTGGAGGCTTCGTCCCGCTGTCGCGCGTCTATGAATTCGAGCCGGTCCCCGCCGAACTGCCCGAATCCAGGCGTCATCACATCCTCGGCGCACAGGGCGCGCTCTGGACCGAATACATGTGGACGCCCGGCGACGTGGAGTATTTCGCTTTCCCTCGGGCCGCGGCGCTGGCCGAGGTCGTCTGGACACCGGCCGAGCGGAAGGACTTCGCCGGCTTCGAGCACCGCCTTCAAAACCATCTTCTCCGCCTCGACCAGCTTGGCGTGAACTATCGCAAACCATCCGGTGTCAATGACCGAAAATGATTCGCAGTTGCAGTGGCGCACGTGCGCACCAGTCGTCGTGAAAAGATTCGCTCGAAAACTTGTGATGAGTTGATACAAATCTTCTTCTACCTATGAAACTGACAAGCTTCATCGTCTCCGCCGGTCTTTGTCTCGCAATCCACACCGCCCTCGCCACCGACGCGCGCACGGTTGTCTCGCTCGACGGTGAATGGCAGATCGCCGAGGGTGGATTGGACACGCCGCCCGCGGAGTTCGCGCACCGCGTGCCGGTGCCGGGTCTGGTGGACATGGCGACTCCGGCTTTCGCCGAGGTCGGCAAGAAAAGCGAGAAGCGGCAGGCGTTCTGGTATCGGCGCGAGTTCGCGCTGAAGCAACCGGTGCCGGAGATCGCGTTGTTGAAGATTCACAAGGCACAGTTCGGCACGAAGGTCTGGCTCAATGGCAAGGTCGTCGGCGAGCATCTGCCGTGTTTCACGCCGGCCTGGCTCGACGTGAAGAGGGCGCTCAAGGGTGGCGGCCAGCCGAACGAGTTGATCATCCGGGTTGGCGCGGATCGCGATTCGATGCCACAGGACATGCCCACGGGCTGGGATTTCGAGAAATATCTCTACATCCCCGGTATCTACGATTCGGTGGAATTGATCCTGACCGGCGCGCCTTACATCGTGAACGTCCAGACGGTGCCGAGCATCGAGACGAAGTCGGTGCGCGTGGTTGCGGAAGTGGCCACTGGCAACAAGGGATGCGAGTTTGAGTTGCAGGCGACGGTCTGCTTGCGCGGCTCAACAAGGGTGGACGGAACACTGAAGACGTCGAAAACCTATGTTCGCACCAAGAAAAGGAAGACGGTGGATTTTACCGTGCCGATCCGGGATTGCCGGCTGTGGTCGCCGGAGGAGCCGTTCCTTTACGAGCTGAACCTAAGCACCGGCGCGGACACGACGAAGACGCGCTTCGGGATGCGGTCGTTCAGTTTCGACCGGGAGAAGAAGCGCGCCATGCTCAATGGCAGGCCTTATTTCATGCGCGGCAGCAATGTGACGGCCTATCGCTTCTTCGAGGACAGCGCGCGGGGCACGCTGCCGTGGGATCGCGAGTGGGTGCGCAAGCTGCACCAGAAATTCAAGACGATGCACTGGAACTCCCTGCGCTACTGCATCGGGTTCCCGCCGGAGTTTTGGTATGACATCGCCGACGAGGAAGGCATCCTGATACAGGATGAGTTCCCCATCTGGGTGCTCAGTGGTTCGAAGAATCAATGCCCGGAGTGGCCCGTCGCGGAGAAGATCATCCCGCAATACACCGAGTGGATGCGCGAGCGTTGGAACCATCCGTGTGTCGTCATCTGGGATGCGCAAAACGAGAGCGGCACGCCCGAGACCGGCAAGGCACTCACCGCGGTGCGGCCACTCGATCTCTCCAATCGTCCGTGGGAGAATGGTTGGGCCGAGCCGCAAGCCACGACCGATTGCGTCGAGTCGCATCCCTATATGCACATCCGCGGTTGGTGGCCGAGCGGGAAGCCGTTCAAGATGAGCGAGATCGCTGGCATGCCGGGCCGGCCGAGTCTGAACAAGGCCCAGCAGGCGATCGAGGTGCCGATCATCATCAATGAATACGGCTGGCTCTGGCTCACACGCGACGGCCAACCCACCTGCCTCACGACGAACGTCTATCGGAACATCTTCGGCGGAGACTCCACCGTCCAGCAGCGGCGCGAATTCTATGCGCGCGCGCTCGCCGCCAAGACCGAGTTCTGGCGCGCGCATCGTGAATGCGCCGGTGTGTTGCACTTTTGCACCGTGGGTTACTCGCGTCCCGGCGACAAGCCTCGTCCCGAAGGCGGCGCCACCAGCGATCACTGGCTCGACGTGAAGGAATTGAAGTTCGAGCCGCTGTTTGAGAAATGCATGAAAGACGCTTTCGCCCCGACTGGCCTCATGCTCGACTTCTGGGCCGAGGACGTGCCCGCCAGCGAGAAACGGGACGTGTCCGTCGTCGTCATCAATGATCTCTACGGGCCGTGGCATGGCAGCGTCCGTCTCCGCCTCTTGCAAGGCACGAAGGTTTTGTCCGAGCAGACGCAGCCTTGCGCGGTCGCTGTGCTCGGCGACAAGCGGCTGACGTTCCCGTTCACCGCGCCCGACGCACCAGGCCACTACACGCTGGAAGCAACCTTGATGAAACGCAAATCGCCGCCCGTGGTGAGCTTGCGCGATTTCCAGGTGCCGCCGCCAAAGTAGAACACGGGCAATGCCGGCCGGCAAAATGGAAACAGGGCCGAAAGATTTATCGTGAGCAGGAATCTCCCGGTCGGTAGAGTGTGGCCAACACCATGAATTTTCTTCGCTGCCGTTCGCTTTTGTTCCGGGCGGGTTTCGTCCCGCTTCTGTTCGTCTTTGCATCCGCATCGTTGGCCGCTGAACAATCGCCGAGCCAGCGATGGGAAAAGGAGATCGAGGCGTTCGAGATTGCCGATCGAAAGAGCCCGCCGCCGCAGGATGCAATTCTGTTCATCGGCTCCTCCCACATCCGGCGCTGGAACACGCTGGAGCGCGATTTTCCCAATCACACGATCATCTATCGCGGCTTTGGCGGATTACAGATTGCCGACGCGACCTACTTTGCCGACCGAATCATCTTCCCCTGCAAACCGCGATTGATCGTGCTGGCAGCAGGCTCCAATGACCTCAATGCCGGCAAACCGCCCGAACAGGTCGCCGCCGATTTCGAGGCATTCGTCGCCAGGATCCGCGCCGCCCTGCCCGACACGCGCATCGCTTTCATGTCCATCAACCCGGCTCCTGCGCGCGCCGACCAGATCAATAAGCAGCGACAGGCCAACCAACTCATCAAGAAATACACCGCCACCGGCAACAACCTCGACTACATCAATATCTTCGACGTGTTTCTCGGTCCCGACGGCCAGCCGCGCGAGGATTTGTTCGTTACTGACCGCCTCCACAACAACGCCGCCGGTTACGAAATCCGCGCCGAGATCACGCGCCTGCATCTTGGCCCGGCGACAAAACCGGGCGCCGCAAAGGTCAAATCCGCTTCGTCACAGCCGACCGGAAAAAAATGATGAGAACCATGGACATGCGCCAGGAAACCGTCAGCGCAGCCCGGTCCCTCTGCCAACCAACAGATTAGTCCTGACAAAGCGTAGGATTTTCCCCGATGGCAGAATCAGGATTGTCCCTAGTAGACGCGCCAGCGCCCATGGTTGTAGCATACCCGATATCATAGGATGGCCTCCAAGTTCATGATCATTGCGGTGTTTGTGCTGGCGGTGGTTGCCAGCACGTGGTGGTGTATTGTGACGTTTTACTCGGCAACCTATGTGCCGACCGACGCGCGTGTGGCGCCCAGCCCCCTAACGCTCGCCGCTCCCACCAAGCAATCACCTTCGCCAGAAGCACCTTCTGACAAATCGCCGGCGCCCCCGTTCAAAACGTTTCAATCTTCGCGTGGGCGTTAGCGGTTTTGCGTGCCTCGCAAAAAGCTGTGGTTGTCGCCGTCCAGGAGAATTGCTAGACTGGGTCACGAGTTGGGGTTTCGCAACTCAACTCCGGCGTGCGTCTTGGGAGATGAATCCGCATGGCAATGAACGTGTGTTTTCAGGTCGGGCGGCTGGGTGATCGCGCGCGCCTGCACAAGCTGTCCGGAGTTGCCACAACCCACAACACCCGTCGGAGCGGCTGACAAGGAGAGAAACGCACACGATGCGAATGTTTCGGAATCTGCCGATCAAGTGGAAGCTGATGCTGGCGATGCTGACGACCAGCCTGATCGCGCTTCTGCTGCTGGGCTCGTCGTTGTTTTTCATCGGGCTGCCCCACCTGCGGAATCTCGCGGTCCAGGAAGCCGCCGCCCTGGCTGAGAGGATCGGCAGGAACTGCGCGGGTGAGTTGGAAGCCGGGAATGCAAAGGCGACGCAGGAGGCACTGAACGACGCTGCAGCCATGTCGGCCCTGGAGGAAGCCTGCCTCTACACGGCTGGCGGTCAATTGCTCGCGCGCTACACGCGCCGCGATGTGACACCAGAACCGTTCCCATCCATCTGCAAGGCCGGGGAGAGCTTCGCTGGCAGCCGGTTGATGCTGTGCCGCCCGATCAAGCATCGCAACCGGATGGTGGGCACCGTTTGTTTGCGGTCGGACACCGGTATCCTGGGGGCGCGGCTCAAGGATTACCTCGGCATGGGTTTCCTGGTGATGGGTATCTCCATGCTGGTAGCGTTGATTTTTGCCAGCCGATTGCAGCGGCTGTTCTCCGGCCCGATTCTGGAGCTGGCCCGCGTGGCACACGCGGTGACGCAGCGGAAGGATTTCTCGCAACGGGCGGTCAAGCTGAGCGAGGACGAAACCGGCACGCTGACGGACACGTTCAATCGGATGCTCGCCACCATTCAGGAGCACGACAGCGGCTCGCGGGCCTCGCAGAGCCGTCTGGAAATACGCGTCGCCGAGCGCACCGTGGAATTGCGGAAAGCCAACGAGTCGTTGCAGGAAAGCGAAGAACGGCTGCGGGCGGTGTTCGAGCAAGCAATGGATGGCATTATGGTGGGAGACGTGGAGACCAAGCGACTGAGCCTGTCCAACCCGCAAATGTGCCGAATGCTCGGTTACACCGCCGACGAAATGAAAAACCTGGCGGTCTCGGACATCCATCCAGCGAAGGACGTGCCATGGGTGATGGAAATGTTTGCCCGGCTGGCGGCCGGGGAAATTTCCCTGGCGCCGGAGGTTCCTGTTCGGTGCAAAGACGGTTCGGTTTTTTACGCTGACATCAGCGCCCGGCCCCTGACGATAGGCGGGCAACGAAGCATCCTGGGAATTTTCCGCGACACCACCGAACGCAAGCGAGCCAAGGAAGCCCTCCAACGCCGGTTGGAAATCGAGCATTTCGTGGCGTCTGTTTCCAATCGGTTCGCCAATACGTCGTTGCCAAAAGTGGGCGCCGTCATTCAGGAAGTTCTCGCCGGACTGGGCCGGGTCACGCAGGCGGACCGCTGTTATCTTTTCAGCGTCTCCGACAATCTTGCCATCGCCAACAACACATATGAGTGGTGCGCACCCGGCGTGCAATCGCAGATCGCCCGCCTGCGCGACGTGCCCACAGCGACATTCCCATGGTATCTGGAGCGGCTGCGCGGCGGCGAACCGCTGCTATTGTCCCGCACCGCCGACCTGCCTGTGGAAGCGGAGACGGAAAGACGGTTCTTGCAGTCGGCCAACGTCCAGTCGTTGATTCTTGTGCCGATCAGCCACGCAGGCAAACTTGTCGGTTTTATCGGCTGCGACGCCGTGCGTGCCGAGCGCGACTGGTCTGACGAGAACACCCGGCTTCTGCGGACGATCGGCGAGTTGATCACCGACACGCAGGAGCGGCTGCAGACTGGCGAGGCGTTGCGAGAGAGAGAGGAGCGTTTGCAGGCTGTGCTGGAGAACTCTCTCGACGTCGCCTACCGTCGGAATCTGCAAACCGATCAATACGATTTCTTCAGTCCAGCGGTGGAGAAAGTCACCGGTTACTCGACCCGGGAACT
>JBAZIR010000042.1:0-22801 GCA_041651735.1 Verrucomicrobiia bacterium | reverse complement strand
GACGGTCATAGGCAGGGCGTCGGCTGGATTCCACATGTCCCCGATACTATCAGTAAAACCGTTATTGTAAAGATATAACTGTTACACTACACTAGCAAGCCAAGACCAAATGAACCATCCCAGGCGACGAGTGTGACACAGCAACAGCCCGCCGCAAAACCAGCAGCGTCACCTGCGCCGGCACCCGCTGGATCAACTTCCACTGCAGTGCAAGTGGCAACCACGACGAAGCCCGCGTTTGCCTTGGCAGTTGTGCCGGGATTCTCTCCCGTGAAGTTGGTGGAGGTGAAGGCGAACAGCAAAAAAAAGGATTTCTCCAGCGGTGCGGGGAACGTGGCAAACTACGCACAGAGTCGCGCGCTGACGATTACAATTCGCAACGGGTCGCAGCAGCCGGTGCCGGGAGTGATGGTGCGATGGGGTGTTGTGAAAACAGACTTCAGAACCAACAAGACCGCGACGTATGGCAAAGAGGAGAACATGGATTTGAGACCGCTGGAAACGAGAACCTTGGAAACGCCTTCCGTAACCGCTACCGGGAAACAATGGAACTACAAAGCCAACGAGGGCGAGAAGCTCCTCGGTCACGGCGTGCAAGTGTTGATCGGCGACAAGGTCGTCGCGGAAGAATTCAGTCCGCCATCCGTGAAGCCGTATTTCAGCAACCTCGAATTCGTTGGAGAGACGAAGTAGTTGGTTCTGAACACCTCCACGTTCACGTCTGGACGGATGATTTCAAGAAGCATCTGCTACTGGCGGGGGGAGTGGGAGGTGATGGCGCTGCCGCGGTTCCTGCCAAAAGTAGACGCTGAGGCGTCAGGCTTGCTGAAATCCGTCTAGCGTTCGGCGGCGGGGCGTTGTAGTCTGCGGGCATGACGCGCTACCAACGACGTGCGATCAATTTGGGACTCCTGTTGGGGATCATTGTGTGTTTTTCCATTCCGCTGCCCGTGCGGGCTGTCGCGGTAAGTGAACAGGAGATGATTGAGCAGGACTGGCGAAAGCAGGACGGCATCGGGACGCAACGGAATCCCGCCAATTACGCGGAGGCCATCTCTCGGTTGTTCGAGCGGGGCGACGCGTTGTTGCGCGACCTGCAATCGGCCAAAGCGGCTCTGGGCGATTTGCCGCAGCGTTGGGAGGAACTGCGCAAGGAATGGCAGGCGATGGTGGCTGCGAAGGCGGAGGGAACGCGCGGGGAACAGCTCTGGCGGCGGGTGCATGAGTTGCGGCGGCAGATTGTCTTCAGAAATCCACTGGCGAAGACCGGGCCACTGCTGTTCGTAAAGCAGGTGCCGAGCATGTTCAGCCACCAGCTCACTCAATACTACGGCAGTTGTGCGCGGCCGGGGGGCGGAATGTTCGTGCTGGATGAACCGGGCCGGACGATGCGCTGCCGGCAGCTTGCGAAGGACTCGTTGCAGGTCGGCAGTTTCCAGCACGCGGATGTGTCTTACGACGGCAAGCGCGTGATGTTTGCGTATTGTCAGGTGGACAAGGCGTCGACGAATCGCGAGGAGCATGCGAATTATCATTACCATCTCTACGAAATGGCGAGCGACGGTTCGCGGCTGCGCCAGCTTACGGATGGGCCGTTCGATGATTTTGCTCCGCGTTATCTGCCGGACGGGCGCATCATCTTCATCTCGTCACGCCGCGGCGGCTTCCATCGTTGCGGGCGCGGACCGTGCCCGACCTACACTTTGGCGCTGGCCAACGGCGACGGCTCCGACCCGCATCCGATCTCGTTTCATGAGACGCATGAGTGGGACCCGGCGGTGCTTAACGACGGGCGGGTCATCTACACGCGCTGGGACTACGTGGACCGCAACGCCGTGCACTACCAACAGCTCTGGAGTGTGCGGCCGGATGGCACGGACGTGCGGGCGTTCTACGGAAACTATACGCTGAATCCCGTGGGTGTGTGGGAAGCGCAGGCGGTGCCAGGATCGAGCCGTGTGATGGCCACAGCGGCGGCGCATCACGCCATGACGGCGGGTTCCATCATTCTGCTCGACGTGAAGCGCGGCGTGGACGGCCTCGATCCGATCACGCGGCTGACGCCGGACGCGTTGTTCCCGGAGAGTGAAGAGCCGGTGTCGCACGGCACGGCCAAGCCGGCATTCTGGCGCGCGCCGGGAGGAGGGGCGAGACCGTCGCCGGCGCCGCCGGAGGCGATGCGCTGGCCGGGCCACTGCTATCGCTCGCCGTGGCCGCTGTCGGAGAAATACTTCCTTGCAGCCTACAGTTACGACCCGTTGATTGGCGAACCGAGCGCGAATCCAGCGAACATGTTCGGCCTCTACTTCGTGGACGCGTTCGGGAACAAGGAGCTGCTCTATCGCGACCCGGACATTTGCAGCCTCTGGCCCGTGCCGTTGCGTGCACGCCTGAAGCCGCCCGCGCTTCCGTTGCTTGCAGAGGCTGCGAAGAAAAAGGAATCCGGATCGTCGAGCTCTCCTCATGCGTCCGGTGACGGCATCTTCTTCCTCGAAAACGTTTACAACGCATGGCCGCGGTTGACGGATGTGCGTATCACGCATCTTCGCGTCGTCCAAGTCCTGCCGAAGACAACGCCGCACATCAACACGCCGTCGGTTGGTCTGGCCAACGCGTCGCCGGGCAAGCAAGTGCTTGGCACGGTGCCGGTCGAGGCGGATGGCTCGGCGTATTTCCGTGCACCGGCCAGGATCGCGCTGGCATTCCAGGCGCTGGACGAGCACGGGCAGTCAGTGCAGACGATGCGGAGCATCACCTATCTCCAGCCGGGCGAGAGCGTCTCGTGTGTCGGTTGTCACGAACAGCGCAGCAGCACCCCCTCATCGCACCGCACGGCGATCGCGCGCACACGACCGCCGTCAACAATCATGCCCGGTCCTGACGGATCGAAGCCGCTGAGTTATCCTCTCCTCGTCCAGCCGGTGCTCGATAAACATTGCGTCTCATGTCACGGCGGTGCGAAACCTGCGGGCAAGGTGGCGCTCACCGGGGATGCACAGGGCCGGTACAGCGTTTCTTACAACGCGCTGATCAAGCGCGTGTCGTTCTCCTCGTGGGGTGGCAAGCCGGGCGATTTCCGTGTCGTGAACAGCGAGCCGTTGTCGCAGCCCGGCTTCTTCGGCGCGCGCGGCAGCCCGTTGATGAAGATGCTCCAACAAGGCCACCACAACGTGGCGTTATCGCGCGACGATGCCGAGCGGCTGGCAACGTGGATGGATGCGAACGCGCTCTTCTACGGGACGTTCGATGTGGCCGACCAGGCCCGCCAGCAACGCGGCGAGCGGATTGAGGGCCCGAAGATGGAGTAGGGGACGCGGAATGTTGGGTTGGCGGAACTTCGAGCCGTTAGTGCAGATTCAACCGGGCTCTCAGCATTTCGATGTTCGAGCGTCACATGACGCCATGGATATCAACGCCCCACTGCTTGTCCGTGGCCAGCGAAGAAATAACCAAAACCGTAGGTGACGGCGGCGGCGATGATGCTGACAATGGTCATCTCCATGCCGCTCTTGAACCAGTTCAGTCCTGTGACGAGCGTCTTGGCCGCGCCCACGATGAAGTGAGCCGCGATGCTGATGCCGAGCGACCAGACGACCGCTGTCATGCCGCTGGTGAAGAAGAACGGGATCACCGGGATAAACGCGCCGATCATGGTGGAGACGGCGGCGGAGATGGCTGACAACCACGGGTTTGGGAAGGAACCTTCTGATAGGCCGAGCTCCTCGTGGAGTTTTGTCTCAAGCAGGTGTTCCGGATTCTCGGCCATTCGCTTGGCGAGCATCTTCGCTTCCTCTTCCGAGAAACCTTTCAGTTGATACATCAGTTCCAATTCTTCGCGCTCCTCGGCGGGGTTCATTTCGATCTCGCGGCGTTCACGGGTGACTTCCGCCTCGAACGCTTCACGCTGTGACTTGGCCGCGAGCCATGCGCCAGAACCCATCGAGAGCGCGCTGGCAATCATGCCGGCGAGACCGGAGGCGAGAACGATGCTGCTCTGCGCTCCGTAGCCCGCCATGCCGCTGACAATACCGAAGACCGCACCAAGGCCGTCGTTGATGCCGTAGATGGCACTGCCGAGCCAGCCACCGGTGGCGTGATGCCGTTCATGCTTGATGAGGATGCTGAGCCGGCCGCGAGGATCGGTGGGGCTGGGCGGCGCATGAAGCATCGCGTTGAGAATGCGGCCATGGCTGCTCTCTTCTTCGGCGATTTCCTCAGCGATTTGTTTCGTCTGGTCGTCGCCAAGGCTCTTGAGTTCGGCGAGTTGGACGGCGATGCCCACTTCCTCCTCCTGTTCCATGCGGCGCACGACAGCGTCCACGCCGAGCTGGCGGTAAAGCCATTTGCGCCAAATGCTGCAATGCCCTGCGGCAGCCGGCAGCGGCTCGACGCCGAGATCCTTCAATTTGCGCGTCCAAATGGCGGCGTGTTTGGCTTCGGCGTCCGCCATTCGCTTCAGCACGGCGCTGCGGTGCGGGTCACGTTCCAACGAAGCGAGGTAGTCGTAGATCTCAGCGTTGCGCCGCTCGGCCAGCACGTTATTCAACAGCGCCTTCACAAACTGATCGCGATCGACAGGAGGGTTGGACATCGGCGTCGTCATAGGATTGAGCAGAAGCATGGAGTATTTCGCGCCGCCGCGCAAGGTTGGGGCGGATTGCGGAGGCAAACGAATTTGTTTCTTCGCGGCGACGGGCGGGTTCTGGTATTGATTCATGTGAATCATGAGAATCGTTTTCATGGGAACAGCGGATTTCGGCGAGCCTTGTCTGGAGGCGCTCGTCGCGGCGCGCGACCACCAGGTCGTCGGCGTCGTGACGCAACCGGACCGGCCGGTGGGGCGGCAGCAGAAGTTGACGCCACCGCCGATCAAAACGCTGGCGTTGAAGCACGGCCTGCCGGTGTTTCAGCCGGAGAAGATCCGGCGGCCGGAAGCGGTGGCACAACTTCGCGAACTCGCGCCGGAATTGATGGTGGTCGTGGCCTACGGGCAGATTCTGCCAAAGGACGTGCTAGACCTGCCGCGGTTCGGCTGCGTCAACGTCCATGGGTCATTGCTGCCGCGTTGGCGCGGTGCGTCGCCAATCCAGGCGGCACTGCTGGCCGGGGATGAGTTCAGCGGCGTGACGACGATGTTGATCGACGAGGGGTTGGACAGCGGACCGATGTTGTTGCGGGAACGGGTGGAGATTGATCCGGCAGATGATGCGGCATCGTTGCACGACAAACTCGCCGCGCTCGGCGCGGGACTGCTGATGAAGGCGCTGGCCGGGATCGCCGCCGGCACGCTTCGGCCAACGCCGCAGCCGGGCGAGGGAGTGACCTACGCGCCGAAGATCAAGAAAGAGGACGGCCAGGTGGATTGGTCGCAACCGGCGCACCAGATTCGGAATCGTCTGCGGGCATTCACGCCATGGCCGGGACTATTCACCTTTCTGCCGGCGGAATCCGGCTCGCGCGTGCTGAAAATCTGGTCGGCAGGAGTGGAAGCGCGACCGGCGGCGGCAAACGCGGCTGCCGGCACGGTGCTGGCAGCAGACAGGAACGGAATTGCCGTTGCGGCGGGCGAGGGGACGCTGGTGATTCGCGAACTTCAGGTTGAGGGCGGCCGGCGGATGACCGCGGAGGAGTTCTTGAAGGGGCATCGGGTGGCGGTTGGAGTGAGATTGGGCCGCGGGCGTGAGGTTCCCTGCGGGCAGGGGCCCGATTCTCATGAGTGAAATGAAAATAATGTCAACACGCTATTGACAGGAAATGAATTTTCACTAGTATTGCGGGCCGCGTTGAACTAGAAGATGTGGCAGCGCGAGTTGCGATAAGAAGCGAGTAAAAAGAGAGTTAAGCCCGCGGTGCGTTTTGGATCCCGCAAGGAGCAAAACGAGGCGGTGTTTTTTCTTTTTTTCTCGGCAAGCGATAGACGGTGAAAACGCTTGTGCGCGGGCGATTTTGGATGCGGTTGAACTGATGCCTGCGTAGCTCAGTTGGTAGAGCACGTCCTTGGTAAGGACGAGGTCATCGGTTCAATCCCGATCGCAGGCTCCAGTTTGACAGCAAACGTGAATTAGAAATAACAAGCAGAGCGAAAAGAGCAGGAGATACAATGGCAAAGGAATCATTTAAGCGAGAGAAGCCGCACGTGAACGTCGGTACGATTGGACACATTGACCACGGCAAGTCCACCTTGACGGCAGCCATCGTCGAGGTTCAGGCCCGAAAAGGTTTGGCGCAGCGTATTTCCTACGCCGACATTACCAAGGGCGGCACGGTGCGTGACGATACCAAGACGGTCACCATTGCGGTGTCACACGTCGAGTATCAGAGCGACAAACGGCACTACGCGCACATTGACTGCCCCGGCCACGCTGACTACATCAAGAACATGATCACCGGCGCGGCGCAGATGGACGGCGCAATCCTGGTGGTGAGCGCGGCTGACGGCCCGATGCCGCAGACCCGCGAGCACGTGTTGCTGGGCCGCCAGGTCGGCGTGCCGGCCATGGTGGTCTATCTGAACAAGGTGGATCTGGTGGACGACAAGGATCTGCTGGACCTGGTCGAGGTGGAAATTCGCGAGCTGCTCACGAAGTATGAATACCCGGGCGACAAGACCCCGGTAGTTCGCGGCAGCGCAACCAAGGCGATGGCAGGCGACCCGGCTGGTGAGGCTTCGATTGCCGAGTTGATGAAGGCGTTGGATGATTTCGTTCCGGAGCCACAGCGCGAGTTGGACAAGCCATTCCTCATGAGCATCGAGGACGTGTTCAACATTGAAGGTCGTGGCACAGTCGTGACCGGTCGTGTGGAGCGCGGCAAGATGAACCGCATGGAAGATGTGGAGATCATCGGCCTGCGTCCGACGCAGAAGACGGTTGTGACTGACATTGAAATGTTCCGCAAGCTTCTCGATAGCGCACAGGCCGGCGACAACGTTGGCGTGCTGCTGCGCGGCATCAAGAAGGCCGACGTCGAGCGCGGCCAAGTGCTGGCCAAGCCCGGCTCAATCACACCGCACAAGAAGTTCAAGGCGGAGGTTTACGTGTTGAGCAAGGAAGAGGGTGGCCGCCATACGCCGTTCTTCGACGGCTATCGGCCGCAATATTACTTCCGCACAACCGATGTGACCGGAGTGATGAAGCTGGCCAAGGGTGTGGAAATGGTGATGCCAGGCGACAACGTCAGCGTGGACATTGAGTTGATCAGCCCGGTGGCCATGGAGAAAACGCAACGGTTTGCAATCCGCGAGGGCGGCCGAACCATCGGCGCGGGTCGTATTTCCGAGATTATCGAATAGTGTCCTCGGTCAGAGCGCGCGCGGGCAGAGGGCGTTGTTCCTCCGCCCCCGCGTGATGTCTGCATCAGGCACGGGAGCTAATAATGCCGCGCGAACAAATAACCTTGGCATGCACAGAGTGCAAACGGCGGAACTACCGCACGACGGCCAACAAGAAACTGAAAAAAGAGAAACTCGAAATTAAGAAATTTTGTCGTTGGTGCAAAAAGCATGTGATGCACCGGGAGACGAAATAGGGCGTGGCTGGAGATTCGATGATTCTGGCGAGCGTCCGGACCGGCAAGGCTACGGCGGTAGCTCAATTGGTAGAGCATCGGTCTCCAAAACCGACGGTTGGGGGTTCGAGTCCCTCCCGCCGTGCCACTGCGCCAGAGAGAATTGAATCGTGAAAAACCCGTTTCTTGCAATACGCGGTTACATAGGCGAGGTCGGCGACGAACTGAAGCGCTGTAACTGGCCGACGGGGCTTGAACTGCGCGACTCCACAGTGGTGGTGGTCGTTGCGGTGGCTCTGTTATCGCTGGCGGTGGCGATCGTGGATTTTGCCGGCTCGTGGAGCATCCGCCACCTGACAACCTTGGGGTTGAAGTAACGCGAGATTATCAAAGGCGCCTATGGAAAGTCAGTGGTTTGTTATTCATACGCTCTCAGGCCAGGAGCAGAAGGTCAAAGAGAACATTGACAAGCGGATCAAGTCCGAGGAAATGCAGGAGTTCATTTTCCAGGTCTTGATCCCGACGGAGAAGGTTTCCGAGATTAAGAAGGGCAAGCGCACCACGACCGTGCGCAAGTTCTTCCCCGGTTACTTGCTGGTGAACATGCTGTTGCTGGATGAAAAGGGCCAGTTGATGGAGAAGCCTTGGTATTTCATCCGGGACACGGCGGGCATCATCGGCTTCATCGGCGGCGATCGTCCGGTGCCGTTGCGCAAGGACGAAGTGGACAGCCTTTTGGCACAGATTCAGGAGCGCGGCGAGAAGGTCAAACCGAAAGTCAACTATGACGTTGGCGATCAGGTGAAGATCACCGAAGGGCCGTTCCTGAGTTGCACCGGCGTGATCGAAGAAATCGATCCCGACCGCGGCAAACTGAAGGTGTCGGTGGCAATCTTCGGCCGGAATACGCCGGTCGAGGTCGAGTACAGCCAGGTCGAGCGCGCCTAGTGGCGCGGCAGAGACGGATAAGATTCATTTTTACATAACGGACAGCCATGGCGAAAAAAGTTGTAGGTCAAGTGAAACTGCAGATTCCGGCGGGTGCGGCCAATCCCGCGCCGCCGGTGGGTCCGGCGTTGGGCCAGCAGGGCGTCAACATCATGGCGTTCTGCAAAGAGTTCAATGCCGTCACAAAGAACCAGGCCGGTTTGGTTATCCCGGTCATTATCACGGTTTATCAGGACAAGTCATTCACGTTCATCACGAAGTCGCCGCCCGCGGCCATCCTGCTGAAGAAAGCGGCTGGTATCGCCACGGCCAGCGGCGTGCCGAACCGTAACAAGGTCGGCAAGGTCTCGCGCAAGCAGGTCATGGAGATCGTGAAGATGAAAGGCAAGGACCTCAACGCGAACAGTGACGAGGCGGCGTTCCGCATGGTCGCCGGCACCGCGCGTTCGATGGGTATTGACGTTGTGGACTAGGAATTTCAAGCACCGCTGCCCGGAGTTAAAGAAATGGCAAAACAAAGCAAGCGATATCGCGCCGCGACTAAACTGGTGGACCGCACCAAGGCTTACACGCTGACCGAGGCGGTCAAGCTGTTGAAGCAAGTGCCGCGGGCCAAATTCGACGAAAGCATCGAGCTGGCGTTCAAGCTCGGTGTGGACCCGAAGCAATCCGACCAGATGGTGCGCGGCACCGTCCCGCTGCCTCATGGCAGTGGCAAGAAGGTCCGCATCCTGGTCTTCACCAAAGGTGGCGAGGATGCGGCCAAGGCCGCGGGCGCCGATTTTGTCGGCTACCAGGATCTCATCAAAAAGGTCAACGAAGGTTGGGCCGAATTCGACGTCGCCATCGCGACACCGGAAGCAATGGCCGAGGTGCGCAAACTGGGCCGTGTGCTCGGTCCGCGCGGCTTGATGCCGAACCCCAAGACCGGCACGGTGACCGACGACGTGGCCAAGGCTGTCAAGGAGTTCAAGGCTGGCCGTGTCGAGTTCAAGATTGACAAGGCTGGCAACCTGCACGTGCTGTTCGGGAAAGCATCATTCACCGAGGAGCAGATGATCGAGAACGCCAAGGCTGTGATTGAGGCGGTCACCAAGTCTAAACCGTCCACGTCCAAAGGCCGCTATGTTGAGAGTTGCACGCTCAGCTCGACGATGAGTCCCGGCCTGACACTGGACATCAAGGAATTTCTGACGACCTAGGAGCATCATGAGACCGGAGAAAAAAATTCTAGCGGCAGTCGCCCGTAAGCAGATCGAGACATCGCCGTTCGCACTGCTGGTTGACTTTACAAAACTGACCGTGGCGCAGGGCAACGAATTGCGAAAGCGGTTGCGCGGCGCGGGCGGGGAGTTCCATGTTGTGAAGAACTCCGTGTTGCGCGTTGCGTGCAAGGAGTGTGGCATCGAGGGTCTCGACACGGCACTCGCGGGTCCAACGGCCGTGATCACGGGCAAGGAAATTGCCGGCGCGGCCAAGGTGCTCAAGACTTTTGTGGCAGAATTTGAACGCCCGAAGATCAAGCTTGGTCTGATGGGCAAGATACTATTGCAACCGGCGCAGGTGATTGAGATCGCCGACCTGCCGAGCCTCCCGGAATTGCGGGCGAAACTGCTGGGCCTGCTGCTCGCGCCGCAGAGCCAACTGGTGCGCGTGCTGGCTGCGCCGGCATCGAAGTTTGTCCAGATCATCAAGGCTTACGAAGAGAAGAAAGGCAAGGAAGCGCCCGCAGCCGAACCGGCGAAGGCGTAATCATCATTTTGCGCGTGGCCAAGCGCAGAGAGAAGAAAAGAAAAACACGATCGAGAACAGGTAAATCGTCATCCCGGTGGCCATCGGGATCAAAGCCGCGCGGGGCTCCGCGCGGGTGACGACACCGGAAAAGGAAACTATGGCAGACGAAATGAAGTCGATTATTGAGTCACTGAGCAAGCTGACGGTTCTGCAGATGGCGGAACTGGTCAAGACGCTGGAGAAGGAATGGGGCGTCAGCGCCGCCGCGCCTGTCGCGGCTGCCGCGGCTGCTCCCGCTGCTGCCGCCGCTGCGGCTGCTCCGGCCAAGGACACTTTTGACGTAATCCTGGCCAACGCTGGCGCGAACAAGATCGGCTGCATCAAGGCCGTGCGCGAAGTGGTGCCGGGTCTGGGCCTGGCCGACGCGAAGGCGTTGGTCGAGAGCGCGCCCAAGCCCCTCAAGGAAGGCGCCACGAAGGATGAAGCCGAGGCCATCAAGAAAAAGATGGAAGCGGCTGGCGCAAAGGTCGAAGTCAAGTAGATTGCGATGGATCAGGCACCGCACGATAGCGCGAGCGTCCTGGATGACAAGTTGTAATAGACAGCCTGCTGCCGCTCGTCAGGAACAGGCGGGCGGCGGCATCGCTGGTCTTGTCTTTTTGGTCGGATGGCCAGAAAGGCGTGCAGCGCAGTAAAAAGGCAGTAACGAGGTCATAGAGCCATGCTAGAGCGTAAGAACTTCGGTAAATTGGTAGAGCCGATTGAGCCGCCGAATCTCATTGAGATTCAGACGGAGCCCTACGTTGACTTCCTGCAGAAGGATCTGGATCCGGACAAGCGCAAACCCGTGGGTTTGCAGGGCGTCTTCAAAGAGGTGTTTCCGATCGAGAGTTACGACGGCCAGGTCAAGCTGGACTTCGTTCGTTACACGATCAGCGAGCCGAAACTCGACGCGCTCGAGTGCCAGCGGGAGGGCGTGACGTTCTCTGCGGCGTTGCACATGGTTTTTCGCCTCCAGCGGCAGAGCGGCGGGGGATTGGAAGAGAGTGTCTATATGGGCGAAATCCCGCTCATGACACCTCAAGGCACGTTCGTCATCAATGGCGCAGAGCGTGTGATTGTCAGCCAGCTTCATCGCTCGCCCGGCATCTGCTTCGAGTCCACCGTGCATCCGAACGGCAAGGTACTCTATGGCTTCCGCGTCATCGCCGACCGCGGCTCGTGGCTGGAAGTGCAGTTTGACACCGCCGACCTGCTTTACGTTTATCTCGATCGCCGGCGGCGGCGCCGGAAGTTCCTGGCGACGACATTCCTTCGCGCGCTGGGCTACGGCACGGACGAGGAAATCATCAAGCTGTTCTATGAAATCACGGACGTCAAGCTGAAGGATATCGAGGATCTGGAAAACATCGGCAACATGATGCTCGTGGCCGATGCGACGGACAAGGCATCGCAGATTGTTATCGCGCGCGCCTTCGATCCGCTGAGCAAGGCTGTCTGTCGCGCATTGATGGATGCCGGCATCGAGAAAGCGAAGATCATAGACACCACGCCCGACGACGGTGTCATCATCAAGACTCTCAAGAAGGACCCGACCAAGAGCGCCGACGAAGCGTTGAAGGACATCTACAAGCGCCTCCGCCCTGGCGATCCGCCGACGGCTGCGAATGCGAAGGCGCTGCTCAAGCGGCTGTTCTTCGACCCGCGCCGTTACGACCTCGGTCGTGTCGGCCGCTACAAGATCAACCAGAAGCTGGGTCTCGGCATCGAGAACGACCAGCGCGTGCTGGTCAATGAAGACATCATCGAGGCGGTCAAGTATCTGCTCAGCCTCCGCAAGGGCGAAGGCTCCGTGGACGATATTGATCATCTCGGCAGTCGCCGCGTCCGCACCATCGGTGAGATGCTTGCCAACCAGTGCCGCGTCGGTCTCGCGCGCACGGAGCGGTTGGTCAAGGAGCGCATGACGTTGTTCGACGCGACCACCGAGGAGATGACGCCCCAGAAGCTCATCAATCCGAAGGCGCTCTCGGCCGTCATCCGCGATTTCTTTGGCCGCAGCCAACTCAGCCAGTTCATGGACCAGACGAACCCGTTATCCGAGCTGACGCACAAGCGCCGTCTCTCGGCGCTCGGACCGGGCGGCTTGAGCCGCGAGCGCGCTGGGTTCGAGGTGCGTGACGTGCATCCGAGCCACTACGGGCGCATCTGCCCGATTGAGACGCCTGAGGGCCCGAACATCGGTCTGATCAGCTCTCTCTCGATTTACGCGCAGTCGAACGAATTCGGTTTCATCGAAACCCCGTATCGCAAGGTCGAGAAGGGTCGCGTGACCGACAAGATTGACTACCTTACAGCCGACCAGGAGGAGAAGTTTGTCGTGGCGCAGGCCAACGCGACCATGGACAGCCGCGGTCACTTTACAGGCGTGACGGTGAGTTGCCGTTACAAGGCAGACTTCATCGAGGTGGAGCCGGAGAAGGTCAACTACATGGACGTCAGTCCAAAGCAACTCGTCTCCGTAGCGGCCGGTCTCGTGCCGTTCCTGGAGCACGACGACGCGAACCGCGCGTTGATGGGCGCGAACATGCAGCGCCAGGCGGTGCCGTTGCTTGTCAACGAAGCGCCGTTTGTTGGCACGGGTCTCGAAGGCCGTGTGGCGTGCGACTCCATGGCGTGTATCATCGCAGAACACGCGGGCATCGTGGCCAGTGTCAGCAGCCAGCGCATCATCATCACCAAGGATGGCGTGGTGCCCGAGAGCAAGCGCAAGCTCAAGACGGACGCGGAGAAGGGTCTGTGGGTTCACGAATTGCGCAAGTTCATGCGGTCCAACGCCGGCACCTGCATCAACCAGAAGCCGGTTGTCCAAAAGGGCCAGCACATCAAGAAAGGCCAGCTCATTGCCGACGGTCCGTGCACCGAGAACGGTGAGCTAGCGCTTGGCCGCAACGTGCTCGTCGCGTTCATGCCGTGGAATGGCTACAACTTCGAGGACGCCATCCTCGTCAGCGAGAAACTGATCCGGGGCGACGTTTACACTTCAATTCACATTGAGGAATACGAAGTCAACGCCCGTGATACGAAGCTGGGTCCGGAGGAAATCACGCGCGATATACCCAACGTCGGCGAGGAAGCTCTCAAGAACCTCGGTCCCGACGGCGTCATTCGCGTCGGCGCAGAAGTCAAGCCGGGCGACATCCTCATCGGCAAGATCACGCCGAAGAGCGAAACCGAATTGGCGCCGGAAGAGCGTCTGTTGCGCGCCATTTTCGGCGAGAAGGCGGCGGACGTGAAAGACACCTCGCTGCGCGTGCCGAGCGGCGCGGGTGGCATTGTGATGGATGTGAAGGTGACGCCTCTGAAGGAGACCAGCACAACATCCAAGCTTTCCACCAACGAACAGCGCAAGCAGAAGAAGCAGTTCGAGGACAAATACAAGGATCGTGTCGCCGAGTTGCGTGAAGAATTGAGCGAGGCGCTCTCCAACATCCTGCTTGGCGAGAAGATTCCGCTCGATGTGGTCAACGCTGAGACCGGCGAGATCATCATTCCGGCCAACCGCAAGATTACCAAGACGCTCTTGCGCAAACTGGCTGAGCACTACGACCACATTGAGATTGATCCGTCACCGATCCGCATCAAGATTCGCGAGATCATTTCGCAGTTCGAGCACAAGTTTAGCGAGCTGGAACTGGAACGCGAACGTCAGATTGATCGCATTGACAGCGGCGACGACGTGGATGCCGGCGTCATCAAGCGTGTGAAAGTCTATGTTGCCTCCAAGCGCAAGCTCAGCGTGGGTGACAAGATGGCCGGCCGCCACGGTAACAAGGGCGTTATTGCCAAGATCGTGCCGGAGGAAGACATGCCATTCCTGCCTGACGGCACGTCGGTGGAAATTGTGCTGAATCCGCTCGGTGTGCCGAGCCGTATGAACGTCGGTCAGGTGCTGGAGACACACCTCGGCTGGGCAGCCAAGATTCTCGGCTTCTCGGTGGCGTCACCGGTGTTCGACGGCATTATCGAGAGCGAGATCAAGGACGCGATGAAGAAGGCCGGTCTGCCTGAAGACGGCAAGACCACCCTCTACGACGGGCGCACAGGCGAATCGTTCGACCAGCGCGTGGTCGTTGGCTACATCTACATGCTGAAGCTGGGCCACCTCGTTGCGGACAAGATTCACGCCCGCGCCGTCGGCCCGTATTCGCTCGTCACGCAGCAGCCGTTGGGCGGCAAAGCGCAATACGGCGGCCAGCGCTTCGGCGAAATGGAAGTCTGGGCCGTCGAAGCCTACGGCGCGGCCTATACGCTGCAAGAGTTGCTCACGGTCAAGAGCGACGACGTGGCGGGCCGCACACGCATCTACGAAAGCATTGTCAAGGGGCACAATACGCTGGAGGCCGGCACCCCGGAGAGCTTCAACGTGTTGGTGAAGGAAATGCAGAGCCTCTGCCTCGACGTGCGTCTCGGCAAGAACGGCGGCCAACTGTTGCCGCCGGCTCCTGCCGAGGAAGTGAGCGCCGCCGCAGCCGCTGCGGCCGCGACGATCAACGAGGACGGGGAATAGTAACCGGCAAAAAGCTTTCGAGAATATAGGTTTCAACAACCATGAGTGCTCAACAAGTCAAAGACGTTCACGAGAAACTCTCCACCGACGCGGCGCGGCGGGCGCTGGGCCTTGAAAAGTCCGAAGCGTTTGATTCCGTCGGCATCACACTGGCTTCTCCGGACGCGATCCGTTCGTGGTCGCGCGGTGAGGTCAAGAATCCGGAGACGATCAACTACCGGACGTTGAAACCGGAGAAGGGCGGCCTGTTCTGCGAGCGCATCTTCGGTCCCACCCGTGACTGGGAGTGCAACTGCGGCAAATACAAGCGCATCAAGCACCGTGGTATTATCTGCGACCGTTGCGGCGTCGAGGTGACGCTGGCGCGCGTGCGTCGCGAGCGCATGGGGCACATTGAGTTGGCGGTGGCGTGCAGCCACATTTGGTTCTTCAAGTGTCTGCCAAGCCGCATCGGCCTGATGCTCGACATGACGGCGCGGGCGCTCGAGCGCGTCATCTACTACGAAGACTACATCGTCATTGATGCCGGCAAGACGCCGCTGAAAGAGAAGCAACTCCTCAGCGAGATGGAATATCGCGAGGCATTGGAACAATACGGCGCGGAGTTTGTCGCAAAAATGGGCGCCGAAGGCGTGCGCGAATTGCTCCAAAAGGTGGATCTCAACAAGGTGGCAAAGGAGTTGGAAATCCAGCTCAACACCACCAAGAGCAAACAGGTTCGCAAGAAGCTCAGCAAGCGCTTGAAGCTCGTGCAAGGCTTCATCGGTAGCAAGGCGCGGCCGGAGTGGATGATCCTGACGGTGTTGCCTGTGATTCCGCCCGATCTGCGGCCGTTGGTGCCGCTCGAAGGCGGCCGGTTCGCCACGTCGGACCTGAACGATCTTTACCGGCGCGTTATCAATCGGAACAACCGGTTGCGAAACCTGCTCCAACTCAAGACGCCCGACGTTATCATCCGCAACGAGAAGCGCATGTTGCAGGAAGCCGTGGACGCGCTCATGGACAACGGCCGTCATGGTCGTGCTGTCACCGGCGCGGGCAATCGTCCGCTGAAGTCGCTCTCCGACATGTTGCGCGGCAAACAGGGCCGGTTCCGCCAGAACCTGCTCGGTAAGCGCGTGGACTACTCGGGCCGTTCGGTCATCGTCATTGGCCCGGAATTGAAGCTCCACCAGTGCGGCCTGCCGAAGAAGATGGCGTTGGCGTTGTTTGAGCCGTTCATCATCCGCAAGCTCGAAGAGCGCGGTCTGGTGCATACGGTCCGCGCCGCCAAGAAGATGATTGAGCGCGAGGTGCCCGAGGTGTGGGACGTGCTGGAAGAGGTCACCAAAGGCCACCCGATACTTCTGAACCGCGCGCCGACGCTGCACCGCTTGTCCATTCAGGCGTTCGAGCCGGTGCTGATCGAGGGCGAAGCCATTCGCATCCATCCGCTCGTCTGCACGGCTTACAATGCCGATTTCGACGGCGACCAGATGGCAGTGCACGTGCCGCTCTCGACGGAAGCACAACTCGAAGCACGGCTGCTGATGCTCGCGCCGAACAACATTTTCTCGCCGAGCAACGGCAAACCGATTACCACGCCGACGCAGGACATTACGCTGGGTTGTTACTACCTGACGCAGAGTCCGCGTGGAACGTCCCGTGCAGGGAAAGAACCGGTGCGTCCGATGCTTTTCGAGAATCGCGACGAGGTGTTCTTCGCGGCGGCCGAGGGCTGGCTGAAGACGCACGACATGGTGCGGTTGAAGAATCCGGACATGGGACACGTCACGGTTTACGGCGATGCGGTCAAGAAGACCATCGACACCACCGTGGGGCGCATCGTGTTCAACGAGATTTGGCCTGGGGAACTGGGCTTCGTCAACAAGTCGGTCGGCAAGAGCGTTCTCGGCGACATGATCTGGCGCTGCTACAAGATTTGCGGCCACGACCGGACCGTGACGTTGCTGGACAAGCTGAAGGAGCTTGGCTTCAGCGAGGCGACTCGCGCGGGCATCTCCATCGGCATTGATGACATGATCATCCCGAAGGAGAAGGTCGAGGAGATCGAGCGCGCGCAGAAACAGGTGGCCGACGTGGAGAAGCACTATCGGCGCGGCGTCATCACCGACGGCGAGCGTTACAACAAGATCGTGGACATCTGGACGCACTGCACCGACCAGATCCAGAGTGTCATGTTCCGCACGCTGGAGCGCAACCTTGAGAAGCAGGAATACAACCCGGTGTGGTTGATGGCTGATTCTGGCGCGCGCGGTAACAAGGTCCAGGTGCGCCAACTCGCCGGTATGCGTGGTCTCATGGCCAAGCCGTCGGGTGAAATCATCGAACGTCCGATTCTTGCGAATTTCCGCGAGGGTCTCAGCGTGCTCGAGTACTTCATTTCAACGCACGGCGCGCGCAAAGGTCTGGCTGACACGGCGCTCAAGACCGCCGATTCAGGCTACCTCACGCGCAAGCTGGTGGATGTGGCGCAGGACGTCATCACAACGGAAGAGGATTGCCATACCACCAAGGGCATCTGGGTCAAGGCCATTTACGAAGGCGACGAGGAAATCGTCAAGCTTCCGGAGCGTATTATCGGCCGGACCGCGGTGGATGACATCAAGGATCCGCTGACGAATAAAGCCATCGTCAAGGCCGACCAGGAGATCTCCGAGGAAATCGCCGCAGCGATCGACAAAGCGGGTATTGAGAAGGTTCACATCCGCTCGGTGCTCACGTGCGAGACGCGCGAGGGTTGTTGCGCCCGCTGCTACGGCCGCAACCTGGCCACTGGCCAGCCGGTGAAGCTCGGCGAAGCGATCGGCATCATTGCCGCGCAGAGCATTGGTGAGCCGGGCACGCAGCTCACGATGCGGACGTTCCACATCGGTGGCACGGCGAGCCAGGTGTTCAAGCAGCCGCAGATCAAGGCCAAGAACGACGGTGTCGTCAAGTATGTGGACTTGCGCACGGTGCAGAGCCAGGAAGGCTCGCATATCGTTCTGAACAAGAACGGTCAGGTCATCATCACAAACGATGATGGTCGTGAGTTGGAGCGTTATAACATCGTCATCGGCTCCGTGCTCGCGGTCGCTGACGACGGCAAGGTCAAAAAAGGCGACGTGTTCTGTCAGTGGGATCCATACCACGTGCCGATCCTTTGCGAGAGGGCCGGCACCGTTTCGTTCCATGACGTCATCGAAGGCGTCACGATGAAGAAGGAACTCGACGAGGCCACGGGCATGCCTTCCATCGTTATCGTGGAACACAAGGAAGACTTGCATCCGCAGGTCATTCTGCGCGACGAGTCGAGCCAGGTGGCTGCGAACTATTCGATTCCTGCCGGCGCGCATATCGTCGTCAAGGAGAACCAGAAAGTCGCGGCGGGCGCGCTGCTCGCCAAGACGCCGCGCAAGATTGCGAAGACCAAGGACATCACCGGCGGTCTGCCGAGGGTGGCTGAGCTGTTTGAAGCGCGCCGTCCGAAAGAGGCGGCGGAGATCGCCAAGATTGACGGCATTGTCGATTTTGCCGGCATGGTGCGTGGCAAGCGGCACCTCGTCGTGCGCGACCCGAAGACAGCCGCGGAGGAAGAGCATCTGATTCCGCCGGGCAAGATGATCATTGTGCTGAAGGGCGATTACGTCCGCAAAGGCCAGCAACTTACCGAAGGTCCGGTCGTGCCGCACGAAATTCTCGACGTATGCGGCCCGCAGGAGTTGCAGGAGTATCTGCTCAACGAAGTGCAGGAAGTCTATCGTCTGCAAGGTGTGACGATCAATGACAAGCACATCGAGACGATTGTCCGCCAGATGCTGCGCAAGGTGCGCATCACCGATCCGGGAGACACGAAGTTCCTCTGGGGCGAACAGATCGAGCGCATCGAATTCGAGGACGAGAATAAGCGTATCATCGAGGCGGGTGGAAAGCCGGCAGAGGCACAGCCGGTGCTGTTGGGCGTGACGAAGGCGTCATTGGAAACCGACAGCTTCATTAGCGCGGCGTCGTTCCAGGACACCACACGGGTGTTGACGGATGCAGCGTCGCTGGGCCGGGTGGATTACCTGCGTGGGTTCAAGGAGAACGTGATCATGGGCCACTTGATTCCGGCAGGATCGGGTTTCCCGTTGCATCGCAACCTCAAGATCAGCCTGCTGGGTGAGCCGGTAGAGGAGGCCTTGCCATCGCTGACAGAGGCCGCGGCACTGTTAAAGAGCCAGCCGGCAGCGTAGAAAACAACAAAAGTAAAATAATTGTGAATAACTTCTTGAAATCCTGGCCGCCTTCTATAATCTGGCGCGCTCCGTTTCAGAACGAAAACTGAATAAGAAAATGCCGACGATCAACCAATTGATTCGTAAAGGACGCAGCGAGATAAAGGTGAAGTCAAAAGCGCCTGCGCTGGATGGCGCGCCATTTCGCCGCGGCGTCTGCTTGCAGGTGATGACGCGCACGCCCAAGAAGCCCAACTCAGCGTTGCGTAAGGTGGCAAAGGTTCGCCTGACCAACGGATTTGAGGTGATTGCCTACATTCCGGATGAGGGGCATAATTTGCAGGAGCACTCCATCGTGCTGGTGCGCGGCGGACGTGTGAAGGATTTGCCGGGTGTGCGCTATCACATTGTGCGCGGCACCCTGGACGCGACAGGCGTGGAGAAACGCCGTCGCAGCCGCAGCAAATACGGAGTCAAGCGCCCGAAGGGTGCGGCGGCTGGAGCCAAGGGTTCGGCAACGGCGGCGGAAGCAAAGAAGTAAACGAGATACGGCAACTATGGCACGCAGACATCGAGCAACAAAAAGAGAGCTGAGGCCGGACGTGCGTCACGGCAGCACGCTGGTAACTGTGCTCATCAGCAAGGTTTTGCAGAGTGGCAAGCGAACCACCGCCGAACGAATCGTTTACGGGGCGATCGAGCAAGTGGCCCAGAAGATCGAGAATTCGAACCCGATCGATATTTTGCAGAAGGCGATAGACAATATCCGCCCCAAGCTGGAAGTCAAAAGCCGCCGGGTCGGTGGCGCAACCTACCAGGTGCCAATGGAAGTGCCGCACGAGCGGCAGGTGTCGCTCGCGTTGCGATGGCTGGTGGATTATGCTGACGGGCGCAAGGCAATGCCGATGCGCGAAGCGCTCGCGGCGGAGATTTTGGACGCTTACAACAACACCGGTAATGCGGTGAAGAAACGCGATGACATGCACAAAATGGCGCAGGCCAATCGCGCGTTCGCTCACTACCGGTGGTAGGAAAATTAAACGGCGCAAGGCTGCGAAACGAGATCGCTGAGCCGAGCGTATTTTTGTCTTTAGGCTAAGGATTAGAAACATGGCTGAAGCAGTGAAACAAACAGGGAAGTTGTCGAGCGCGAACTCGCCCGATCGCGAGTATCCCTTGGAATACACGCGCAACATCGGCATCGCCGCCCACATTGACGCGGGCAAGACGACGCTGACGGAGCGCATCCTGTTCTACACCGGCATGATCCACCGCATTGGCGACGTGGATGACGGCAACACGGTCACCGACTGGATGGAGCAGGAGCGCGAGCGTGGCATTACGATTACCGCCGCCGCCATCACTTGCTTCTGGAAGCCGAAAGAAGAAGAGAGCATTCACAAGCTTTGGACGAACATCCAGCATCGCGTGAACATCATTGACACGCCGGGCCACGTGGATTTCACCCTGAGGTGGAACGCTCCCTGCGCGTGCTCGATGGTGCCATCGCCGTGTTCTGCGGTGTGGCCGGCGTGCAGCCGCAGAGCGAGACGGTGTGGCGGCAGGCCAGCAAGTATCATGTGCCCCGCATCGCTTTTGTGAACAAGATGGACAGGGTCGGCGCGAATTTCGAGAAGGCGCTCGACGACATCCGCAAGAAGCTTGGCGCCAACGCATGGCCGATCCTGGTGCCGATTGGCAAGGAAGACTATTTGCAGGGCGTGATAGACGTGGTGAACCAGCGCGCTTACCTATGGCCTGACACGGAAACCAATGAGGCCCAACAGGGCACTCGCTATCAAATCGCGGATATTCCGGCAGAGTTGGTTGAGCAGGCAAAGAAGCTGCGGCATGACTTGATCGAGGCTGTTGCGAACCTTGACGACAAGATTGCTGAATACTTTCTCGCAGAACAAGAACCTCCGGTTGCGGAGCTGAAGGCGGCAATCCGCCGCCAGACGATCGCCAACAAGTTCGTCCCGGTGGCTGGCGGCAGCGCCTTTAGGAAGAAGGGTGTGCAGCCTCTGGTGGATGCGGTGATTGACTACCTGCCGTGTCCGCTGGAAGTGCCAGAAGTCAAAGGGATTGACCCGCATACGAAAGAAGAGAAGCACGCCGTGCCTGACGACAAGGGCAAGTTTGTCTCGCTCGCCTTTAAGTTGTGGAGTGACCCATTCGTCGGTCGGTTGGTATTCTTCCGTTGTTATGCCGGCAAGCTGGAAAAGGGTCAAACCATCTACAATTCTCGCAGTGGCAAGCGCGAGCGCATCAGTCGCTTGCTGCAGATTCAAGCTGATAAACGTCAGGAGATTGATTGTATTTACTCTGGCGACATCGGTGCGATCATCGGGTTGCGCAATGTGACGACCGGTGACACTCTCTGCGACGAGGAAGCGGAGATAGCATTGGAGCCGCCAACGTTCCCGGAACCGGTCATTTCGATGGCTGTCGAGCCGAAGACGAAGGCTGACCAGGAGAAGATGGGTGTTGCCTTGCAGAGATTGTCGGAAGAAGATCCGACGTTCCGCGTCAAGACTGACCAGGAGACGGGGCAGACCATCATCAGCGGCATGGGTGAGTTGCATCTGGAAATCATCCGTGATCGCATGTTCCGCGAGTTCAAGGTGGAGGCGAACTCTGGCAAGCCGCAGATCGCCTATCGTGAAGCCATCACCAAGGGCGCCGATGGCGAAGGCAAGTTCATCCGCCAAAGCGGTGGCCGTGGTCAGTATGGACACGTGATTATCAGAATCGAGCCGTTGGAGCGCGGCAAAGGTGTCATCGTCGAGAACAAAGTTACCGGCGGTCGCATTCCAAAAGAATATATTCCGGCGGCTATCTACGGCATTGAAGAGGCGTGCAACACAGGTGTGTTGGCAGGCTACCCGTTGGTGGATGTACAAGTCAGCATTTTGGATGGCAGCTATCACGACGTTGACTCCAACGAACTGGCGTTCCAACTCGCTGGCAGTTTCGCGTTGAAGGAAGCTGTGAAGCAAGCCGGCCCAATCATTCTTGAGCCGATCATGCAGGTTGAATTGTTGACGCCTGTTGATTACCAAGGCGATCTGATCGGCGACATCAACCGCCGCCGCGGCATCGTGCAGAACATCGAGCCGCGCGAGAACATTGTTGTTGTCAATTCACAGGTGCCGCTGGCCGAGATGTTCGGCTACGCCACCGACATCCGCTCGCTGTCAAAAGGCCGCGCCAGCTACTCGATGGAACCGAGCCATTTCGAGCCGGTGCCGTCGAATATTCAGAAGCAGATTCTGGAGCAGCGCGGCGACCAATCCACCCGGAGACGCAGTTAAACCTGTTCTTTGATTATGGCTGAGACTCAAACCCAACGTGTTCGTATTCGGCTGAAAGCCTACGACTATCGCCTGCTCGACGCCTCGGTGGCCGAGATAGTCGAGACTGCACGCCGCACTGGCTCCAAGGTCAGCGGCCCCATCCCTTTGCCGACGGAACTCTGGCGGCATTCTGTGAACCGCTCGGTCCATTCGGACAAGAAGTCCATGGAGACTTTCGAGATGCGCACCCACAAGCGACTCTTGGAGATTATTGACCCCACAGCGAAGACGGTGGACGAGCTGAAGAAGCTCAACCTGCCGGCCGGTGTGGATATTACCATCAAGATTTAACCTGAAACGAAACCATGTCCGTTGGACTAATCGCTAAAAAATTGGGAATGACCCAGGTCTATGATCCGCAGGGAAACCTGCGCGACGTGACGGTGTTGGAGGTCGGCCCTTGCACAGTGCTCCAGGTGAAAACCAAGGAGGGCAAAGACAAATACAACGCCGTGCAACTCGGCTTTGGCAACCAGAAACAACAGCGG
>JBAZIR010000041.1:0-23008 GCA_041651735.1 Verrucomicrobiia bacterium | reverse complement strand
TCGCGCGCATTGCCGGCTGCCCGCAACGGGTTGTCTGCACGCCCGCCGGCAAGGATGGCCGTGTCAATCCCGCGATCCTCTTCGGCCTGAAACTCTCCGGTGCAACCGAAGTCTACAAACTCGGCGGCTCTCAAGCCATTGCGGCGATGGCGTTCGGCTCGCCGACCATCGGGCGCGTCGCGAAGGTCTTCGGTCCCGGCAATGCCTATGTCGTCGCGGCCAAGCGGCTCCTGTTCGGCCATGTCGGCGTGGACTTGTTGCCCGGACCCAGCGAGCTGCTCGTCATCGCCGACGATTCGGCCAATCCAAGGCTCGTCGCCGCCGACCTTCTCGCACAAGCCGAGCACGGCAGCGGCCATGAGCGCGTGTTCCTCGTCACGACTTCCGGGAAACTTGTCGCTGCTGTCGAAGCAGCCGTTGCGCAGCAACTGACGACGCTCTCGCGGCGCGAGTTCATTGAAAAAACGCTCGCCGCAGGCGGCGTCGCGGTGCGGGTCGGCTCGCTCGCGCAGGCCGCTGACATCGCCAACCGCATCGCGCCGGAGCACCTCGAACTGCACTGCCGCGATGCGCGCAAGCTATTGTCAAGACTGACGACTGCCGGTGCGATTTTTATCGGGCCGTTCAGCCCGACTGTCGCGGGTGATTTCGTCGCCGGGCCCAGCCACGAGTTGCCAACCGGTGGCGCAGGCCGCATCTTTGCCGGGCTGACGGTGGACCAGTTCCAGCGCCGCACCAGCGTCGTCGAGTATTCACGCGAGGCACTGCGGAAATCGGTGGCTGCCATCGGGCAGTTTGCCGCTGCCGAGGGTCTCGACGCGCACGGCCGTTCGGCCAGCATCCGGTTCGAGCCATGAGCTATCTCCGTCCCAACATCGAGCGATTGCACGCTTACGTGCCGGGCGAGCAGCCGAAGGTCGCCGGCCTCGTCAAACTCAACACCAACGAGAACCCGTATCCACCGTCGCCCAAGGTCGCCGCGGCCCTTCGCAAAGCGATCGGCGACGGCGCTACGCTGCGGCTTTATCCCGATCCGGTCTCGAACGCGCTTCAGGTGAAGATCGCCGCGCTTTACGGCTTCAAGCCGGAGCAGGTTCTCGTCGCCAACGGCAGCGACGAGGTGCTGACGCTGGCGTTGCGCGCGTTCGTTGACGACGGCCAGCGTGTGGTTTACGCGATGCCGAGCTACTCGCTGTATCCGGTTCTTGCCGACATCCAGGGCGCGAAGAAGCTGGAACTTGAAATGAATCCCGACTTCACGCTGCCGGAGCGGCTTTTCCGCGAGCGCGCGCCGCTGAAGCTCGTCACCAGCCCCAACGCCCCGAGCGGTGTCGCCGTGCCGACGAAAACGCTGGACCGGCTCTGCGCGGCCTCGCGAGGTGTCGTGCTGATCGACGAAGCCTATGTGGACTTCGCAGACGACAACGCGCTCCGCCTCGTGAAGAAATACCGCAACGCGCTGGTGGCTCGCACACTCTCAAAAAGCTACTCGCTCGCCGGAATGCGTGTCGGCTTCGCCATCGGCCACAAGGCGCTCATCGGGGGGCTGATGAAGGTCAAGGACAGCTACAACGTGAACCGGCTCAGCCAGACGGCGGCACTGGCGGCGCTCGGCGACCGTGCGCATTTCGCCGTGAACGTCCGGCGCGTGAAGGCGACGCGTGAGCGGTTGCGCGACGCGCTGCGAGCGATGGGCTTCGACGTGCTGCCGAGCGCGACCAACTTCCTGTTCGCAAAGCCGCCAGCGAAGCTGACAGCGCAAGCATTCTACGAGGCGCTGCGCGCGCGGAACATCCTGGTGCGCTGGTGGAGCGACCCGCGTGTGCGCGACCGGGTGCGGATTACCATCGGCACGGACGGGGAAACGGATAAGCTGCTCGCGGCAACGTTGAGCATTCTGGCGGAGGTCCAATGAAACGCATCGCAAAAATTAAACGCCACACGGCAGAGACCAAGATTGATCTGACGCTCAGCGTGGACGGTCACGGCAAGGGCAACGTGAAGACCGGCATCCCGTTCTTCGACCACATGTTGACGCTGCTGGCAAAGCACTCGCTCTGCGACCTGCGGTTGCGTTGCAAAGGCGACATCGAGATCGATTTTCATCACACCGTCGAGGACTGCGGCATTGCGCTGGGGCAGGCGTTTGCACAGGCGCTCGGCAACAAGCGCGGCATCAAACGCTACGGCTGGTCGCGCGTGCCGATGGACGAAGCGCGTGTGGAGGCAACGCTCGATTTCAGCGGCCGGCCGGTGTTGGTCTATGAAGGCAAGCGCCTGCTGAAGGCCGGTGGCGCAGTGATCGGCCGCACGGCGAGCCAGCGGTTCACGCCACAGCTCGTGGAAGAGTTTCTACGCGCCTTCGCTACCAGCGCGGCAATGAACCTGCACATCGTCATTCAATCCGGCCGCGATGCACACCATATGATTGAGGGCGTGTTCAAGGCGCTTGCGAAGGCGCTGGATCTCGCCTGCCAGCGCGACGCGCGCGTCCAAGGCGTGCCGAGCACCAAGGGAACACTGAGCCGCTAACGAACCGGTTCCGATTCATCCCTGGCGGCCGAAGCCCTGGCAGAGATGACCACCGGTTTACTTCTTCCCGCCGAAAAATCCCTTCATGAGATCGCCGGCTCTGCTTTTGAGAGCATTCGTTCCCGCTTCTCCCAACGCCGCAGACGCAGCCGCGTTGTAGTCTATTTGCGTGGCGCCGATCCGGCCACGCACCGGGACAGTGATCGTTGCCGGCAAATACTGGGCGACGCTAGCATTGGCATCGCGGATTTTCTTCGGCATCGGCAGCCCGGCCTGCATATTGAGCGTCTGGTCGAACCGCACCGTGCCCGCAAGCGTGAGTTCCAATCCGCTGAGATGCATCACGGCCTTGTCCATTCGAAACTCGCCGCGCTCGATGACGAAGTTCGTCGGCTGGATGTCGCCGACAGCGTCCGTCTGTCCCTGGCCCACAAAGTTCGTAATCTCGGCCAGCATCGGCACGCCTTGGATGCGCAGGTTCTTGGCCATGAAACTTCCTTTGCCTGTCAGCTTGGCGGTGAGCAGGTCCGTCAGGTTGGCCGGCTTCGGCAACGGCAGCGGCCCGTCGTAGGTCACGTCCGCGTCGAGCGATGCGGTTCCTTGAATCGCGCCTTTCTCGAGGAGGCCAAGGAACCGCACCAAGCCGAGGGTCAACCCGATATCCTTCGCCGACAACGTCAAGTGCGTGCGCTTGTTCACGTCCACGTCGCCTTTCAAGGATGTGGCGCCGCCGTTGATCTTGCATGCGTAGTCCAGCGGAAGCCGCCCGCCTTTCATCTCAATGGCGATGGGCGGCCCCTCAATGGTCACATCGGTATAGACGTAGGTTCCGTAGCTGAGCTTGGCAGCGAGCGAGATGTCGCCGAGCCATGCGAGCGTATCCGTGCCGGGTGAAAGCGGGCCGGTGAACGCGATGGATGCGGGCTGTGCTCCCGTGCCGCGGATTTCACCGGCCTCAAACGCCGTCAACAGCGGCTTCAACCGCACCGGGTCGTAGGTCAGATCGGCGACGAGGTTCTCGGCGGACAATGGCTGGTTGGCCCGCGAGCGGATGGTGCCGTTGACAACACCGCGCGCGACCTGGGCACGCAGTTCGCTGCCGGTTGCGATGGAAACGGTGAATCCATCCTTCGTGTTCGCGAATGTGCCGGTCAGCTTCGCAACAGGCTCCGGCTCATCAATCGCGATGCCCTTGGTTTGCGGGCCTTTAAAGTGGATATTCTGGCCCGTGAGCGTGGCCGTGTAGGGAAACGCGCCGCCGCTGGCCTTGACATCCGCGGCAACCTTGAGATTGCCCGCCAGCTCGGTGTTGTTGGTGAGAGCGCCGACTGCGACGGCCACGGTGCCCAGCGTGGTGAGGTCGGCCGCGCCTTCAAGGTGGCCCTCCAGCGTGGCCAGCTTGCCCTGCGCATCGAGGGCAACGTTGCCTTGCGCGTCGAGGTTGGCCAGCGCCGTCTTCAGGCTGGCGCGAGTGACGCGATAAGCGCCACTCGCCGAATCGAGGCTGGCCTGCACATCGAGCGACGGTTTGCCGAGCGAGATAGGCCCGCCAGCCAGCTTGGCCGGCTTCAGCGTCGTCTCCGGCAGGTCGAGCTTCGCGGCGATTTCCTGTTTCGCGCCCAACAACGCGCCGCGCAATCGCATCTCAAACGGGCCTGCTCCGCCCGCCACGGTCGCACCCTTGAAATAACCGGGCGCAGCCGCCACCAGCGCCACCGGGTCCAGCGAACCGGCCATCTGCAAATCGCTCTGGTCGCTGTTCGGATCGAGCGCGAGTTTGCCTTTCAGTGACGCAATCTCGATGCCGGCGATTCGCGCCGCGCCGGAGAAAATCTCGATGGGCGTCTTCAACGGATCGACCGCGTTGACTGTTGTGACAATGTCACAGGTCAACGTCTGCGGCCAGCGGATGGCGGACGGCGCCTTTGGCCCCGTCATTGCAAGATCCTTCACCTCGGCGTGCAGCTTCTTCACCGAAAGCTGGGCGAGCGTGCCGTCGGCTTGAAACTGCGCGGTGACGCTGCCGCTGCCGTCCATGCCTTCGAGCGACACGCCCCAGATGCGCGCGAGATCGAACAACGGTTGAACGTTGCCAGCGGCATTCGCAGCTAGCTGCACTGTCGCCGCGCCGATATCGCCTCCCTTTGGCAGCACTACAGATGCGGCTGCGGCAAACGTCGCGCCGGGCATGGTCACGCGCAGTTCCGGCACCTCGTAGCGACCCGCGCCGAAATCCGTCGTGCCGCGGCCAGCCACTTTGATTTCCAGCGGTTGCCGGCCCGCCGCCGCGCCCGACGGCAGGACCCTCGCCACAAGGCTGACCGATTTGAACTCGACCTTTGTCCAGCCGGGCGAGCCGACGCCGGTCAGTTCCAGTTTGCCGTCGGGAATCTGGACACCCGATGTTTTGAGTCCGTTGATCTCGGCCTGAAGACTTATCGGCGTGCCGGCCTGGCCGCTTGTTTCGGGCGGAACGATCAGGTGGGCATTCACACGGCCAGACAGCGGCAGCGTCGGCGGAATCAGGTCGGTGAACCGTCGCGCCTTTGCCATCAGCGCATCAAGATCGGCGGAAGCGTGCAGATCAACCTCCAACGCGGAGCCAGCGCCTTTCTTTTCAAACTGCAGCCGGCCCTTGGCGTCGAGCGCGTCGTCCATGTGCGCTTTGAGGTCCTCGATGTGATAAATGCTTTTCTCGATATTCACCGCGAGCCGCAGCCGCGCCGCGAGCTCTTTCACCAACGGCACCAGCGCGCCATCCGGCCCGGTTTCAGCAAGACCCTCGCCACGAATGTCGAGGTTGCCCTCGATGATTTTGGCGGAGGCTTTGAGGCCCTGAATGCCGCCCGTGATGCGACCCTGCAACTTTCGCCCGGTGGCAATGACGCCGGGAAACCGCTCAGCCAGCGCCCCGATGTCCGCCTGCACCGTCACGTCGCCCTGCAATGCCGGCGCTGCCGGGTCGGCTGTCGCCACACCCTTGAGTGCGACCGACGCGGCCGGTGACACGAGTTGCAAATCCAGGTCCGTCTGGCGGGCGTCGCGCGCTTTGAAATCGTAAGCGAACCGGATCGCGCCCGGCTTGAGGGTCCGGATGACGTTCGTGCCACGGCTGGCAAGCAGGAGTGTAACCTGCGGCACATCGAGCGTGATCTGGCCTTTGCCGGAAGGCTTTGCCATACCGTCGAGTGTGAGACGACCCGAGCCGGCAAATGTGCCCTCGAATTTCTTCACCGACCCGACCGAGCCGAACAGCGGTGTCAACGGCGCCAGCAACGCCGGTGTAATGGCGTAGTCAAGTTCGGCCTTCATATTGGCAATATCGATCTTGCCGCCGCTCGCAACGAGTACTTGGGCCTTCACGTCGAGCGATCCATCCGCGTTCCTGATGACGAATGTCACTGGTTTGTCGAGTGAGTCCACACGCGTCTCAACCCGCAGCGGCGACAACGCGACGGGTTGCGGCAACGCCGGTGTTTTGACGCTGATACCCAGGTTTTCGATGAGCAGGCTCGCGACGACGATCGGCGCCGCCATGGCCGTTTCCGCTGCGGGTGGCGCTGAAGGCGGAGCAACCGGCGCAGTCGGGACGGCTCGCTTTGGTTTCTTCGCCAGGCAGGCGAAGTTGATCCGGTCCTTGTCATCCTGCTCGATAAAGACCTGCGGTTTCACAACGTGAAGACTGCCGTTGAGGACCACTTTGCCACCCAGCAGCGCCAACAGGTTGGGGTCGGCTGTGATGCGATCAACGGTGACGCACGGCCCGGCGGAAAACCCGGCCGGATTGCCGATGCGCAGGTCCTCAAGCTCCAGTCCACTGAATAGCGAGAACGACAACCGGCCGATCGTCGGTTCGCCGTTGAGCGAGTCGCGCAACGCCTCAACAACCTTCGGTCGGACGACCGCATTGGTGATGACCGGCATCAACAGGATCAGCAGGACGAGAACTGCCAACAAACCTCCCAAAATGAACAACCATTTCTTTCCGCGGCGTGGCGTGGAACCGGATGAAGAGCTTTCAGGCGTAGTCATGAAACAATGCCTCCAAGTGTGCTTGTGGTGTTGAGAACTCACCTAACTTCGCCCAGTCAGGCAAGAATATCAACTGCGGTCTTGCCATCTTATGGTTGAGTCTGGTGAAATCCTTGCATTAGCCAGCGGCTTTCGCTACAGTCCGCGGCGCAATTTCATGAAAAAACTAGTTGTTTTCGCAGTTTTCGCGGCGGCGGTTTTCACCCAGTGCGGGCCGCTGTTCGCAGCCGCGCCGGCGCGTGACGCTTCCGACCTCTTCCTGCGCGCCTACCTCCAGATTCAGGAAGGTGACAGCGCATTTGATAAAGGCGACTACACCGCCGCCCAGACCCGCTACAAGGACGCGCTGACCATCCTCAAGGACATCCAATCCGTCCAGCCCGACTGGAACCCGCACATCATCAATTTCCGCGAGCGCTACTGCAACCAACGCATCGACGAGGCCAAAACGCGCCTTGCCGGCGACGCGCCCGCAAAGACGCCCGCCGCTACCGCCTCGCCGCGGACCATGCCGCCATCACCCGCAGCGGGCACCGTTGCCGGCGGGACCGAGCAGAAGCAGCCTCCGTCCGATCTTTCACAGGAATTGGAACGTCTGCGCGAACAAGTCCGACGCATGCAAGCCGAACGCGCTGCCACGCCGGCACCGGCGCCGGCACCGGTGGTTGCGCCAGCGCCAGCGCCAGCTCCGGCTCTTGCGCCAATTCCCGCGCCCGAGCCAAAACGCGCCGAAGCCGAAAACGCGCAGGTGAAAAAACTGGAGTCCGAACTGGCCGACATGCGGAAGCAGTTGCAGCAATTCATTGGGGATAAACACCAGACGCCGCCGCCTGTGCCGTTGCCCAGTACCGACGCCCAGCGCGTGACGGAGATGACCGACCAGATTGCGACGTTGCGTTCACAACTGCAGCAACTGCTCGCCGAACGCGCACAGTGGGAACAATCGCGGCAGGAGTTTGCGCGATTGCAGGCCGAGCGCTCCTCGCTGCTCAGCCAGCTTCAAGAGAAAGACCAGCGTCTCTCCGCCGGCCCATCCGCGCTTGAAGCCAGCCAGACGAAGACGCTCACCGAGCAACTGGCTCAATCGGCCCGCACCATCGAGGCGTTGCGCTCCGAAAGCAAACAGCTCTCCACTGAGCTTACCACCGTCCGAAACGACGCGCGCGACAAGGCCGCCAAGGTAGCCCAACTCATGCCGCTGACCGACCAACTCACCGCCACGAAGGCGGAAATTGCGAAGATCCGCGAAGAGCTTGCCGCCAAGGACCAGCAGATCATTGCCAAGCAACAGGCGCTCGTCACCAAGAGCCAGGAAGCCGCCCAAGCGGAGTTGCAGATCAAAGACATGGCCGCTCTCCAGAAATCCAACGTCAACCTCCGCCTCTCGCTCGACAAGGTCGAGTCGCTCATCACCCTCGGCAAGAACCGCGAACAAGAATCGTCCGCGCAAATTGATCAGCTCAAACAGCAACTTCAGGAAGTGAAGACCCAGCTCACCGAAGCCCAGCGCAAGGATGCCGAGGTCGCGAAGCTTCGCAAAGAACTCGCCGACAAGAATCTTGAGGTCAACCACGCACAGGATCAGGTCAAGAACCTCACCCCACTCCAGAAGACCAACACCGATCTCCGTCTCTCGATGAGCAAGGCCGAAGCTCTCGTCGCTGCCGCAATGAATCGCGAACGCGAATCGGCCGCGCAATTCGAGCAGCTCAAACAACAGCTCAAGGAAGCCGAAATGCAACTGGCCGACGCGCGCCGCAAGCCCGCGAAGCCATCCGCGGTGTCCGCCGCTGACGTTGCTGCTGCCGCCCAAGTCGAGGAGTTGAAGCGAAAACTGGAGGAATCCGAACGCCGTGCCGCCACCGATCGTGCCCAAGCCGACGGTGCCGCGGCTGCCCAGGTCGAGGAGTGGAAGCGGAAACTGGCGGAAGCCGAAGGCCGCGCCAAAGCCAACCAAGCCGCGGCTGCCCAAGTCGAGGAACTGAAGCGGAAGCTGGAAGAAGCCGGACGCCGTGCCACCACCAATCGTGCCCCAACTGATGCCGCCGCTGTGGCCCAAACCGAGGAGTTGAAACGGAAACTGGAGGTAGCCGAAGGCCGCGCCAAAGCCAACCAAGCCGCTGTTGCCCAAGCTGAGGAGTTGAAACAGAAGCTGGCGGAAACCGAACGCCGCGCCGCTGTCGACCGTGCCAAGGCCGACCACATTGCTGCGGCCCAGGTCGAAGGTTTGAAACGAAAGTTGGAAGAAGCCGAAGGCCGTGCCAAAGCCGACCACGCCGCTGTGGCCCAGGTCGAAGAGTTGAAACAGAAGCTGGCAGAATCTGAACGTCGCGCTGCTGCCGACCGAACCAAGGCCGACCGCACCGCTGTGACCCAGGTTGAGGAGTTGAAACGGAAGTTGGAGGAAGCCGAAAGCCGCGCCACCGACGCCGCCAAGAACCGGGTGACACTTGTGAAGGAAAGAGACGTGCTCCAGCTGGCAATCGAGAAGAAAACGGCGGAGTATCAACAGATCACCCAGAACACCGCCGCCGACCGTAAAAAGCTGGCGTCGCTGGAGAAGAAATATGGCGAGTTGAAACATCAGGTGAGCGTGCTTGAGATGACCAGCCGCAAGCTCTCGCCGGAAGAAGAGGCGTTCTTGAAACGGACCGAAGTGCTCGTCCAGCAAACCGGCAGCGACAGTGTTAGCGGCGAGATCAATGCCAACGTCCACCGCGCCAAGGAACGCGCGTTGGCGCAAGTCGCCGCGCTCGATGTGCCCGCGAGCATCCCGCCCCGGCCCGCGCCGAAGTCTGTGCAGGCCGCGCCTGCGCCTGAAACGACTCGTGTCGCCAACAACTCCACCAACAGTGCCGTGCGTACCAGCCCATCGCAAACGACGACTTCACCAACAGCCGCCGCGCGCACCAGCCCGCCGCAGACGACGACTTCGCCAACAGCCGTCGTCCCCACCGGCACGTCACAGCCGGCGGCTCCGCCAACAGCCGCTGCGCGTTCTGCTGCGCCGGAAATCTCGGCGGACCTGAAACCGCTGGTGGACGAAGCCCGTGATCTCTTCAGCCAGAAGAAGTTTGAAGAGGCCGCCGTCAAATACCGTGAGATCCTCAAGCGCGACCCGGAGAATCTCTTCGGCCTCTCCAACCTCGCCGTCATCCGCTTCCAGCAGGACCGGCTCGAAGAAGCCGAGCATCTCCTCAATCGCGCGATTCAAATTGCGCCCAACGACGCTTACTCCCACGCCACCATCGGCATCATCTACTTCAAGCAGGAACGCACCGACGACGCCATCGAGGAGCTGACACGCGCCCTCAAGCTCAATCCCGGCAACGTCGAAGCCCACAACTATCTCGGCATCGCTTGCTGGAAGAAGGGCTGGCGCTCTGCTGCTGAACAGGAATTGCGCCGCGCCATCGAGATGCGTCCGGACTACGCCGACGCCCACTACAATCTCTCCGTCATTTACGCGACGCAGAAACCGCCCTTCCTCGGCCTAGCCAAGTTCCACTATCGCAAGACGCTCGAACTCGGCCGTTCGCGCGATCTCAATCTGGAGAAGTCCCTGGCCGGCGACACGTTGGATAAGTAAGCCCGGAAATCCAGATTCGCTGTGTAGTGCCGGCGCCCTTGCCGGCACGACCCCGGCTTCCAGGCTTCAACACGGAGACGATCATGAAGCTCAGCGCACGAAGTGTGTGGACTACCGTAATCCTGGCGATGTTTTCGTGCCATGCGTGTGCCGCGGCGGAATCGGAACCATGGGTGCCGTTCCATCTGCCGTGGGAAGCGCCGCCGGGCGCGGTTGCCGACGCCCGCTTCCTGCTCGACGCGCCCGCCGGCAAACACGGCCCGATCACGGTGCGCGACGGCCACCTCGCCTTCAAGAACGGCAAACGCACTCGCTTCTGGGCCACCAACCTCTCCGGCGAAGCTTGCTGTCCGCCGCCTGAAGTTGCGCCCCGCGCCGCCGACCGGCTCGCCAAGTTCGGCTTCAACCTCGTCCGCTTCCACGGTCTCGACTCCCATTGGGGCAAGACGCTTTTCGCAAAGAATGCGCCTGATACACAGCATTTCGACCCCGAGCAACTCGACAAGCTCGACCGGATGATCGCCGAACTGGAGAAGCGCGGCATCTATATCAACTTCAACCTCCACGTCGGCCGTCACTTCACGCCCGGCGACGGCCTGCCGCAAACCGAATCCCTCGGCTACGCCAAGTACTGTGTCCTCTTCGACCCGCGCATGATCGAGTTGCAAAAGGATTACGCCCGCAAGCTGCTCGGTCATCGCAATTCCTACACCGGTCACACCTACGCCGACGACCCCGCCGTCATCATCATCGAGTTGACCAACGAGAACTCGCTCTTCGGAGGTTGGACCAGCGGCTTCCTGCGTGGGAAACAGACCCAGCGCAACACAGGCACATGGGCCGACATCCCGCCCTACTACGGGGAGGAACTCACGCACTTCTACAACCAATGGCTTGCAAAGCGTTACCCGACGCGCGAGATGCTCGCCGCAGGGTGGCAGGATGGGGCGCGACTTCCGGGCGCGCAATTGCTGAAGAACGCTGACTTCAGCGGCGGCGGCGAAGGCTGGGAGCTTTCCAAGCAGCAATCGGCCACAGCCAGGCTCGAAGCGACGCGCGAGGCGCCCGACGGCAAACCATGCGCGAAAGTCACCGTCACAACCGTGGACAGCACGCCGTGGCACATCATGCTCACGCAGCGTCCACTGAAGCTGCAAAAGGGGATGAAGTATCGCGTTGCGTTTCGCGCACGTGCCCTGGCGACACGTCAACTTGGCGCCGAGGTTTGCCACAGCTCGCCCTATCGAGGCTATGGCAACTCGCGCTTCGAGGTCGGCACGGAATGGCGCGACTGTCAGTTCACGTTCATCGCGCCGGAGGACGACGATCAGGTGCGGCTCAGTTTCCAGTTTGGCGAAGCGACTGGCACAGCATGGATCAGCGATGTGATCTTGCATGAAGCGCCGGTCTACAGCCTGCGCGATAACGAAGACCCGGCGCGGGGCACGGTGCGGCGACTGGAACCTGAGGAGTTTGCGGGCCATACCGTGGCGCGTTTCCGCGACGAGGGCCGGTTCTACTACGAGCTGGAAAGCCGCTACAACCGCGAGATGTATCGCTTCCTGCGCGACGAGCTGAAAGTACGCGCGCTCATCGAGGGCACCAATCACAATTACGGTCTGCCGTGCCTGCGGGCCGAATCGTTGCTCGACCTGATGGACTGCCACGCTTACTGGCAGCATCCTCGCTTTCCGCGCCAGCCGTGGTCGCGCACCGACTGGGACATTGGCAACACCGCGATGCTCGATGCGCCGCCCGGCAACTGCATCTCGCAGCTTTGCCGTTCATCGGTCGTTGGCAAACCGTTTACCGTCAGCGAATACAACCATCCGTTCCCGAACGAATACGGCTGCGAGATGCCGCTGCTATTGGCGGCCTACGCGAGCCTCCAGGACTGGGACGCGGTCTATGGCTACACGTTCAACCACCGCTGGGACGACGCGCTGCTCGGCGGCGACCAGGTCACGGGCTTCTTTGACATCGCCAACGAAGTCAGCAAGATGGCCCAGATGCCGACGGCATCGCTCATGTTCCAACGCGGCGACGTGCGCCCCGCGAAGAAACTCGTCACGGTCAGCTACGACGAGAACCGCACCTACGACAGCCTCAAAGAGAAACGATGGGACCGCATCGGCTTCCACCTCGATGGCGAATTCTCGCCGTTGCTGCCGCTGGTGCATCGCTTCCGCGTCGGGCGTTTCGACGCGCCGCATACGACGAGCGTCGCCGGCCTCGGTTTCACGCCACCGGAAGGCCGCATTGCCAGCGACACGGGTGAACTGCTCTGGGAATCAGGTGAGAAGCGCACGGGCCGGCTGACAATCAACACGCCACGCGCGCAGGCCGCCGTCGGCTGGATTGGCGGCAAGAAGCTCAAGACGGCCGACGCGGAGTTTCGACTCAAGACGCCGTTCTGCGCCGTCAGCCTTGCCGCGCTCGACGGCCAGCCGCTCTCGAAGTCAAAACGAATACTGCTGGTCGCCGTCGCCCGCTGCGCGAACACCGGCATGGAATGGAACGAGGAACGCACCAGCATCAACGACAAATGGGGCGGTCCTCCGCTGCTTGTCGAAGCCGTTGAGGGCGAGATTGTCTTGCGTCGCGATGCCGGTGCTGCGGCGTTGCGGGCGATTCCACTCGACGGTTGTGGGCAACCGCAGCCGCAACGCTCGTTGAAGCTGGCGCAGCAGGAAACCGGGATGACCGTCCCGCTGCGCGCCGCTGACGCCACCGTCTGGCATGTGTTGCAGCCCGCGCCGTAGAAGGGTCCGGCCAGGAAAACGCGTTTCGCCATCATCCACAGCAACCAGACTCATCACCGGCTGTTGATGGATGACTTTCAGCCTCTTGCCTCCGTTTCCGCTTTCGCCTTGAGTTGGCGTCCGACGGAATCTAGCCTCGCATGGTGTTCGGTTGGAGACATAGGAACCACCCATCATGAACGCCGATGAACTTCGTCAGGTCGTTTGCGTCGTGCTCGCCGCCGGTCAGGGCACGCGCATGCGGTCCCACGACACCCACAAGGTCTGCTTCGAGATCGCCGGCGAGCCGGCGATCCTCCGCAACTTGCGCGCGATTGAATCCGCCGGCGTCACGCGCTTCATCGTGGTGGTGGGCGCGATGGCCACCCATGTCATGAACACCGTCGCCTCGCGGCATCCAGGCGCGATGTTTGTCTACCAGGCCGAGCCGATGGGCACCGGCCATGCCGCGCGGTTGGCGGCCAACGCGCTTGAACGCATGGGCCACCGCGGGCCGGTGTTCGTCACGATGGGCGACAAAATCATCGAGCCGCGCGTGGTGAGCGAGCTGCTCGAAACCTTCGCAAGCACGAAAGCCGATCTGGCTTTCATGACGATGGCGAAGGCCACCGGCGACACCGAGGGTCGCATTGTTCAGACGGCCGACGGCGCCATCCTCGGCAACGTCGAGTTGAGCGACATCCAGCGCGCGCAACTCATGGAACGGCTGGCCCGCGCGGCGCGCGGCAAACGGACCGTCCGGCCGGAGCCGTTGCGTCAGCTCGCCTCAACCGCAGTGTCGAATCCTTCCAAACTCAAGCGGCTTCTTGGCCCCGTCGCAGCGCTGCTGGATCAGGAAGGTCCGATCAACGCCGCTGCGCTGAAACAACAGATCGAGGCGGCCGGCCGCACCATGACGCTGGATGGACGCGCCTTCACGGCCGCGCAAATCGAGGCCGCGTCGCCGACCGTCAACATCTCGCTCTACGTATTTCGCGCCCAGCCGATGTATGAGACGTTGGGCAAACTCAAATCCAACAACGCGCAGGGCGAATTTTATCTCACGGACGCCATCAACCACATGGCGACCACCCGCGGGCCGGACGGCGAGCTGCTCCATCGCGTGCGGATGATGATCCTCAACGACCGCGATGCGGTCTTGAGTTACAATTCGCCCGACGAACTGCTGCAAGTCGAGAGCGTGCTGCGCCGGCGTCTGGCGGCGCAGGCAGGAAAACCTCTCGGCAAGCCTTCCCCTCTCAGCCGGAAGATCCTGAAGCCCGTATCGACGTGGATCACGCTGTTCGAGAAGTTCCCGCCGAAGCTCCGCTCACACCTTGCGACGCTCTATGGCGACGACGGCGTCAGCCTCGACGAACGGCGCGCCGCCATCCTGGCCACGCTCAAATTGTTCGCCACGCGTTACGGCAAGGACCGCGAGGTGGTCATCTCCCGCGCGCCGGGCCGCGTGAATCTCATGGGCCGCCACGTGGACCATCGCGGCGGCTACGTCAACGTCATGGCCATCAACCGCGAGGTGGTTATCGTCGCCTCGGTCCGCAAGGACGACACCGTCCGGCTCGTCAACACCGATAGCCAGCAGCATCCCGACAAGGAGTTTCGCATCGCGGAACTCCTGGGCGGACTCACGTGGGAGAACTGGCTGCACTACGTCAACTCGCAGCGCGTCCAACAGATTGTTCTCAGCAGCCAGGGCGACTGGTCCAACTACGTCAAGGCCGCCGTCCTCCGCCTTCAGGAATCCAACCGCCACGTCCAGGTGCTCGGCATGGACTGCGCCGTCAGCGGCAACGTGCCGATGGCCGCGGGCCTTTCCAGCAGTTCTGCCGTCGTGGTTGCAACGGCGGCGGCCGCGGTGACGCTCAACCAGTTCGACCTGACGGCACAACAGTTTGTGGACCTCTGCGGCGAAGGCGAATGGTTCGTCGGCAGCCGCGGCGGCTCGTCCGATCACGCCGCCATCCGGTTCAGCCAGCGCGGCAAGGTCGCCCATGTCGGATTCTTCCCATTCCGCATCGAGGGCAATTCCCAGTTCCCGCCGGACCTTGCGCTGCTGATCGCCAACAGCCATATCCGCGCCGCCAAGAGCGCCGGCGCGCGCAGCCGCTTCAACGAAAAAGTTGCCACCTACGAGATCGGGTTTCTGCTGCTGAAGGATCGCTTCCCGCAATATGCGCACTTGCTCGAACACCTGCGCGACCTGAACCCGGCGCGGCTCGGCGTGAAGGTCGGCGAGATTTACTCGATGTTGCGCGCCCTGCCTGAGCCGGTGACGCGCCAGCAATTGCTTGAAACGCTCGCGCCACAGCATCGCCCGCGGCTGGAACAAATCTTCGCCTCGCACCAAGAGCCCGACGGCTACTGGCTGCGCAGCGTGGTGATGTTTGGCATCGCCGAGTGTGAACGCAGCCGTCTGTTCTCAACCCTCCTGAAAAACCGCGACCTTGCGAAGATCGGGCAGTTCATGAGGATCAGTCACAACGGCGACCGCGTCAGTGGTCTGGGGACCCACGGCCGCATGCAGCCGGAGGACTGGCGCGTGTCGGACGCGAGGCTGGACTCGCTCATCGAGGATTTGCGCAGCGAAGAACCCTCGCGCGTGAGCCGCGCCCAGCTCTGGCTGCAACCCGGCGGCTACGCGTGCAGCACGCCGGAACTGGACCGGATGGTGGACCTGGTCAACCAGGTCGAAGGCGTCGTGGGCGCGCAACTGGCCGGCGCGGGCCTTGGTGGCTGTATCATGGTGCTGGCAAAGAAGGAAGTGGCGGTGGACGTTGAACACCAATTGGCACGCCACTACTACGAACCCGCCGGCCTCGAACCCGCCGTCACCGTCTGCGTGCCCGTGGAAGGAGCGGGCTTGCTGACGGCATAGCCACATGATCGCCATGTTTCGCTCACTCGTTGTCGGCGCGGCAGCTTGCGCGGCAGTCATGCTCGGCATGGCTGCCGACACCGCAAGCTCTCCGCGCAACCTCATCATCAACGGAGGCTTCGAGGAAGGGAAGGATGCGCCGACAGGTTGGCGGTTCAGTTCAGCAAGAATGGAGGACTTCGAGCACGGCTTCACCCACGATGCCGCCAACGGCCGGCGTGCGGCGCACATTGTCTGTCGAAGCGATGCGATGAGCGGTTACTGGGGCCAGACCGTGCGAGTCAAACCACACACGCGCTACCGGCTGACACTGAAGGTGAAACTCGAATCCGGCAAGGTGCTGATTTACGCGCACGGCAAGACGTTGAACCAGCGGTTGTATCTCAACACGGCGCACGAGAACCCGCTTGTGCCGGTGTTCGTGCCGGTGAAATGGACCGCCGGCGTCGTCGAGACGAATCGCTGGCTGGATCAAATGATGGAGTTCGATAGCGGCGACGAAACCGCCATCACTGTCAGCTTCGGCACGTACTTCAAAACAGGAACGGTCAGTTTCGATGACGTGGAGTTGCATGAGATCCAGTAGTTTACTCGCGTCGCTCGCGGTCTGGCTCTGCCTCGCACAAACGATGGCGGGCGACACCATCCGCGCCGGCGCGCTGGAACTGCGGCTCGACGAGAGCCGGGCGCGCGCCGTCGCGCGCTGCTTGCGCGAGGCCGGCGATTTCGAAGCTGGCACGGTCGAGGTGTTGGTGACCGAAGGGCCTCAGAAGCTCTCGCTGGCACAGGACAAGTCCGTCAATATCCGAAACAAACTGAATACCGTGCGCGCACATGTGCGTTGGCAAGTGACCGTTGAGAACCGTTCGAAGGCCAGCCGGTCGCTGGAGGTGCGCTGCCAGTTCGGCGTGAAATTCAAGGCGCCGGTGAAGACATGGGATGGTTACAAGGAAGGCGCGCGACCCGGAGAGAACCAGTTGCGCAACAACGTGGCCAACACGTTCCCGATGACCTGCGCATGGGCCGGGCACGATGGCGTGGCGGTGGCGTTGAAGCCGGACACGCTTTGTTCATGGCTCGAACATCGCTACGAAGCGGAAACGCCGCAAAGTGGCCGGCTGAGCGAGGCGGTGCGCGTCGTTGTGGAGCCGGGCGGGCGTGAGACGGTCGAGTTTGAGCTTTACGCGTTCCCGGCGGACTACGGCCACCTTGACGCCCTGCAACGCTACTACGACGAATTCCCCCAATGGTTTTGCGCGCCGGACGACGTGGACCCGCGCGTGTCTGGCGGCGGCGCGACGTATCAGGCATGGACCGCCAACTCGCCAGAGATGTGCCGTCGGTTCTACGGCGATTGGGAGTGGTGCTACGCGGCGTTTCGACGCACGGGCGATTGGTATGGCCGCGAGGAATTGTGGAACTACCAGCCGGCGCGACCGATGTCGAAGGATCGCCTCCTGCCGCGCGAGGAATTCCTGCGGGCGCGAGTGGCCCGCTTCGAACGCGGCAAACGCTGCAACGCGGCGATGTTGTTCTACCTGCCGTCGAATATCTGGTGCGAGATACAGCTCGCCAACGAACATTACAAGGATGCCATCGTGCTGCGCACTCCGGACAAGACCGGGGGGGCGCGGCCCATCGAGTTCCACAAACCGTGGGTCACTGGTCACGACGACGAAATGGTCGTATTCCCCTGGGCAACGAGCTTCGCCGAGGCGTGCAAGCGCGACATGCGGCAACTCGCCGCCGAGTTGAACATCGCCGGATTCGCGTTCGACACCGCCAACGGCGGCACAGCCTACCGCGGCGAAGGCGCCGCGAAATGCCCCGGTCGCGCGTGGGATGAGCGCGGAGTGTTTGCGGATATCGGCGTGGCGGTAGCGCAGATGGTGGACTTCGTTCACTCACTGCGCACGCGCGATGGCCGCCGCTGCGCGCTGGTGTCGAATCCGACAGGCGGCTCGACGTACGCGATCTGCTTCCGCAGCGATTCGGCAATGCACGAATACGCTCCCTACCGGCAGGTGGACGAACAACGCGCGCTGCGCTACATGCTCGGCCACAAAACGCTGGTGTGGTGGGATGACTACGCCGCAGCGCCATTGCTGCGCTGGGAGGAGATGACGCCGGCAGAAATCCGACAGGCGTATCTCGGACTGGCCGACTACGTGTTGCTGCGCAGTCTTTACATGGGCGGCATCCCGACGCCGCGGTTGGTCCTCGGCGTGCCGAAGCTTGCCAGGGCGCTGCCGATGATTCACGAAATCGTCCGTGCCGGCTGGCAACCGGCGCCCGCGTTCAAACCCGTGGGCGACCGTGCGTGCGACACCGGTCTGTGGGCCGCCCGCTACGGCGATGGCCTCGGCACGTTTCTCACGCTCGGCAACGCGACGCTGACCAACTTCGCCGGTGAAATAGAGGTCGAACATCGTTACCTCGGCTCCTTCAACTGCCTGTTCGCGCCCTACGGCAACGGAAGTCTCGTACAAACACTCTCGGGCGGCACGACGCGCCTGCCGGCGAAGCTCGCCCCGCGCGAGGCGCTCGCGATGAAAGCCGTGCTTGCCCTGCCCGCCGACTGGAGCGGGCGGGCCAACGTCGAACAGACAGAAGACCGGTCGCGGATTGAGTTGGTGGCTTCGAAATGCCGGTCTGGCACGGCGCGGGTTCGGCTGCCGAACGATTGCCGTTTGGCGTCGCTGGTCGTCAACGGCCAGCGCACGGCATTCTCGGAGGAACGCGGCGCGGCGCGTTTCAAGCTCCCATCCAGTGAGCGGATCGTGATTGAGGCGGCGTTCGAGTCGCGCTGGCTGTCATCAGCGCGGCAGGCGATCCTCGACTTCCCCTTCGAGAACGCGAGCATTGAACTGCCGGACGCCCCCGCGCAACAAGAGCAGGATGCTGCGGAGGCGTTGCGCGAGTACTTCCGGTTTTTTGCCACGCAAACCATGCCGCGTCGTCCACCGTTTGCGCTCAAAGCCTGCAAAAGCGGAGACGTTGGCAGTCAGCATGGTCTCATCCGTTTCCGGCCGGAGCGGGCTTGTGTGAACGACGGCAATCTGATCGTGAATCCCGCGCCTGCGGCGATGCATGCGCTGCTGCGGCTGCTCGATCGCAAGTATTTCATCGCCGGCCGATTCCCAACCAGTGGCGAGAGCGACGACGAGAAGGCGTTAATCAAAAAGTCCGGCCTGGGTGGCGGGCTGCTAGAATAGAACCGGCCACGGAACGTGCGAGCCTGCTGCCGCCCGCCCGGCTTTGTAATGCCCCGTGTTCTGAGTACATTCCGGGTTCTCTGCGGGCGACTCATTTGGCATACTGGACAACACCATGAAACGATTTGCGATATGTTGGTTTGTCGCGCTGACGGCATTCGCAGCGGATGATCAGCGCACGGTCGTCCGGCCCACCGATACCGGCGAGGCGCTGGTGAACCCCGGCAGGGGTTGGACGATGCACTTCTACTCGAATCTCATCGAGAACTACGGCTCGAAACTTCCCGCCTCCGACACACTCGATGATTGGCCGGGTCTCTCGACGATCTACCTGCGCGTGCCGTGGTCGTTCCTGGAGCCGCGCGAGGGTGATTTTAACTGGTCGTTGTTCGACACGCCCGCGCAACGCTGGATCGCGAAGGGCAAGCGCATCGCCATCCGTGTGAGCTGCTCGGAGAGTTGGTTGCGTTGGGCCACGCCGAAATGGGTCGCCGACGCGGGCGCGAAGGGCGTCGAGTTTGAGTTTGGCAAAGGCCCCAAGGAAGGCGGGGCGCTTTGGGAACCGGACTACCTCAACCCCGTGTTCCTGAAGAAGCTCGACCGGTTCCTCGCCGCGATGGCGCGTCGCTACGACGGCAACCCGAACGTCGAGTTCATTGACATCGGCTCGTTCGGCATGTGGGGCGAGGGCCACACCGGTTTCAGCAGCCGGCTGAATGAGGAGCAGACGCTCGCCGTCGCGAAGCGGCACATGGACCTGCACTTGAAACATTTCAGGCGCACCCGGCTCTGCATCAGCGACGACGTGGCAGGCTCCGGCAAACCAGGCCGGCATTTCCCGGCAATGGACTACGCCCTCTCGCTCGGCATCACAATGCGTGACGACAGCATCCTCGTGCAGCCGCCGCCGCATTCGTGGTATCACGCCGAGATGGCGCAGGAATTCTGGCCGCGGTTGCCGGTAATCCTGGAGCACGAGCACTACGGGTCGTCGAAGAAACGCAACGCATGGAGCGGCGACCTGCTGCTGAAGTCCGTGGAGGACTACCATGCCAGTTTCATGTCCATCCATTGGTGGCCACGCGAGCTGCTGGCCGATAACCTTGAGACCATCGCCCAGATCAACCGCCGGCTCGGCTATCGGATCCAGTTGCGTGAGATCAACTGGCCCGCCGAGTCGCCGCTGGGCGCGCCGTTCACCGTGGAGACGAAGTGGGCCAACGCCGGCGTTGCACCGTGCTACGGTGGCGGCTTCTGGGCGCTGACGCTCAAGGACGACAAAGGCGGCATTGTGTCGGTCAACGTGGACGAGAGCTTCGACATGCGCGATCTGCCGGTCGGGCCGCCGGAGCAGGCGCTCGCGAAAACACTGCGGGCCTACTTCACTGTTGCGCGGCGTCTGGAAGACACGCGCGGCGTGCACGCGCCACCCACCGCGCCGGGCAGCTATAACGTCTTCGTCTCCGTCGGCCGCCGGGATGGCACGCCGGTGATTGCCCTGCCATTGCCTGATGATGACGGCCAGCGGCGTTATTGCGTCGGCAAGATTCGTCTGGGCGGGCGGGCGCCGAAGCAGCCGTAGCGGCCGACATCTGCCGGCTTGCCACGCACGAACGCGGGTTGCTAGGGTCTGCGCAACGCAACGATTCCGAAAGGATCACTCATGCAACCGCCACCGCTTCCGCCCGTCGCCGGTCCCGCCCCGCAACGCAAGACCGCCGGCATTGCCATCGCCAGTCTCGTGCTCGGCATCCTCAGCCTGTTCTGCGGAATGTGCATCACCGGCATCCCCGCGATCATCCTCGGCATCATCGCACTCGTCCGCCTCAACAAAACGCCCGGCCTCGGCGGCCAGGGTCTCGCCATTACCGGTCTGGTCACCGGCGGAGTCGGAACCGTGTTGATAACGCCCATTCTCCTCGCGATCATGATACCCGCCTTCTTTGCCGGCCGGGACAATGCGATGGAGGTTGCCTGTCGCCAGAAGGTGAAGACGCTGTGCATTGCGTCCATCGCCTTCGCACAGGATCACAACGACACATTGCCGAAGACGTACGACGATTTGAAACCGTTTCTGGGCGGCAACGCGATGACGGCCGAACTCTTCACTCGTTGTCCCTCCGCAGCGAACGCGCCAGAACCAAGTTACCGCATCGAACATGCAGGCGAGAAAACCACCGACCTGCCCGCGATGAAGACACCTATCATCGTGGAGACGGAATGCCGCCATCTTGGCAAACGCGCCGTTGGCTACCTTGACGGCCACGTCGAAATGAGCGCCGGCCCGTAGAGCAATCGCAGTCCGTCACTTCATGATGGAAACAAAAGAGAGAAGAAAATGAATCAGGAAACCAAGTCGTTTGTCTTCATCGCAGCCTGTTGTGCGTTCGCCGCCAGCGCTGGTGCCGCAACATCACCCAAAGACTATCCCATCCAGCCCGTGCCATTCACCGCTGTGCACGTGCAGGACTCATTCTGGTCGCCGCGCATGGAAACCAATCGTGCCGTCACGATCTGGTATGACTTCCAGCGGTGCGAAGAGACCGGGCGTATTGATAATTTCGCCAAGGCCGGCGGCCTGATGAAAGGCGAGTTCAAGGGCATCCCGTTCGACGACTCCGATGTCTACAAGGTCATCGAGGGCGCAGCCTATTCGCTCGCGCTCGCGCCCGACCCGAAGCTCGACAAGTATCTCGACGACCTGATCGCGAAGATTGCCGCCGCGCAGGAGCCGGACGGTTATCTCTACACGGCGCGGCGGTTGTTCCCGCCGGAGAAGATGCCCCGCATGTCCGGCAAAACGCGATGGTCCAGTCTCGCCGGCAGCCATGAACTCTACAACGTCGGTCATCTCTACGAAGCCGCCGCCGCGCACTTCCAAGCCACCGGCAAACGCTCGCTGCTCGATGTCGCCACCAAAAATGCCGACATGCTCTGCAAGACCTTCGGCCCCGGCCCCGACCAGCTCAAGGAACCACCCGGCCACCAGGAGATCGAGATCGGCCTCTGCAAGCTCTACCGCGTCACCGGCCAGCAGCGTTACCTCAACCTTGCGAAATTCTACGTAGAGCTGCGCGGCCGCGAGGGCACCCATAAGCTGCGCGGTCCCAACCAGCAGGACCACAAGCCCATTTACAAGCAGGACGAGGCTGTCGGCCACGCCGTGCGCGCGGCTTACTACTATGCCGGCGTTGCCGACGTCGCCGCGTTGACCGGCGACAAGAAACTCATCGCCGCGATTGACCGGCTTTGGGAAAACGTCGTCTCCAAGAAGCTCTACCTCACCGGCGGCATCGGCTCAACGCGCCACGGCGAGGCGTTCGGCGCGAACTACGAGCTGCCGAACAAGACCGCCTACAACGAGACCTGCGCCGCGATCGCCAACGCGCTCTGGAACGAGCGCATGTTCCTGCTCCACGGCGACGCCAAGTATCTCGATGTGCTCGAGCGCATTATTTATAATGGCTTTTTGTCCGGCGTCGCGCTCACCGGCCGCGAATTCTTCTACCCAAACCCGCTCGCCAGCGATGCGCGCTACAAGCGCAGCCCGTGGTTCGGCTGCGCCTGCTGCCCTGTCAACGTGGCGCGCTTCCTGCCGGAGCTGCCCGGTTTCATCTACGCCACGCGCGGCGGCGAGGTATTCGTGAACCTCTTTGCCGGCGGCACCGCGAAGCTGAAACCCGGCAAGACCGCCGTCGAGTTGCGCCAGCAGACACGCTACCCGTGGGATGGCAAGGTCACGCTCACCGTCACGCCGGAGAAGAAGGCCGCGTTCACGCTCAACATCCGCATTCCCGGCTGGGCGCGCAACGCGCCGGTGCCCAGCGACCTCTACAGCTATACCCCTGTAGGCGCGGTCTCTGATCGCGATCTCACTCCAACCCTCAAGCTCAACGGCCAGCCCATCGCGTTCAAATTGAAGAAGGGTTTCGCGCAGATCAACCGCACGTGGCAGACCGGCGACACGGTCGAGTTGGAACTGCCGATGCCCGTGCGTCGCGTC
>JBAZIR010000040.1:0-23031 GCA_041651735.1 Verrucomicrobiia bacterium | reverse complement strand
CGCTCTTCCGACACTCTCCGAATCATCCAGCGTGCAGGACAGTCTGGCGAATGACGAAGCGGGTTTCAACGCGTCAGCCAAAGGATCCATCAAGACGACAGGCTTGCGCGCGCGTTTCAGGGCGTCCGCGAGATCGAACATCATCTGTCCTGCGATGATGCCGTCGTATTCCTTGCAGTCAGCGGCAGAAAAGGGTTTCTGCTCGCCCAAACGTCCGTGAACCAGATACAGGTGCCAGGGTCCGTAAAGATGGGTATAGTTGAAGATTCCCCGCAGTTTGTCCCGTCCAGGTTGCACGCTGGTTTCCTGAATGACCAGCACGCGCGGGATGCGTTTGAGAATGTTGGCCATAGTCCGAACGTTACCAAAATCCTCTGGCGGCGTAAATGGCGTGCGCAAAACACCCGGTGGATTTTGCGCAATAGAGGGTTTTCCTCCTACGATGGCTGCCTTACGGTTTCCCGCGAAAGCAGAAACCTGCAATGAATCATCACAACCTTCGGAAAGCAGCCAGTTTTGCAACCTTCTTGTTGTTCGCATCGTGCAGACTTGGCGCCGACACATCCAACGCGATCGCAGACGGCAGCCGCCTGACAACCAGTTCACGCGCCCTGCCCATGTCTCCCATGGGGTCACCGAACCCTTGGCCGCGGTTTCGGTTCCAAGTGCGGCAAATGCCGATCGTCATCCCGGACAACCTCAACGCAGAGGACCGGGCGGGGATGTTCACGAACGCCGCCGTGCCACCGTTGCCGTATCTCATCCAGGATAACTACACGCGGCAGCGGCGGCGCGACCAGTTGCCGACCGTTCAACTCGAGAACGCGGCGTTGCGGGCGATCTTCTACCCGTCACTCGGTGGACGGATGATTTCGCTCTACGACAAGCGCGCCCGGCGAGAATTGCTCTTCAACAACCCGGTGCTGCAGTTTGCCAACCTGGCCATCCGCAACGCGTGGTTCTCCGGCGGCGTGGAGTGGAACGGCCCGCTCTACGGCCACAGCCTGCTGACGTGCAGTCCGGTCTTTGCCGGCATGGTCGAAACACCGCGCGGGCCGCTGCTGCGGCTTTACGAATTCGATCGCGCCCTAGAAACGACCTGGCAGGTGGACGTGATTCTGCCGCACAACGACGACCGGCTCTGGGTTCACGTGAAGGCCATCAACCCGAACGCGCACGACATCCGCTTCTATTGGTGGACCAACATCGCTGTGCCGCTGGCACGCGACACGCGCGTGCTGTCGCCGATGGACTACGCACTCTCGCATGACTTCACCGGCAACTCGCACCTGGCGTTTCCGCTGTTCGACGGCTTCGATGGCAGTCGTCCATTCAACTACCCTTACTTCAAGTCGATCTTCTTCCGAAAACCCGGCAGCCAGAAACCGTGGTCCGTCTGCCTTGACGGCCGAGGTCGCGGTCTGAGCCATGTTTCCACGCCGACGCTCTTCGGCCGCAAGTTCTTCACGTGGGGAACCGGCCGCGGCGGCAAACGCTGGATGGAATTCCTCTCCGAGGACGGCCATGGCGACTACTTGGAAATTCAGGGCGGCGTGACGCCGACTCAGCTTCAGACGCGACCGTTGAAGGCCGGCGAGAGTATCGAGTGGACCGAGTGCATCAGCCCGTTCGCAATGGACGCGAAGATGGCGGGCGATCCGGATTATGCCGCCGCGTGTGCGGCAGCCGGCAAAGTCATTGACGAGCGGGTATCCGGCCCGGCGCTACAGGAAATGCATCAGTTCCTGAGCGCGCACGCCGACGCTCCGGTAAAGACACTGCTTCATCGCGGTGCCGGCTGGGGCCGGCTGCACGAAAAACGAACCGGCCGGAAAATCAGCCCCGGCCTCGCGTTTGAGAGTGAGGCGGGCGATGAGGAACGACCGTGGGACGAATTGCTCACCGCAGGCACGTTCTCGGCGGAAACGCTGAACAAGCCACCACGCAGTTTCAACGTCTCTGCCGGCTGGACGACCACGCTGCACAAGTCAGTTCACGCGCACGGCGCAACATGGCTGCATCATGTTCATCTGGGCGTCGCGCAACTGGAGGCAGGCGCGTTTGAAGAAGCAAGAGAGCAATTCAAGTCGTCGCTGGCGTTGAAGGAGAACGCACTGGCCTACCGCAATCTCGCGTTGCTGCACGAGCGTGCCGGCAATTTCGACGCCGCACAATCCGCTTACCAGCACGCATGGCCCCTCTGCGGAAACGATCCGAACCTCGCGGTCGAAATCTGCGATTTCCTCACCCGGCACAAACGTTATGTTGCCTTCGGCGCCTTCGTGAAGTCGCTGCCGGCGACGGTCGCAAAGCACGAGCGAATCGTGTTGATGACGGCGCAGATCGCGCTGGAGCAAGGCGACTTTGCCAGTGTTCGGCGGCTGTTACAGCGGGAGTTTTGCACCATTCGGGAGGGCGAGGTTGGCTTGACTGATCTGTGGTTCGGCTCGCACATCAAAGAAGCCGAGAGCCGCAACGGTCGCGAACTGACTGCGGCCGAGAAGAACCAGCTCATGCAACAGTTTCCACCACCGCGACAGATTGATTTCCGAATGAAATAACCAAGGAGCGAACCATGATGACCCAATGGAAAAAGCAATACCGAACGCAGCGAGCGGGAGTTTCTCCATGGTGGAGTCTGCCCGCCTGCTTCCTCGCCACTGTTATCGCAGCGACCACGCCCGCGCCGGCAATCGAGTCTCCTCAGTTGATCTCCCCGTGGACGCCCGTGACCGTGAAGACCAACGCAACCGGCGTCGAGGTCGGCGTCTGGGGGCGAACCCACAAACTCGCCAACGCACTGCCGAACTCGATTGTCACGGCGGGCAGCGAGATTCTGGCCGCGCCGATTCGCCTCGCTGGCCGGGTCAGTGGTCATCCAATCGCATGGAAACGAGGCGGCAACTTCGTTTTTCGCGCCGACAAATCGCATGCCATTGTCTCTGGCTGGCAGGCGGGCGACGACCTCATCGTCAACACCACCACACAGATTGAGTTCGATGGCCTGCTGCGCGTGGATCTTGTTGTCCTGCCACAAAACAAGGTTCATCCAAAACTCGAACAACTCTGGCTGGAGGTGCCGCTGAAACGCAAGTGGGCCAGCCTGTATCACTACTTCCCTGGCAAATGGGGCAGCGCAAAGAACAGCGGGGAACTGCCCGAGAAGGGTCTCGTGTTGCCATTCAAACCGTTCGTGTGGCTCGGCCGCGAAGACAGCGGACTGGGCTGGTTTGCCGAGTCGGACAAAGGGTGGCAACCGGAAGCCGCCGACCGCGCCATCGAGATTGTCCCTCAAGGCAGTGAGGTGTTGCTGCGCATCAGACTGCTGGACTCGACGGTGCGACTGCCGGTCACGTTCACGTTCGGGTTCCAGGCAACGCCGGTGAAACCGTGGGCGAAGGATTTCCATGAGTGGCGCATCTGGCATGTGCCGCAACTCGGCGTTGGCTTGACGTTGCCCGTCCCGAAGGAATGGTGGCTTTGCCATCGCGCGTTCCCCGACCGCAACCCGCTGGCCACGCTCGACCGTGGCGCACAACTCGGCGTCAAGACCGTGGTTTTCCACGAGGATTGGGCGCCGATCCAGAACTACCCGATGACGTTCCCGGAGGCGGAATTCAAACGCATCGTCAGCAACTGCCACCGGCGCGGCATGAAGGTGCTCGTCTATTACGGCTACGAGTTCTCCCCACTCGCGCCGGAATGGGCGGCGTTGCACGACGAGATTCTGGTGAAGAACGCCAGGGGCAACATCACGCCCGGCTGGTATCGTCCCCCGGAACAGCGCGACTTCGTGGTCTGCTACAACAGCATCTGGCGCGACCGGCTCGCCGACGGCATCAAGCAAGCGCGAGACCGCTACGGTTACGATGGTGTTTATCTCGACAGCGGGATGGCACCGTGGGGCTGCTGCAACGAACGACACGGTTGCGGTTACCGCGCTGCCGACGGCACTCTCCGGCCTACGTATCCGATCTTCGCTGTGCGGCAGTTTATGCAACGGCTTTACGGCATGTTTCATCCGCGAGGCGGCCTCATCAACCCCCACCAAAGCACCTGCTGCGTGACTCCGTTGCTGGGATTCGCGCACTCCTATTGGGACGGCGAGCAGTTCGCCGGCGGCGAGCTGTCGGGCGATCCGCTGAAGGCCCTGCCGCTCGACGCGTTTCGCGCTGAGTTCATGGGCCAGAACTACGGCGTGCCGAGCGAATTTCTCGCCTACGAGCGCCCGCCGCAGTGGACGTTCGACCACGCGCTTGCAGTCTCCATGCTCCATAATGTCCGAGTGCGTCCCTGCGGCATCCCTTCCTTGGAAAAGATGGCTCCGATCTGGAACGTGATGACCCGCTTCGGCGTCAGCAAGGCCGAGTGGCATCCGTATTGGGAAACGAAACCCCTGGCAACCGCACAGCCGGAGTCTGTGAAGGTGAGCCTCTATGCGCGCCCCGGCGCGAAAGGCAAAGGCGGACGCGCACTGCTGGTCGTCTCAAACCTCTCTGCCGACCAACCCTCGATCGCGCAGGTAACGGTGGATTTCAATCGCATCGGCGTGACTGCAAAGACTGCAACCGACGCGTTGACTCGCGAGGCGCTGAGTTGCGCCGGCGGCAAACTGATCGTTCCGCTGCAGCCGATGCGGATGCGACTAGTGTGGGTAGAGTAGCGGGATCCGAATGCTCGCAATAACGACGCCAGCCAGATCGCTCGCGTGTCTTGCTGCTGGCTGGATGTGTGCATTGCCGGCCGCTGCGCAGGAACGGCCCGAAGTCGTTTGATCCTGCACCAAGGTCGGCAGCGAGAGCACACCCGGCCGAAGCATCGCTAACCGCATCCACACCGAGGCGATTCTTGTCTATTTACTGCGAGGCGCTCGGCGTTGCATACTGGCTCGCACCATGAAACTACACTCGGTATGGACGTTGGCGACAACACGCGCTCTCACCGCTGAACCGATGCCTAAAGTATTCACGACTGCCATTACCCGCTTCCTCATGGCCAGCCTGTGGCTGGCCGCGTTTTCCATCGCCAGCGCCAAAGTCGTGCGCGTGGAAATCACGGAACGTTCCGACTTGGGTGCCACAGGTTACGAACAGATAGTTGGCCGACTGCATTTTGAGATTGATCCTGCGCATCCGCGCAATCGCATCATCGCCGACGCCGATCTGGCGCCGACGAATCCTGCGGGGCGGGTGGCGTTTTCCTCTGATCTCCGCATACTGAAACCCAAAGATGCCGGACGCAGCAATGGCGCTGCCTGGGTGGAGATTCCCAACCGAGGCGGCAAGAGCGGCCTGACCCCGTTCGTCAGCAAGAACGGCTTCACGATCATGCAAGTGGGCTGGGAGTTCGACGTGCCAGCGCAGGCCGGCAAGATTCGCATCCAAGTGCCCGCAGCGCTGCAAAAGGATGGCAAACCGGTTCGCGGCGTGGTGCGAGCCACGTTCACGCCAGAAAAGCGCGTGGAGCAGCTTAAACTGGGCGATCTGGCAGAATATCCCCCGGTGGACGCCGCCGGACCGGACAGCCGGTTGATCGTGCGGACGGCCACGGCGTTTCCTAACGGCAAGGAACTGCCGCGCAGCCAATGGCGGCTGGAAGGCCTGCGGGTGGCTCTGGATGGCGGATTCGAGGCGGGCAAGACCTACGAGATTTCTTACCTGGCGGAGAATCCGCCCGTGGCAGGGCTCGGTCTTGCGGCGATTCGCGACGCGGTGGCCTGGCTGAAACACGATAGCGGTTCGCTGGCCCCGGTGCGCCACGCTTATGCCTTCGGCTCCTCGCAATGTGGGCGGCTCTTGCGCGAGTTTGTCTATCTGGGATTCAACACCGACGAGAAGGAACGTCTGGTCATGGATGGTGTGATGGCGCACGTTGCTGGAGCAGGCCGTCTCGACATCAACCGTCGCTGGTCGGTCCCGCGCGGGGTAGCCGCGTACGAAACGGCGTCCTATCCCTTCACCGACACCGCGCAAGCGGACCCGGTCAGCGGCATCTCGGAAGGCGTGCAGGAAAACCCGCGGGTAACGCACAGGCCGAAGATTTTTTACATCAACACTGCATCCGAATATTGGAGTGCTGGCCGCGTGGCGGGCCTATCGCACACCAACGCTGACGGTACCAAGGACGCCCCGATGCCGGACAACGTCCGGTCCTATTTCTTTGCCGGCACCCAGCACGGAGCGGCAGCGTTCCCACCCAAAGCTCCAGCGAAGACGGTCGTGTTCGCCAATCCCGTCAGCGCCAGTCCCGTCGTCCTCGCTTTGCGTCTGGCGATGCACCGCTGGGTTACCGAAGGCACGCTGCCGCCACCAAGCGCCTATCCCAAACTGAGCGACGGCACCTTGGTGCCTGTGTCAAAGGTTCGCTTCCCTGCCCTGCCGGGAGTCCAATCGCCTCGAAGCGGGACGGCTGGCGTGCGCCTGCGAAATCCGCTCTGGCCTGATGGAGCGGGCACTGGAACGGAATTGCCGCTGCTGGTGCCGCAAGTGGATGCGGATGGCAACGACCTCGCGGGCATACGGATGCCGGATGTCAGCGTGCCTCTGGCCACGTGCACCGGCTGGACTTTCCGTCCTGCCTCGATGGGTGCTCCCCATGAAATGCTGCCGTTGCGAGGTTCATGGATTCCCTTCGCCGTCACGCGCGCTCAGCGAGAGCGTCTCGGAGATCCGCGCCCGGCGCTCGACGAGCGTTATGCCAGCAAAGACGCTTACCTGACTCGCGTGAGTGAGGCTGTGCAACAACTCATTCAGCAAGGCTATCTCCAGGCCGAAGACCTCGACCCATTGCGGAAGCAAGCAGGCGCTCGATGGGATTGGGTCACAGGCAGGAAGCCCTGATAATCCGCCAAAACAACTCACCTCTGGCACCACCATGCGCACGCTTTTGATCTCCCTTCTTCTGGCCACCACTGCTTATACGGCTGATGCTCCCAAGGCCCTCCGGCACGCGGGAAGCAGCGTGCAGACAACCAACACAACGATTTTGTCGCTGGAGGGCAACGATTGGGTCGTCGCTGCGGACCCGGACAATGCGGGACGCAGTCAAGCATGGTGGAAGTCGCCGCGACCGGACGCCAAGCCGATCCGTGTACCGGGCATTTTCCAGGAAGCATTGCCGGCGTATCACGGCGTGGCTTGGTATTGGCGCGAGTTTACGCCGCCGCAGAATCCCTATCGTGGCGGCCGCTGTTTTCTGCGTTTCCACGCGGTGGATTACCTCGCGGACGTGTGGCTCAACGATGTGCTCATCGGTGGCCACGAGGGCGGCGAGACGCCCTTTATGTTGGACGTGACGAAAGTGGTGAAACCGGGAAAGCCAAACCGGCTTGCCGTGCGGGTTTTGAACCCCAAGGCGGAACCCATCGACGGCATCGTGCTGGTGGAAACGCCTCACCGGAACAAGAAACCCGAGGGAATTACTTCCGGGGCTTCCTACAACAGTGGCGGCATCACGGAGCCGGTGGAGGTGTTCTGGGTTCCGAACGTCCGCCTTGACGATGTCTATGTGGTTCCCGATTGGAAGACCGGCCGTGTGAAAGTCCAGGCCACGGTGCTGAACGCGGGCAAATCCAAAGCGCGGGCACGGCTCCACTTCGCCATAGCATCCGCCCTCGGCAACGAGACTGTTGCCACGTTGGCCGTGGAGCAGGATGTGCCGCCCGGCAGCAAACGGGTCGAATGCGAGCTGACGGTGGCAAACCACCGTTTGTGGCAGCTCGATGATCCTTGTCTCTATCGCCTGACCACGCGCCTCGTCACCGGCCTGAATGCGGACGCCCATGAAAACGTCACGCGATTCGGGTTCCGCGAGTTGCGCGTGGAGAAAGGCTTCTTTAGGCTGAACGGGAAACGCATTTTTCTAAAAAGCTCGCATACCGGCAATCATTGTCCCGTCGGCGCGGTTCTCCCACCGGCAAGCGCGCCGGATCTACTGCGCAAAGACCTGCTCTACATGAAATCGTGTGGTTTCAACATGGTGCGTTTTATCGCCGGCGTTGCGCATCCATACCAATTGGACATGTGCGATGAGATCGGATTGATGGTGTATGAGGAGAACCTGGCCTCGTGGCTTCTGGCGGATTCGCCGAAGATGGCTGAGCGGTTCGACGCCAATCTGCGCGAGATGGTGCTGCGCGACCGGAACCATCCCAGCATCGTCATTTTCGGGCTGGTGAACGAGATGCGCAACGGTCCGATGGTGAAGCATGCCGTGGCCAGCCTCCCACTGTTGCGCTCACTGGACAGTTCACGGCTGGTCTTGCAGCAAAGCGGACGCTGGGACGGGCAATACAACATTGGGTCGGTCTGCAATCCCGGCAGCACGCAATGGGAATATATGTGGGGCGTCGAAAACCCCGACTATCAAGGCACGGCCAAGCACGGTGCGTTCGGCGGCTACTTCGAGGGCGCGGGCGATGCGCACATCTATCCCTCTGTGCCGCACACGCCGGAAATCGAGGCTGGCATCCGCAATCTGGGCAGCAACACGAAACCGGTGTTCGTCTCTGAATACGGCATCGGCAGCCAGATGAATGCGATCCGGGAGTTGCGATACTACGAACAGCATGGCGGCAATCCCGAGTGGGACGACTTCAAGTTTCTCAAGCGGACCGAGGAGAGACTCAACGCCGACTGGAAGCGATTCGGGATGGAGGGCGTTTATGCTTTTCCCGAGGAAATGCTGCGTGACAGCCAGCGACTGCATTGCCGCCAAAGACTCCTGGGGTTCAACCTGATCCGGTCGAACCCCCAGATCTGTGGGTTCAATCTGACGGGGCTTCTGGACCACGGCTACTCCGGCGAAGGCCTGTGGTTGTTCTGGCGCGAGTTCAAGCCCGGCATCATGGAGGCGCTGCAAGACGGATGGTCGCCGCTGCGTTGGTGCCTGTTTGCCGCGCCGATGCACGCCTACGTGGGGCGTCCGCTGAAATTGGAGGCGATTCTGGCCAACGAAGATGTGCTCGCGCCGGGAACGTATCCGGCATTGTTGCGCGTGCTCGGGCCAAACGGAATCGCGTGGGAGGAAAAACGGAACGTCGTCATTCCGAAACCAGCGCCCGGCAGCGACGGCCCGCTGGCGATGCCCGTGTTCTCAGGCGATGTGACGCTTCGCGGACCCGCGGGACAATACACGTTCGCCGTCACGCTCGAACGCGGCGGCGCACCCGCGGGCGGACGGTTGACCTTTCATTTGAGCGAACCACCCACCATCGCGCCGGTCAAGGTGGCCGTCTGGCAAGTGGACACTCGCGTGCAAGAGTGGTTGAAGACCCGCGGCGTGAGCGTGACACCGCTGGAGCCGGCGCCCACCACAACACGGCAGGTCATTCTGGTCGGAAACTGGAACGATCCCAAGGCCCGGCAGGGAATTCGGAAGCAAGACCTGTTGCTGCGCGTCGCGCGGGGCAGTGTCGCTGTGTTCCTCAACTCCGGCGCATTCAAGAAGGGTGGCGACGCAGCAGGCTGGCTGCCGTTCAAGAACAAAGGTCAACTGACCTTCTTCCCCGACTGGCTCTATCACAAAGAGTGCGTCGCAAAGAGACATCCGTTCTTTGACGGATTACAGCCCGCGGGCGTCATGGACTGGGATTATTACGGCCCTCTCATCACCAACCGGTTCTTTGAAGGACAAGACACCCCGGAGGATACCGCGGCGGCGGCTTTTGCGGTCTGCCATAGCAAGCCCACCGACGGCTATGCCGCGGGCACCATGCTGGGCGTTTACCGGTTCGGCGCGGGCAGGATTGTTCTGAACACCCTAAACATTCTCGACAACGTGGACAAGCATCCCGCAGCCGACAGGCTGCTGCTGAACATCATCAAGCATTCGGCGCAGACCACAACGAAACCGCTGGCGCCGACGCCTGCGAGCTTTGAAGCGACACTGAAAGAGATCGGATACTGACAGCTTGATTAGGGAACGAATGAGACTCATGAGCAAACGACTGTTATTGGTTCCAGCATTGATCGCAACGCTGACGTTGGAAGCCGCGACGCCTGATTCTTCACTGCTTCTCCGGCTGCCACTGGACGAAGGCACCGGCACGCTGGCCATTGACCGCTCGGCCAGCCAATTGGAAGCCGAACTTACCAACGTGCAGTGGGCAAAGGGCTCCTTTGGAACCGCCGCCCGGTTCGGCGGCACGAACGCGTTCATCGATCTGCCGCCCGTTCCGTCCTTGAATGGCGCAACGCAGTTTACCCTCTCGGTCTGGGCCACGTGGGAAGGCTCGGGCCGCTATCCCAATCTCCTCACCACGCACACCTGGAGTCCCGGCGGCCTGATGCTCTTCATCCGCGACAACTCCTGTTCATTTCGCATGGGGCGGCCCGGTCAACGTGCGGGTGCGTCCGGAAAAGGCTGGACCGAAACCAGTGTGTCATTGTTGAACACGCTTCCGCTGCAGCAGTGGACGCACCTCTGCGTCGTCTTCGCGATGCCCAACATCACCACTTATGTGAACGGCAAGCCGGTCGCCAAACAAACATGGTACTACCCGGTCCAAGCCGATGATCTTCGTATCGGCGGCTGGTCCGGCCCCATCTGCCACAACGGTTTGATCAGTGACCTGCGAATCTACGGCCGCGCGCTCGCCGAGTCGGAAGTGAACGCCCTTGCCCAGGACCCCGCTCGCGCCAATGCCGGCTACATGCTGGTGGATGAATCCAAGACCGCCCCTCCCCTTGCGGCGACCTTTGAGAATCGTCGTGCGACGCTCGCCATTGATACGCGGGGTCGCATCACCTCGCTGCGCTGCAAAGCGTCGCAACGCGAACTGCTCGCCCGGCCGCAGGAGTTGATCTCCGCCCAGCTGAAGGACGGACGCCAGATCATCGCCCGCAAAGTCTCCTTCAAGGGCGGCGCGCTGACCTTTGAATTCGCGCGTGGTCAGGGTGCGGCGGTGCTGGCGGTGGACACGCGTAAGGATCATTTCACCTTCACGATTCGATCCTTAACCGTGCCCGATGTCGCCGCACTCACGTTCTTCAACGTGCCGGTGACCACCGCGACGCATCGTGGCGCCATGGCGAACATGCTTTCGGACGACACCGATGCCGTCTGTCTGCGCGGATACGATCTGCCTGTCGAAATGGGGATCACCGGCAACCCAGCCAGCTTGAAGGTCTGGACGACCGCAGAACACGGACTCACCGGCTGGCGCGCGGGTCTTGCCGCCGGTCCCAAGAAAGAGATGCCCGCGATCCTGCGCGCCATGGCGGTTGACGCCGGCGTGCCCACCTCAAAACTGGGCGGCCCGTGGTCGCTCGGCGCAGAGGCGAACCGCGGTTCCTATCTGTTTGCGGACCTGTCGCTCGCCTCGGTGGACGAATGGATTGAACTGGCTCGGCGCGGCGGGTTCACTCACATCCACATCCACGGCTGGTGGAGCACGCTTGGTCACTATGGCGTCAACACAAACCTTTTCCCGAACGGCCTCGCGGACATGAAAGCCACCGTTGCCCGCATCCACGCGGCGGGCCTGAAAGCCGGCATTCACACGCTCACGGCCTGCATTGACCCGCGCGACTCGTGGGTGACACCCGAAGCCAGTCCACACCTGATCGCCACCGCGTCCTACACGCTGGCGCAGCCCATGTCGCCGACCAACACGGTGATCTACGTGAACGAGAAACCATCGCCCCAACACGATGTCGTTTTCACCTACATGAGCAACGGCAACGCCATTCGCATCGGCACGGAGATTGTGCAATACAGCGAAGTCCGCTCCGAACCGCCGTATGCGTTCACGAAATGCAAGCGAGGCGCGTTCAAGACCCGCCCGGCAGGCCACGCAATCGGCGACCGCGCCGATTATCTGCAACAGCGTTACATCGCGTTCTACCCGCAACCCGGCTCGCCGCTTGCCGGCGACGTGGCAGAGCACATCGCGACTGTCTTCAACACTTGCCGGCTCGATCAACTCTACTTTGATGGTTCCGAGGGCATGATGAGCCGCTACGGCATTGACTACATGCGGCACGCGATTTTCAAACGACTGCGCGGCGAAGTGCTGGCCGAGGCGAGCGCCCACGGCGCGCACAACTGGTGGTTCCATTCGCGGCTCGGCGCATGGGACCATTCCGTTTGGGCCGCCAAACGGTTCCACGACCTCCACATCGCATCCGCGTCGAAGTATCGCGACACCGACCTGCTCGAACCGCAGTTGGGTTGGTGGGCGCCCCGCGGACCAACCCTGCAGGCGCGTGGCCACTTTCTGGATGAGATGGAATATTTTGCGGCCAAGAATCTCGGCCTCGATGGCGCCATGTCCATCCAGGGTGTGAACGTCTCGCGGCAGCCGCTGAACTTCCACACTGAAAAACAGATGACCGTCCTCGGCTGGTATGAGCATCTGCGACTGGCACGCTACTTCGACACCCAGACCGTCGCGCGTGTGGCGGTGCCCGGCGACGAATTCCGTCTGCGGCAAGATCGCGACGGCGCGTGGAAGTTTACGCCCGTCAACATGTCCGCTCATCGTATCAGCGCGCTCGGCAACGGCTCCGAACGCTGGACCGGCCGGAATCCGTTCGCGGAACAGCCGTTGGCCGCCCGCGTCGAAGCGCTCTATTCTGTGGCTCCCTACGACAGCCCGAAACGCGTCTGCGTGGCGGACTATGCCGACCTCGCCGCATTCCAGCAGGCCACCAGTTCGGCGGCGGTATCGCTTCGCCTGGAGGAAGCGGCCGGCGAATCCCAAGGTGGCGGACGCAACCTGCGGCTGTGCGCAAAGAACAGAAGCACCGAGCGCAGCGGTGCTTGGACTCGAGCAGGCCTCGTCTTCCCGGCCCCATACCGCAGTCTCTCCGGCACCGGCGCGATGGGCGTGTGGATCAAGGGCGACGGCAAAGGCGCGCTGCTGAACATCCAACTCGGCAGCCCGCGCGAATACAGCCAAGGGATCTCGGATCATTACGTGACCCTCGATTTCACGGGCTGGCGGTATGTCGAACTCCTCGTCCGCGAACGCGACGTGGAACAGATGTCCAACTACCAGTGGCCGTATGGCAAAGGCTACAGTGTTTACCGCACCGGCTTGGACATGACCCACATTTCCACCTTCAACCTTTACCTCAACAACCTGCCGCCCGGTGAGAACACAGAAGTCGTCGTCGGCCCCGTCATGGCGCTCGCCGTCCAACCCGCCGAATTGAAGAACCCGGCGCTCACTGTTAACGGACGTGCTCTGACCGTGCCGGTCACGTTGAAATCCGGCGATGTGTTGGAAATCGAGCCGACCGGCGACTGCGCGCACTATGACGCCAAAGGCGATCTATTGGCGAGTGTCCGCCCCGTCAACACGACAGATTGGCCCGTGCTGCGGCCCGGCGAAAACACGGTCGCGTTCGGTTGCGAAAAACCGGCCGGCATGAGCGCCCGTGCCGAGGTGACCCTGAGCGCCTCCGGCACACCGTTCGGCACGCCCAACCCGCGCCGCAAGGTCACTCGCAAGCATCTGGCGCGCGAATACGAGATGCCTCGCTGGATCACCGCGTCCGACCACCGCGAAAGCGACTGGGACGTGGCCGTTCGCCCGGGAGAGAACGCCCGTCTGGAAATCGAACTCAGCGGCGGCATGGACACGCCCGTCCTGACAGTGAACGGACGCGCGCTGCGTTTCCCTGTCGTGCTGAAGCCTGGCGAGAGACTGACCTGCCGCGACCAGCGTCACTGGATCGTCGTGGACGCCAAACGCGCCCGAATCGCGGAAGGCGACCTCCCCGCCCCACCACCCATTCTGAAGGGTGGACTGAATCGCGTTTCCTTCACGTGCGCCACGCCCGACCGCGCGATGGTCAAGCTCGTGAAGGTTTACTCGGGCAACTGACACCTCGAAGACACGCGTACAACTCACGCTCGATCCCAAGACCAAGTCTGCACCCGCTAACCGCATCCACACGGACGCGATTCTCGTCCATTTACCACGGAGCCACGCGCAATGCATACTCGCAACGACATTGAAAACACTGGAATGAGTCTAATGGATATTCTTAAACGAGCCATCAAAGCTGCGCATCCAGTTTTCACCGCGATGGCGCTTCTGGTGGCCGTCGGCGCATGGGCGGAGGAACAGAAACCCGTGGCCTTCGCCTATCGCTCGTTCTGGCCGGAGTTCGAGGCGATGAAGCAGTTCAAGGACGCCGGCGTCAACACGGTCTGCATCTTCGCCGCCAACACCGACAACTCGCTCGGCAAACCCTACTCCAAATACCCGCCGGTCTGGCGCTGGTTCGGAAAGTATGACCTCGACTCGTTGAACAAGCAGTATGACGACGTGCTCGCGGTGAACCCGGACGCGGAGTTCATCTGCATGATCGATCTCAACACGCCGATCTGGCTCCAGCGCCAACTCTCAGGCGCCGGGCACAGCGCGGAATGCGAGAGCTTCACCATGCTGAGCTGCGCCTGCGCCAACCCCGCGTGGCGTAAAGCGACGGGCGAGTATTTGACGACGATCGTCAAGCACATGGAGGCGCGATACGGCAATCGCATCAAGGCTTATCTGTTGGCCAGTGGCCAGACAGACGAGTGGATGGACTACAGCCGCGGCATCGCTGGCCGCGCCAAGACCCGGGAGTGGAAGACGTGGCTGAAATCGCATGGCAGACCCGAACTGCCAGTGCCCCTGCCGGAACGGTTGGATCGCGCCTCATTCGAGAATCTGCTTCGCGACCCCGCCACGGAACAGGATGTGTTGGATTACGCGCAGTTCACGGGCGACACCATCGTGGACGCTGTGCTTGAGTTCGCGAAGAAGACGCGCGCGCTCATTGCGAAGCAACGTCAGATCGGGATGTTCTTCGGATATATCCTCGAACTGACCCATTCACGCATGGTCTGGTCGGGCCATCTCGAATACGAGCGGCTTTACAGTTCGCCCGATATCGACTTTTTCATCAGCCCGGGCACTTATGCCGACCGCCCGATGGGTGGAGGCAGCGGCTTCATGGTGCCCAACGCCACCCGTCTCCTGAACAAGAAAGGCTTCCTTCACGAGATAGACCACCGCACGCCGACCTACAACGTCAAGCTGGACGAGTTCGTCTCCATCGCCTGGATGGTGCCGTGGAAAACGCAGGCGGAGACCGATGCCGGGTTCAAGCGCGAGTTTGCATTGGCGACAATCAACCAGACTTCACTCTGGTGTTTTGACATGTGGGGCGGCGTTTTCAAGACGCCGGAAACGATGAAGGTGGTCAAGCAAGGCAAGGCGTTGTGGAACCGTTTCACCGGGAAGCCACTTAAGACGCGCGCCGAGGTGGCGTTGGTCGTGGATCCGCAAAGCGCGCGCTACGTCAACGACATGAACCCGCTCGTGGCCCAAATCTACCAAGGCACGCGCAACAAGCTCAATCGTCTCGGAGCGCCGTTCGAGGTGTTCTCGTTCAACGATTTGTCGCGCGCCGACCTTGCCCAATACCGGTTGTTCGTGTTCCCGGGACTTTTCGAGATCACGCCTGAGAAGATGGATGTGCTCAAGAAACACGTTCTCAAGAACAATCGCACAGCGCTATTCCTCTACGCGCCGGGCATCAGCGACAGCAAGACGCTCGATCCATCGCGGGTCAAGACGCTAACCGGCACCGCGTTCAAGACGCCGGGCGTCACCACCATGCCGCACGACGGGTGGAAGTCGGTCTATGTTGCCAGTTACGCAGACCTGACCCCGGCAACTTTGAAAACAACGGCCCAGGAAGCAGGCGTAACGATCTACTGCGAGGACACCGTTCCGGTTTACGCCAACGAGCGGCTCGTGGCGATCCACGTGGCGCAGGGTGGCGAGAAGACCGTGACGCTGCCGGTTAATTGCAAGCAGGTTCGCGAATTCTACACGGGGCGCGTCGTTCCGGTCACGGGCCGACAGGTTCGCTATACATTTGAAACGCCCGATACCGCGCTGTTTGAACTGATTTGGTAAAGCCCAGGAGAAAGCACAACAACTATGAAACCTCACTCGACATGGATGATGACGGCAATACTCGGTTTTGCCACCGTGGCTTCGGCACAGATGATTGACACCTCGGAGACGCGCGTGCAGACCACGCTCGAACCCAAACTCAAACGAATCGGGACCATCAAGCCGCGTTGTGTCGGCGAAATCACCGGACAGAACTGGTCGATCGGCTGCGAGACAATCGATCGCGATTTCACCAACTGGGATTCCTACAAGGACTATCTCGTGCCGCTGGGCATCAAGCTGATCCGGCTGCAAGGCGGCTGGGCCAAGACCGAACGAGACCAGGGCAAGTACGACTGGCGCTGGCTCGACATCATCATCAATGACGCGCGCAGCCGGGGTCTGGACATTCTATTGCAGACCAACTACGGCAACCCGATTTATCCCGGCGGTGGCAGCCGTCATTTGTCCGGAGGCTTCCCGACTTCTGAAGAAGCGCTCGCGGCGTGGGACAAATGGGTGGAGGCGATGGCGACGCGCTACAAGGACAAGGTGCGCGATTGGGAAATGTGGAACGAGCCCAACAACAACAAGGCGCACACGCCCGAGTTAACCGCCGACTTCAACATCCGCACGGCGGAAATCATCAAGCGCGTGATTCCTGAAGCGCGAATTGCAGGCGGCGTGCTGAACAGCCCCAATGCGGAATATTCGGAAGGATGGCTGAAACGCGTGACGTCACGGCAAAAGCAGTCGCTGTTCACGTGGTTTATCTATCACGCTTACACGTTCAATCCCGACGAGAAACACTATGAGGCTGTCGAGAAGCTCAAGGGGTTGTTCCAACAGTACGCGCCAACGATCAAGCTGTGGCAGGGCGAGGCTGGCACACAATCCGAGTTCTGCCTCGGCGGCGCGTTGTGCAAGCGTCCGTGGACGGAACTGACGCAGGCGAAGTGGCAGACACGGCGCATGCTGGGCGACCTCGGCCACGATGTGGAGTCGTTGGTCTTCTCCATGGCAGACCTGGACTACAATCGCTGGGACGGCTACCGCCTCGGCGACATGGATCGCTACGGTCTGGTCAAGACCGACAAACAATACCGCCTCCTCAAGGTGAAGATCGCCTACTACGCCGTGCAGAACCTCGTCGCAATCTTCGACGACACCCTGCAGCGCGTGCCGGATTATCCCTGCGAAGTCCAATGTGAAAAAGCGACGGCATGCTACGCTTACAAGAACAAGAAGAATGGCCAGCAGATGCTGGTGTTCTGGGACAAGAGCGCCGTGCCCTCCGACAAGAATGACACCGTGTCCGCGACGTTCACGATCGCCAAGGGTTCGTTCTCCGAACCGGTCTGGGTGGACCTGATCACCGGCGGCATCCACACCATCCCCGCCAAGCAGATCGTGCGCGACGGCGACAAAGTCATCTTCAAGGATATCCCGGTCTACGACGCGCCCGTGCTCATCACCGAGAAGAGTTTGGTGATGAAGTAAGTCGCGGCGACCGGCGCAGGTGTGTGCGCGCCGGTCCTGAAGACGGATTGTGTGGCTGATCGGCGCGACGGCGTCTTTCGCATCCTTTTCCTTGACGCGCGCTCCTATCGGCGCAGAATCCCGCCTTATGAAGGCACAACGCATTCTTACCGAGGCCGCGTTGTTGTTCTTCGTTGCGGCCTCTACTCTCAACCCATTGTCAGTCGGCGCAGCGGATTTTACCTTCCGCCCCGGCGAGTTGGTTCTCGCCCCCGACGATTGGCAGAACACAGGCAGCGCCACGGAGTGGTCGATACAACCGCCCTTCATCATTCATCGGGAGAGCGACCGTGAGTCGGCCCTTGTGCTCCGCCACTCCATCCCGGCGTACTTCGAAATTACATGCGAGATGGTCCTGGACAACGTCGGCCGCAGCGACGGCAAAGGAATCAAGCTCCGAACCGCCAACGCATCCTTCGCTATTGCCATTGACGATGACTACCCGCTCGGCATCTACAATGTGGCAGCAGGAAAGTATCGCACCCAGGACGTCAGCCTCAGACTGAGAACCCGCCATTCCTACCGTTGCTGCTTTCGCGTCGCGCCGAAGACCCTTACGGCCACCGTTGACAGCAAAACCATCTCTACGCAATGGGATGCCACACCTCCGTTCACCCTCTCTTTCTTCGCCCAGCGTGGCGGCTACAAGGTCAAGTCCATCAAGATCACAGAGATCAAGAAGTAAGAACCTACAAGGATTGACAAGAGCCCGCTCACCCGGCCCGCACTTATCACCGACGAGAACCTGCTATCGAAATCGGTTCTTCTCCAAATCCAGAGTTGTTTCCACGGATTGCCGCTGTATAATGTCGCACGCAGTCAACCGAGGATTTCATGAAAGTCACGAGGGTTTTTCGTTCTGCTCCATTGGGTGAGACGCATTCTTCTCCATTGTTTCCTCAACGCTACGGGTCCTTCCACACTCTTGCCCTTGGGATTCTGCTCACGCTCACGACCAGCGCTGCCGTCGAAGCGCAGACGTTGACACTGCTTTCGGCAGTCTCCCGCAAGGGCCATGGCAGCGCAGGCACGTTCGACATCCCGCTGAGTCTCGGTCAAACCACCAACGCAACCGTCGAGCCGCGAAGCGGCGGCCCGACCACGCTCCTGTTCACGTTCAGCGAAGACATCAGCACCGTGGACGGCACGCTCGGTTCCACCAATTTCGCCGTCGCCAACGCCACCTACAGCAATGCCGTCATCGCCAGCAACACGCTGACGCTCAACCTGGCCAGCGTTTCCGATGGCTCGCAGGTGATGGTGTTCCTCCACGGGATCACCGACCTGGCCAACAACGGGTTTACGGGCACCAACTACGTGGCAATCCGCGCGCTCTATGGCGATGTCAACCGTAACGGCCAGGTGAACATCGGTGACATGCAGGTGGTCAAGTACTGGTCGGGCCAACCCCTCTCTGCGGCCAATTTTCTGTGCGATATCAATCTCAACGGCAACATCAACATCGGTGACATGCAGGTCGTCAAATACAACCTCTCCCATACGATCAACTACGTCCCGGTTGTCATGACCCTGGCGCTGGATCACTCCGGTTCGATGTACGGCAATGGCGGCTCCGCGCGCTTGCCGGCGGCGGTGAGTTCTTTCATCAGTTTCTTTGACGACAACCGGGATCAGGTGGCACAAGTCAGCTTTGCCTCGACAACGAACGTGAATGTCTCCATGCGGCAACCCTTCAAGAGCGACATCGCCACCGCCGTCAATTCGCTGACCTTCGGCGGCAGCACTTATGCTGACGGCGGGCTCCGATTGGCTCAGATACAGAACCAAAGCGTCAGCATCCTCACCGGCCAGAACGTCGTCAAAGCGGTAGTCTTCTTCACCGATGGTTTGCCTAACACCATCCAGGATACGTGGCCAATCAACAAGACCTACAATGTCGGCGGAACCGATAGCGGCAACAGCTACGCGATTTTCAGTCCGAGCACCGGGCTCCAACTCCCCAACAGTTCGACCATGTATACAGGACCAAGGCCCGCGTATTGCACAACCATGACCAACTTCGTTTCTATTGACGGCTCCACTCAAACCGTTGGTGCGGCCAGCTTCCGCGCCGAAGCCCGGCTGCGCACGATAGCGGCAGCCAACAGTCTTCGCAGCAAGACCAACGTCATCTACTGCGTTGGCCTCGGCGGCAGCTACCTCAACACCTCCCTGCTCCAGATCATCGCCAACGACCCGGCGCTGCTCCTTGACGCCGACCTCGCCAGTTACTTCAATCCTGACCAACCGGCCGGGGAAGTGGTCATCGCCGCCACCGCCACCAACCTGAGTCACGCTCTTCAAGTCATCGTCGCGAGAATTCTCTCCCAATGACGAAGCGAGGGATGGCCCTGAAACCAGAATCCATGCGAACTCTGATTCTCACGCTATCCCTCATGCTCGCGCTGGCAGCGAATGCACAGGCGCTAGAGAAGAAAACCGCCGACGTAATACCGAAAGAGAAGGAGCCGGCTGCGCAACCGCCTCCCATCAACGTAGAGATTGATGTGTCATTCGTGATGTTTGAACTGAAGGAAATCGCGGCGATGGCGCGAAAATCCGCGAGTGCCGCGCCGAAGCAGGAACAGATACTGGAAGCCTGGATGGCGGGCAAAGGCAAACTTCTCGCCACCAGCAAGGTCATTGGCCTGTCAGGCCTGCAAACCAAGACCGAAGGCGTACTGGAAAAAATCTACCCCACGGAGTATGAACCACCAAGAGTCTGTTCAACCGGCAGCGCGTTGCCCTACACCGAGGGTCCACGCCCAACGCCCGGCGGTTTCCAAACCCGCAATATCGGCTGCACCGTGAACCTGACATCGGTGATAGACGAGATCCACAACAGCGTCAGGTTGACCATGATTCCTGAACTTTCCAAGTTCCTCGGCTGGAGTAGGATCGAGGTTGGGCAGGACGAAGGGCAGAAGAAGGTGACGGCATGGTTTCTGCAACCGAACGTCCAAGCACAAAGAGTAGTAACCAGTCTGCTTGTTCCAATGAACGAAACCATCGTTACCGGCGGTCTACCAGACTCGACCGGCAAAACACTAACCTACATCTTCATCACTGCCCGCAAAGCTTTGTTGCCTCGATAAGCAAATTGCCCTGAAAACATCACGTTCCAAACAAGAACCACTGCCATGAAAACATACAGCTTCCGGCATCTCCTCTTTGCAGGTTCGTTGTCTCTTGTGCTCGCCGCAGGCGCACAGGAACCCGACAAGAAGCCCGCAAAAGAGAACCCCAAAGCGATCATTCCGGCCGCGAGTGAGCCATGCTGCAACGTCGAGATAAACGTCTCGTTCGTGACCTTTGACCTGAAGGAGGTCGAAGAGATGGCGCGCAAATCCCCCAGTGCTGCGCCAACCCAGGAACAGATTCTGAAAGCATGGTCCGCCGGCAAGGGCCAGCTTTTGGCCACCAGCAAGGTGATCACCATTCCCGACCAGCAAAGCAAAACGGAGGGAGTGGTTGAGAGAATCTATCCCACCGAGTATGAACCGCCGAGAGTGCCAAACGACAAAAGCGTCCCCACAACCAAGGATGATTGGGTGGCACAACCGACGCCCGGCGGTTTCCAAACCCGCAACATCGGTCTCTCGGTGAACGCCACGCCCCGAATCAGCGACGACGGCAAAACCGTTGACATCACCATAATCCCGGAATTCTCGGAGTTCATTGGCTGGAACAACGTCGAGGCGGGCGAGACTGAGGGCAAGAAAACATCGAGGATGTGGGTGCAGCAACCAGACTTCTACTCTCGCCGAACAACGACAAGCATCATCGTCCCGATGGAGGGCACCGTGGTCTCAGGCGGCATGCCGGACTCCACCGGCAAGCGGGTGACCTACGTCTTCGTCACCGCCCACACCGTCCAACCAGCGCACAAAACAAGCGGCCGCGCCACGAAGTGACACGACAACGTCACAGCGTCCAGCCTTCGCGGTAGGCGCGCTTGACGTAGCTGTTGGCGTCCTTGTCGTTGGTCACTTCCATCTTCTCGCCATCCCAGAGGAGGCGGCGGTTGGGATAACGCACGGCGAGATTGCCCATCAACACCATCTCGGAGAGCGGTCCGGAGAAGTCGAAGTTCGAGCACGCGGGCTTGCCGTCCTTGCAGGCGCGAATCCAATCCTTCTCGTGCCCCTGCTCGCCGCCGGGAACACGCTCCAGCGTCTTCTCCGGACGTTGAAATGCTTTCATCTTCGCGTCCGGGATGAGCCGCGGACTCTTGCCGTAACAGCCGGCCACCAGTTTGCCCTTGTCTCCAATGAACAGGACGCCGCCGTCGGAATCGCCCATCTGCCTCCCCTCCTCCAACTCGACGGGCCGTGGCGGCATCATGCCACCGTCCCACCAGGTGAGGTTCATCGCCGGCATGTCATCACGCTTCGGAAATGCGTAGCGCACAATCGTGGAGCGCGGGAAGTTCTCATTCTTCGGCTCGACGACTTTCCAAAGGTCGCGCCAGTAGGTGGAGATGCAGCCTTCGACGCTGGTGGGATACTTCAGTTTCATGGACCAGAAGATGCAGTCGAGGATGTGGCAGCCGAGATCGCCGAGCGAACCGGTGCCGAAATCGCACCATGCGCGCCAGTTGCCCGGATGATAGGCGGGATGATATGGCCGGAACGGCGCGGGGCCGATCCATTTGTCCCAATCCATTCCCGGCGGCACCGGCGGCGTCTCCGTGGGCCGGCCGACCTCGATGCCTTGCGGCCAGACGGGGCGGTTGGTCCACGCGTGAACCTCGCGCACCTTGCCGATGGCGCCTGCCCAGAGCCATTCGCAGACCATGCGCGCGCCCTCGCCGGAGCGGCCCTGGTTGCCCATCTGAGTGATGACCTTGTGTTTCCGGGCGGCCTCCGTCATCGCGCGCACTTCGTTGACCGAGTGCGCCAGCGGCTTCTGGACATAAACATGTTTGCCGGCCTTGATGCACGCCATGGCAACGACGGCGTGGGTGTGATCGGGTGTGGCGACGACGACCGCCTCGATGTCCTTCTGCTTCTCCAACATCTCGTGGAAGTCCATGTAGACCTTCGCGCCGGGATGCGCTTTGAACGTCTTGCCCGCATAGTTGGGATCAATGTCGCAAAGCGCGACGATGTTCTCCGTCTCGGAGCAACGCTTGATGTTGTGGCTGCCCATACCGCCAACGCCAACGCCGGCGATGTTGAGCTTGCGGCTCGGCGGCGTCTGGCCATTGAGGCCGAGCACATAGCCCGGCACGACATGGAACGCCGCCGTGGCAACGGCCGCGCGGCGGAGGAAGTTGCGGCGGGAAAGCGTGGAAGCAGATTCGTTCATGGTCAGTTTTCCTTTCTCAATGTCGGTCACAATAATCTCAGCGACGGTTACGCGACATAACTATTTCCAAGCCTTGACCGTAAGGTCTCCATCGGATTCAGTATTGGCGCAACGCGACACCGTTTATGCCAAAGCCGACCTCCAGAACTGCCAAGCCGCGAGCAACACCTTCGCCCTTGCGCAGCGCTTCGCTCAAGCAACGACTGGCGCAGCGGGAGGCGTGGTTGCGGCAGATTGCGCCGACCAGTCTTTTCCACCTCCTGTTCGACCACCTGCCCGGC
>JBAZIR010000039.1:0-23034 GCA_041651735.1 Verrucomicrobiia bacterium | reverse complement strand
GGGAAGAAGGAACTCATCCGCGCCCGGCTTGGCAAGCGGATGCGAAAACATGGTCTTGAGACCGTGGCGGACTATTGCGACTTCCTGGCAACTGCGGGCGAGGACGAAGTCACAGAAGTCGTCAACGCGCTGACCACCAACTTCACCAGTTTCTTGCGTGAAGAAGATCATCTCCAGTTCATGGTCCGACAGGCACTGCCCGAATTGCTGACCAAAGGCCCGCAGCGATTCAATATCTGGAGCGCGGCGTGCGCGTCGGGTGAAGAGCCTTACAGCATCGCGTTCTATCTGTGGGAACACTACTCACTGACCACTGGCTGGGACTGGAGAATCCGCGCAACGGATGTCTCAACCAAAGCACTGGATAAGGCAAAGCGCGCCATCTACACCTCCGACAGGATCGAAACGATGCCCATGGAACTCCGCCGGACATTCTTCCTCAGAGGACAGGGAGATTGGAATGGCTACTATCGCGTCAAGCCGGAAATCATCGGACGCGTCTCGTTCCATCAGCTCAATTTACTGGGTGAATACTGTTTTCAGGAGACTTTTGAGATCATCTTTTGCCGGAACGTGATGATCTACTTTGACCGCCCCACGCAAGAACAACTTGTCAACCGCCTGTGCCACCATTTGGCGCCTGGCGGTTATCTGCTTATCGGTCATTCCGAAAGCCTGACGGGTCTATCGATGCCATTGCGCTGTTTGCGGCCAAGCGTGTATCAGAAGCAGTAGCCTTCTATGGCGTCGCCAACCTTAGGAATCTTCGCTCACAACGTCGTGGTGGGCCTCGCAGATGTGGTGGTGTCCAACAGCGCCGGCGCGGTGCTCGCCACTTACTCGCTTGGATCATGCCTGGGCGTGGCAGCGTACGATCCCGAAGCGCGCGTGGGCGGGCTGCTGCACGCCATGTTGCCCGACTCCAACATTGACCCGATCAAAGCGGCACAGAAGCCGGGAATGTTCGTGGATACTGGCGTGCCCGTGCTCATCCGCGCGATGCAGCAAATGCGCGCCGATGTCCGGCGGATGCAGACTACGGTGCTTGGCGGTGCGCAGATCATGGACAACTCCGGATTCTTCAATATCGGCAAGCGCAATTACGACGCCTTGCTCCGTGCATTCCGGGACTTCGGTCTGCGCGTGCATCGCGAGGATGTGGGCGGGTTCGCCAGCCGCACCATGTATCTGCATATCGAGAACGGCAAACTCCGGGTGAAAAAATCGGGCCAAACCGAGGAGATCATCCTATGAAGAAAGTTGATGACTACATAGACCAGGCACAACATCTGCCGCCCGCCCCCACAGTCTTGCCACAACTGATGCAGTTGCTCGGCAAGTCCGACGTTGGCAGCAGTGAGGTGATTGACCTGATCATCTATGACCCGGCATTGACCGCCAGTGTCATCCGCACCGCCAACAGCGCCTACTTGGGCGGCCGGCAGCAAGTCACCAACCTCCATGAAGCCGTCACCCGGATCGGCATGTCCGAGATTTTCAAGCTGGTGGCGTCCGTGATCGGGCATCGCGAGATGTCCGCCCAATGCGGTGGCTACGGAATGCAAAGCGGTGAACTCTGGAAACACGCGGTCACCAGTGCGACGGCCGCGCAACTGATGGCACGGGATTTGGGTGACGATGATTGTCTATGCTTCACTGCCGGGTTATTGCACGACATCGGGAAGATCGTTCTCACGGAGGTGCTCGAAGACATATATACCGAGTTGGTCGAGCGGACCATTACCCAGCATGTTTCATTGATGGAAGCCGAGACTCTGCTGCTGGGGGTCCACCATGCCGAGATTGGCGCCCGATTGCTGGAACGATGGAATTTCCCCGAAACCCTCGTGATGAGCGTGCGCTTTCACCATAGCCCGTCCGAAGCAAAACCACATGAGCGCGTCGCGGCCTGCGTTTATCTCGGCAACATCATTTCCAATTACATGGGCCACAACTACGGCGATCTGGCCTTCGCTCAGCACGGCCGGGAGGACGCCCTGAAAATCCTTGGGCTTGATGCCGAGGACGTTCCCAAGTATATGATTAAGACCTTCGACCAATTTGAAAGAATCGAACAGTTGTTCTGCATCGACTCCTGAATTATGCCCACCGAACGCATACGCCTATTGATCGTGGATGACTCGGCAGTCGTCCGCAAAGTGGTGAGTGATGGCTTGGCCTCCGACCCGGAAATAGAAGTCGTTGGCACAGCGACAGACCCCTATGTCGCTCGCGACAAGATACTGAAACTCAACCCCGATGTGATCACCCTCGACATCGAAATGCCACGCATGGACGGGCTGACATTCCTGAAAATCCTCATGGCGCACCGGCCCATGCCAGTCATCATCATGAGTTCACTCACCCAGGAAGGGTCTGCCAAAGCCCTCGATGCCCTGAACGCGGGTGCCGTGGAGGTGCTGGCAAAGCCCGGCGGCTCGTTCTCCAGCATGGAGGACATCAGCCGACTTGCCCGCACCATCAAAGAGGTCGCCCGCGTAAAATTGGCCCGACAGCGTGATACAAGCGCAGTTGGAGATGCAACGGCTTCACCACGCGCGACGATCCCGCAGCAGGCACCGGTGCCGACAGTCCGACCGCTCACACCCCAGGTCCAACCCAAGACGCCGCAAATCAGATCTCCGGAGACTGGCCGCCAATACCCGGCGCGCCAGATCATCCTGATGGGTGCGTCCACTGGCGGCACTGAAGCGCTGAAGGCCGTCCTGACTGCGTTGCCGCCGGATTTGCCCGGCTGCTGCATTGTTCAGCATATCCCAGCCGTGTTTTCACGGGCATTTGCGGATCGGCTCAACACTCTTTGCCGGTTGGAGGTGCGCGAAGCGGTCCATGGTGATGTGGTGAAGCCGGGCTTGGTGCTGATCGCACCGGGAGGCTTCCACATGATCCTCAGATGGACCACCGCCCACTATGTCGTCGAGCTTAACCAAGCCCCTCCCGTCCATCACCAACGGCCTGCGGTGGACGTGTTGTTCGAATCCGCGGTTCGCGCTGGCTGCGGCCCGCACGCGATGGGAATCCTGATGACCGGCATGGGTGCCGACGGGGCCGCAGGCTTGTTGAAGCTTCGCGAGGCGAAGGCGTTCACGGTCGCGCAGAACAAAGAGACATGCGTCGTGTTTGGCATGCCCCAGGAAGCCATTCGCATGGGCGCTGCCCAACGTGTGTTGCCCTTGGGGCAAATCCCCGGGGCCATCCACTGTTACGCTAATGAAGTCTGTCTCGCTCCCGTCGGCAACATACGTCCATCGATTTGAACCAATCCTCCGGCTTCAAGGGCCTGACGAGATCAGGTGAGGCACTCCAGGTGAGTCCAGTTACCTCAGGTAATCCATGAGCGATTGGTTCAGGATGGTGGCGCCACTTTGCAGAGCGGCTTTGTAAGCAGTTTGCGTCTGACTGAGGCGAACGAGGGTTTGGGCGATGTCGGCGTCGGCCTCGCGCGATATAAGTGTTCCCAGAGAGCTTATCTGATCGGACGCGACCGCATCGGCGGTTTCGAGCTGAGATTGGATGGCGCCGTTGTTGCCCAGTTGATAGAGAAGGTTCTCCTCGTCCTTGCTGAGATTAGCGATGTCAGTATCTTTGATGGCTGTGGTGTCGCCGGCCAGCAGGTGGTTTTGGAGAGAGATGAGGTGGTTGAACAAATCGGCGCCATTGCGGCTGTCGGTGATCAATCCGTGCGTGCCACTCCCGGTGTTATTGACGCCGGGCACTTGCACGCTGGCGGTGGCGTTTTCGGCAACTTCAGCTTCGATAACGGAGGCATTACCCTGATAGGTGACGCTGGTGACGCAACCGGTAACGGGGTCAGTGACAACCACAAAGGCTGCCTGATCGTTCTGCGTGCCGCCAAACACGTAATCGCCCTGATACGTGGCATTGGCAGATTGCACGGCTTGTTGAATCAACTGTGTCACCTCGGTGGCGTAGGTCGTCAGTTCGGCCTGCGACTTGGTGTCGTCGGCCAGCGTGGCGATCTCACTCGCGCGGTCGGAGACGGTCTTGATGGATTTGATGCCATCGTAGGAGGCCGTGGCCATTTCCTGTAACCGTGCAATGTTGGTCCGGTACTGCCCGAGTGCTTGAGTATCGGTCTGTAAGTCGAGCACACGACGCATGGCGGTGGGATCGTCCTCGGGGAGTTGCACGCGCTGGCCGGTGGCAGCCTGGTTCTGCAGCTTGTTCTGCTGGTTGGACAGCTTCGCAAGCTGGTTGACCAGCGTGGTGGGAAACATGTTGTTTGTGACTCGCATAATTCACCGTTTCAGATTGACCACTGTTTCAAGCATGGCATCCAGAACTGAGATCAGCCTCGCCGAGGCTTCATACGCGCGCTGGTATTTCATCAGATCAGTCATTTCCTCATCCAGCGAGACGCCGCTGACGGAATCGTGCTGTTGCTGGAGGGCTTTCATGACAGTTTCCTGATTGGTAATCTGGCTGTTGGTCGAGGACAACTCCTGACCCAATTGCGCCACGGTCTGGTTGTAGCGTTCACTGAAGGTCTGGTTCCCAAGGGAGGCAAAGCTCGTGTTGGCCAACTGAGCCAGGGCGAGGGCTGTCGTGTTGTCGCCAACAGCATCCGAGGCGCCGCTGGCTTGAATCAATGACGGATCGTTGAGCAGCGTGGCATTAACGGTAATATCGCCTGCATCAGTGCCGGTGAAGAAGTTCGCGCCGTTGGTGCCGCTCAAGTTGTAGCCAGTCGTATGGATGGCGTTGACCTCCGAGATCAACTGCGTCGCGAGCAAATCCAGATCGGCTTGGAGCGAGGCCAGAGCGCCGTCGCGCGCGTCAATGGTGCCGGCCAATTGACCGCTGGTGGGCGTGATCGCCTGGCCGGTGCTCTGGCTGCGCACCAGGATATGGCCGCCGCCGGCGTCGTAGGTCTCGATCTGATCGAGCACTGTTTTGTCAGAGACCATCAGGACACCGCCGATGCTGATGTTCACCGCGCCATTGTCCTGCTCGACAGTGTCAATCTTCACAAGCTCGGCCAATTCATTGAGTTTGCTCTGGCGAGTATCGCGCAGGTCGTTGGCCGAACCGGCGTTACCGGTCTCGGTATTGATGATCTGGTCGTTGAGTTTGGCAACCTCCGATAGAATCGTGTTGATGGAACTCGCGTCACTTTCGACCGAATCGTTCAACGATGTCCGCAGGGTATCGAGTCGTTGGCTGGTCTGGTTGAACTGCTGCGTCAACGACAGCGACTTCATCAACACCACCTGTCGCTCAGCCAGAGAGGTCGGGTCGGTGGACAGGCTTTGGAAAGCATTAAACAAATCCGACAAACCCTGGGCGAGACCACTTTGACCGCTTGTGCTGGTGCTATCGCTGCCAGTCGTGTCTATTTCCTGGCCGAGGTTGGCTTGCGCGTATTGCAGCGCCTGTTGTTGCGCATCCAGAAAACCGCCAACGCTGGTTTCGTCCTGAATCTGCCGGTCCACCAAAGCGCTGCGCAGTTGCGCGATGCCGACGACGACGGAACCAGTGCCCTGCGGGCCGATGGTGCTCGGCACGGTTTGACCCGTCTGGACAATAATGCGCTGCCGCGTGTAGTCAGAATTGCTGACGTTGGCGAGGTTGTGACCTGCCACTTCCACACCTTGCTGTTGCGTGGACAGCGATCGTTGCGCGAGACCCAATGTGCCAAAGAGACCAAGCATGTTAGTAGTGGGTTAACCGACTGCGTTGTAACGGGAATAACCTGCCAGTCCCGACCCGGCGATCATGCCGGATTCCGTGTAGACCGGCACCTGACTGGCGGAAGTAAAGGCGTTCAGGAAGTTCTGCATCAACTGCACTGAATGGCGGAGCAACAGGTGGTTCTGTTTCGCTCGTTGCTGGACACGTCGCAGCAACTGGTTGTTCTCGTCCACGAGCGCACTCACCAGCGGCCGGACATCGGGAGGCAACGACGGAGCCAGATGGGCGAAGTCAGTGTCCTCGTCCAGACCCAGTTCCTGTGCCAGCGCGCGCCGATGCCGCTCGCGTTCCTGGCGGGCGGCTTGAATGATGGTGTTTTGCTCGTTGATTGCGGCGACCGTATGCAACACACCGTCCGCGGCCCGTGAAACAACCAGATCCTGCTGCTGATCCAGCAAAGCCAGCAACTCGCCGTATTGCTGCAGCTCGTCACGCAATGCATCAATGAGTTTCTGCAAAGATTCAGTCATGTTTTGGAGGGGGATGACGTGGAGGAGTATTGACGCGCTATTTGTCGTGCAAGCTGGCTGCCCAAGCCAATGGTGCCGGACTTGCTCATGCTCTCAGCGAGCTGGTTGGTGACCATGTCCTGATAAATGCCGCTGGAAAAGGAATCCTTATGATACTTTGATGGAAACTGTGTCTTCTGAGCCTCGCTGAGAATTTCCCGCAACAGGACAGCCTCAAACTGCCGGCTGAGTTCCCCCACTTTTTCCTGCTCGGAGACATTGGAATTGCCTGCGAGTTTCTCCAGAGGGAGATCGGCCACGTTGGCACGGTTTTGAATGGGCGTGGTTTCCATGATTAACGGAGCACGAGTTCAGCCCGCAACGCGCCGGCCTGTTTCATGGCTTGGAAAATGGCCATCATGTCGCGCGGAGACACCCCGATCGCATTCAGGGCCGACGCGACCTTCTCGATTGTGGGCAAGTCCGGCAACGTCACCAGCTTCGATTTGCTTTCAACCACGGTTGTATCCGTGCGCGGCGCCACGACGGTGCGGCCGGTCTGGCTGAACGCCTGCGGCTGCGACACATCCAGCGTCGAGGCGATGCTGATGGTGATGTTGCCGTGCGATACGGCGCAATTTGAAATCTGGACACGCGCCGTGGCCACGATGGTGCCGGTGCGCTCGTTCACCACGATGCGCGCAGACATATCGGGCTCCAGTTCAACCGCCTCCAAATGTGCGATGAAATTAATGGGTGCTGCCTGGAAACCTTCGGGCACACGGACCCGCACGGTGGTCGAATCCACTGCCATGGCGCTTTGTGCAAACCGCTCGTTAATAGCGGCAGCCATGCGCGCTGAAGATGTGAAGTCGGGCTCGCGCAACAACAATTCCACAATGTTCTCGTGCACGATCGCAGCGGGAATCTCGCGTTCAACCAGCGCGCCGCCGATAATCTGTCCCGCGGTAGGATGGTTCTTCTGGACGGTGGCGCCACCGCCGCCACCCACGCCCGCGCTGAATCCGCCCACCGAGACAGCGCCTTGCGCCACGGCGTAGATCTTTCCATCAGCGCCAACCAAGGGTGTCTGAACCAGGATTCCTCCTGAGATGGACTGGGCATCGCCGATTGAGGAGACAGTCACATCAAGCCGTGCGCCGGGTTTGATGAAAGCCGGAATGTCTGCAGTCACCATGACAGCAGCTATGTTCTTGGCCGAGAGGTTCTGGCCGGTCAGGTTGACACCGAAGCGCTGCAGCATGTTTGCGACCGTCTGAACAGTGTATTTCTGGTCTTTGTCGCCATCGCCAGCAAGACCGACGACCAAACCGTAGCCAACAAGCTGATTTTCACGCGCACCGGCTACAAGTGCCATGTCCTTGATCCGCACGCCCGCGCCCAACAACGGCGTGTTGCCCGCAATCAGCATCCCAAGAATGACAGCTTGGAGAGAAAGAAAGCGATTGATCATGGTCAGAAGGGAGAGACTTTCTCCCACACTCGAAAGAACCACCCTTTACGCTGCGAGTCCGTCACAGTGCCGTTTTGCTGCATGCTGATGGTCACGTCGGCAACATTGTAGCTGTAGACGGTGTTGTAAGGAGTAATATCCTCGGATCGCACGACACCGCGCAGGACTACGTTCTGCTTCTCTGAGGCGAATTCTGTGATGCGCCGACCTTCGATCACGAGATTGCCATTGGGCAACACGTCTACGACCCGCACCGTCACGCGCGCCGTGATTTGCTCCGAGTTGCTGATCGTGCCGCCGCCGGAAAACTGGTTGTCCGAGTTGAGCTTCATGGACGGGTACACACCGCCCTTGGTCAAGAAACGGCTGATGGCGCTGGCGGCGGTGCCCGGCGGGTAAAAAAAGGAGTCCATACTGGCATTCACGCTCGCTTTGCGCGCCGTCGAGGTGTTGTTGTCTTTGGCGCTGGCAACGCTTTCCTGAACGATGATCGTGAGAATGTCACCCACCGCCCGGGCGCGCTTGTCGCCAAGCATGTTGATTGGGCTGTCGTCACGCCAGAGCGAATCCGCCACTGTCTGCCATGGGCACAACGCCACCATGAGCAGGCCGATAGCCGTCCAACTAGAGTGAAAGTTGAATTGTCTGTTCATTCAGCACTCGTCCACGAAATTCGCGCCGGGTCGCAGGATTTCTCACGCGCACTGTTTGTCCGGGTTCGCCTTCCTCAAGGACCTCGACCTTGAGGGAAATAGACATCGCTCCGTCGCGCAGCAGGGCTTCGGCGGTCTGACCACGGTGCACCACCGCGCGCAGGCCTACGGCACGGGCATACAAAGGGCTGCCGGAGGGAACACTCTCTTTGATTTCAAGCGCCGGGTCGGGCGAGCCTTCCCAAGGCGTGTCACGCAGTGCCAGCAGGTCGCGCCGCTCTCTTATCAAGTCCACAAGGGGTTGGCCGCGTTTGAGGGGTGTTCGTGTCACCCACACTTCGCGCATCACCTGGGCGTTCAGGGCGACCTGCCATGTGCTCACGATTTCGCGTCCCACAACAAGGTCGAATCGCACGATGAAGCTTGCGTTGACACCCGACGTCGGGAGATCGACGATCTTGACGTCCACCGGCTCGTCTGGAACTTGGACGGGCGTCCAGGCGCGAAGCATCCGCAGTTGCAGTTCGCCCTTGTCGCGGACGTGATCGCGTTGCAGCGACGCCGCCAGCAAGTCCTTCAGTTCGGCTTCACCGAGCGTCCGACAACGGCGGGAGATGGCGATGCGTTCTGCGCCGCTCCACGCGGCGGCGACCAAAGTTGGCACTGCAACCTTCAGCCTATCCATCACCTGTGAACGGCTCAGCACAACGGTTTTCCCGAACGCCGGCGCATCGGCTACGCGCACCCGCATGGTGGACGCGCCATCAGCCACCGCAACAATCTGGTCGAGAAAAACGCCTTCGCTGCTGACGGCCGCCGCATCCCGCAGACACAGGGTGAAGGGTTCACCGGCACCCAGACAGTGAGCAATCCCTTCATTGCCGAGGATCAGGAGAAGAGGCAGGAAGATATGGGGACGAAGTTGCATTATTGTCGCAGGTTATTGCTCATCTGCATCATCTCATCGGCAGCCTGGACTGACTTGGCATTCACCTCGTAGGCACGCTGCGCTCTGATGAGGTTGACCATTTCTTCAACCACTTTGACGTTGGACATTTCCAGAGAGCCTTGCAGGATCTGGCCATAGTTCTTTTCACCCGGGTTGCCCATCTCAGCCTGACCCGATGCGGTGGTTTCGCGATAAAGGTTGCGGCCCAGGCTCTCCAGACCCGCGGCATTGGCAAAACGAACCAGTTGGATGCGGAAGTTGGTAGTGCCACTCGCGCCAACCAATGACACCTCGCCGTTGGAAGAGATAGTAACGCTGGTCGTGCCGGCAGGAATGGGTTGAAAACCACCTTGCACCACCAAGCCATCGTTGGTGACGACACGGCCCTGTGAATCCACCTTGAACGCGCCGTCGCGCGTGTAGGCGCGTGTGCCGTCAGCCATTTGAACCTCAAAGAAGCCATCACCCTGAACCGCCAGATCCATCCGTTCGCCAGTCTGGGTCATCTCTCCCTGGGTGAAGACCTTCGAAGTGGCCGCCGTCTGCACACCGTGGCCAATTTGTAGTCCCGTGGGCAACTGATTGCCACTGCCCTGCTCGGCGCCTGGGGTCCGCTTGGTTTCGTAAAGTAAATCCTGAAATTCAACCTTGTGTTTCTTGAACCCGGTCGTGCTGACGTTGGCGAGGTTGTTCGCGATTACATCGAGGTTCAGTTGCTGGGATTCCATCCCGGTTGCGGAAGAGTAGAGTGCGCGAAGCATATATTATCCTCCTGTCTCGCCCAACGTGGCGATCGCACGCCCCATCCGCTCATCGTGCATCTGAATCACTTGCTGGTTGGTTTCATACTGCCGGATGTTCGTCAACAATGCGGCCATTTCCTTCATGGGAGTGGCGTTGGAGCCCTCGAGGAAACCCTGACTCACTTTGGCGTCTCTTGCGGGAATCGGCACCAAATTCGGCGAGTCGGCCAGGAAGTTCCCGTTGCCAATGGAAGTCAGCAGTTGCTGATCGTCGAATTGAACGATGTTCAGTTTCCCAACAATGTTATCCCCTTGCTTGGCCTCGCCGGATGGTAAAATGATAATCTCATTAACCTTGGTCATGTCGAATTGCATCGGCTTCCCGCCCTGCCCCATGACGAGTCCTCCCCCTTTGGTGGTGAGTTGGCCCTTGCTGTTCAACTTGAACTCGCCATCCCGCGTGTAGTATGTGCTGCCTTGCGGCAGCTGTATCTCAAAGAACCCCGCCCCGTCGATGGCCACGTCTGTCTTCGCGCCGGAATATTTTGTTTGACCTGGTTCGAAGTTAGTGACGCTTGTCGTACGGGGCAGGAGAAAATGTTGATTGGCGCCCATCTCACCCGTGCCTAGAGCCGGGATCAATCCGGCCTGAACGGTGGAAAAGCTGATGCCTTGCCTCTTGAAACCGTTAACGGAACTGGAAGCCATGTTCTCGGCAATCACCTCATGGTTGCGGTCATACGCCGAAAGCGCCGCCGCCGCTTGGTAAATGCTGACATTCATCAGTTATTGAGATGAGCAATGACTGTGCCAAACCGGGAACCCGGCGTTTTCCTGTGGAGTTTCGCACTATCGGCCACAGCCAGGGAAAAACATACCCGCCCCTCTTTGCCAACCGGAACCATTTTTTGCCGGACTGAATCGGACCCTATCCGACGTTTCTCCAAACACCAGCCACGGATCAGTATTGGCATCCAAGTTCGATGATCTGGCCACATCCGCATTGAATGCGGATCTGCGTAACGCGGTCGCCATCGCGCTGGAGAATGATCTCCGGCTGGTTGCATTTGTTGGGTCTCTCGCCGGTGTGGACGGATTTTGACACCGCGAGAAGCGGCTGAAAGCCGCTGCTATCCGGCAGCGTCGTGGTTGACCCGGTGGGGGAAGTGGCGCCAGATGCCGTCATCTGCGCTCTCTTGCCTGGAATGAGTGCTTGAAATTCGTTAGTCATGAACCGTGTGTTCTTTTCTACCTGATTGGGGCACCAGCCGCAGCAGTACCGTTACCCGGCGATTTCTTTCTTCATCAGGAAGCGTATTCGGGAGTGTGACCGTGTCGGCGTGGCCGGCCACTTTCTTGATCTGTTCCGAATGCAGGCCGCTCTTCAGGAGAAGCCGGCGAACCGTATTGGCGCGGTCCGCTGTAAGTTCCCAAGCACCATAATCTTCGCGTATGTTGGGACGACCGCGCTCAGAGTGACCACTCAACTCAACGGGAAAACTCCGATAACGACTGACCTCCCACGTCAACGTGGAAAAAACCCATCGGCCATACTCTGTAAGAACGGCGGAATCGCGCTCGAACACTGGTTTTTTGTTGTTGTCGAAAACGTTGATCATCAACCCCTCGCTGGTCATTTCGATCTTCACCGTCTTCAGATTCTCGGTGTCAGGATCGGACTGCAGGGCTTTCAACAAGTCCTCACTGAGGCGACGCAACACTTCCACCTCGTTGGAGGAAGCGGTCCCCTTCTTGTCCTGCATCGATTGCGACTTGGCTGCCTCGGCTCCTCCTGCGGAGATGATCCCTGCGGATTCCTGCGTAATACCCACACCGGGATTACGAAATGCGCGTTCAACGGATTTCTTGACCTTGTCGCTCTGCTGCGTCATCCACAACACCATGAAGAGTGCCATCATGGTGGTGACAAAGTCCGCATAAGCCACCTTCCAAGAGCCGCCATGTGCACCCTGTCTCTTGCTTGACAATGTGTGTAACCTCAGCCTTTCTTTGCGGTTACGTTGACGGCTTGGATCAAATCGTCAAGTTCCTTGGCCGATGGCCGTAATTCGCTGTTGAGGCCGCGCCGGGCAGTCTCAACAGCCATGTTGGGTGCCAGACCACCGACGAAACCGATGATGGAGGTGGCAATGCACTGGAAATAAGCCATCTCCTCGGAGTTGAGGAACTCGAGTTTCATTGCCAAGGGTCCCACAAAACCGTAGGACAACAAAATACCGAGAAAAGTTCCCACCAATGCTGCGCCAACCTTCTGGCCGACCGTCTCCACGGGTCCCGCTATGGCGGCCATCGTAACCACAATACCCAAAACGGCTGCGACGATGCCAAAACCAGGCAACGCGTCAGCGGTCTTGCCAAGCACGTTCACCGGAGCATGATTCTCAGATTCCAACCCACTGAGTTCGATTTCCAGCAGCGATTTAAGCTGGTCGCTCTTAACCCGCCCATCCACAATCGGCTGCATCGCATTGCAAAGAAACTCCACGGCAGGTTTGTTGCGGATAAATGTGGGATATTTCGAAAAAATGCTGCTCGATTGGGGACTGGTGATGTGTTCCTCCAGCGGAATCATGCCTTTTCGCCGGCCGAGCAAGAACATCTCGTAGAGTGCCGACAGGAGTTCGTCGTATGCCTTTCGGCTGTATGGTGAACCCTGCAAGGCTTGGACGGTTTTCTTGCCCATGTCCATAAGCACTTTGCGGGGCGACATGATGACCAATGAGCCAATTGCGGCGCCTCCGATGGTGAGGACCTCGGAAAAGTGCATCAGGGCAGTGATATTGCCCCCTGCCAACCAGAACCCGCCCAGCACCGAGGCGAGAACAATGATGGATCCGATAACGATGATCATGCTGGCTATCTGATCTTCTGGCTATGCGATCTGAGGGTTGTTTTTCGCCAGAAATGCGCGCAATGACAGGATGGCTTCCGAATGAATCTGACAAATGCGCGATTCTGTTAAACCAAAAGCAGCCGCAATTTCGCGCAGCCGCAAGTCTTCAAAGTAGTAGAGCGCCAGCACCTTGCGGTGCATTTCTGGCATTTGATCGAGCCGGCGCGCGATCAATTGGATCAGATCGTTCCGCGTGGCAATTTCGTCAGGACTCTCTTGGGACTCGTCGGGGATCTGCTCTGCGCAGGACGGCCCATCTTCACCCTCGCTGTTGCACGCCGCGTCCAGATGAATGAAAGTAACGGGTTTGCACTCTTCCAGCCATTGGTGATATTCAGCGAGCGGAATTTTCAGTGTATTGGCCACTTCGACATCGGTTGGAGGCTCGCCTTTGGCTTGCTCCAACTTCTGTATGGTGTCTTGGATCTTGCCGGCCTTGTCGTGGACGGATCGTGGCATCCACTGCATCCGACGCAACCCATCGAAAACCGCGCCACGGATCCGAATGCGAGCGTAGGTTTCGAGTGAGGCGCCGCAAGTCGGATCATAATTGCGAATCGCATCGAGCAGGCCGATCAAGCCGGTGCTATACAAGTCTTCCTTGTCAACGTGCGACGGCAAGTTCATGGCCAGGCGGCCAACGACTTGTTTGACCAAGGGCAGGTACTGCCGGACGAGTTCATCCTCCTCCGTGGCAGTGCATGCGACCTTTTGGTAGCGTGACCGGACGGCGTGCTCGCGGACCTTCACGTCGAGAACGGCAACAGAGGACTCATTGGAATCAATAGCGTCGTGACTCATGGTTTGACCTGGGGCAAGGCTGGTTGGCGTGGTTGATTCGAGGGAGTGGCAAGGCGCTCGCGACAGGATTGCATGAGATTTCGCATCCATACCCGGCCCCACCAACGTGTTAGCAAAGCAGCGATGTAGGTGGCAAGGCACGCGTGCCAGACTGTCATCGGCAAAGAGCATTGAGCCGCCAAGCCGAATACAATGCCGATCACGAACCCCGCGAATCCTCCGATTAGAACGAGCAGCTTCATGGTTGATCTTGTCTACCAACACAAGAGCAGAAACCTTGCCACTAGGGAGAAGAGCGGGGGCTGCCTGCGAAGACCTGCCTATTTGCTGGGGAAAAGTTGAGTCAGCAGGATCGAAGCATTCGCCTCGATAAGGTCACCGGGAATATTTTGCCCAGTAGCGAGAAAACGCAGGGAATAGTTTGTCCCCAACACCAGATTCCACAACTTGCCCCAGCGCGTCTCCTCATCCAAATGCGTGATGATCAAGTCGGTCAGTGGCAATACCGAAAACGAGCGCACTTGCGAGATCAAGTGACTCGTATCGTAGGCGGCGTTCAGCACCAGATGAATCTGGGGCGACTCGAAGCCTTTCAACTGTTGCGCGAGTTCCCGCAAAGCCGCGGAGTCATTGGCCGGCACACCCGGCAAATCCACAAACAACAGCTCCGATTCGTTCGGCCGGACTATGCCGTCGGCGCACCGTTCCACCGGCACACCGAGGATGTCGCAGTAAACACTCAACGCTTCCGCCGTGTTGGCACTGCGCCCGTCCCACCTCAACACCCGTGCGGGTTGGTTATCCAGCAACACCACCCGTGTCAGCCATTTGCAGAGGCATGTCGTTTTGCCCACACCAGGCCCGCCGACGAAAACGTGAGTGCGTTTCAAGGACACACCGTGCGTCGAAGCCCTCATGGTCCAGACTTGCTCCAGAAGAACGCACGCCATTCGTAATTGCTCGCCGAACGACGCGGGAGGAACATCGCTGTAATGCGTGCGCATTTGCTCGATGATCCCGTCGGCGTAGAGCGGCAACAACCCGATGTTTTCCAGCAGCGGCCTGATCATCCAAGCTTCGGCCGATGCACGCGGCGCCGGGGTGTTTGCAACCCGAAACTGCGGCAGTTGCTGGCGGATTTCCGCAAGTTCCTGGCGGAGTTCGTCGAGGTTAGACGTTACGGGAGGTTGCTCAGGAGGAGCGGCGGCTATGACTTCGATGCGCGGTTTCTGCCAAAACTGCTTCAACCCTCCGGCAGGCAACTGGCGAACGTTCAGAACCACCGCATCAGGGCCGAGTTGCGCGCGTATTTGCTCCACCGCCTGCGCGGCAGAATCTGCGATAAATGTGACCGTTTGCATCAGAGGTATGTTGGGAGGATCAGGGTGATGCTCAGACCGGATATGTCACCATGGCCACGTTCTGCACCATCACACGTGGCGGTATCTCATGATACGAAAGCACGGAGATTTCGGAGAATGTTGTCGAGAAGAACCGGCGCAGCGCGAGCCGGATTTGCGGCGCGCACAACACCAGTGGCGGCAAGCCTCCCGCCACCATCTGCTGGATGTGCTTCGATACCGTCTGCACGACATGCCGCGCCAGACCGGGTTCGATAATCAATGAGACATCGGTAGGCGTGGAGTGCAATCCCTTGGCAATCTCCTGTTCAAGCTTTGGATCGAGTGTAATAGCCCTCAATGAACCATCTGCAGCTTGAAACGACTTGGAAATCTGCATGATGAGCGCCCGCCGGGCATATTCGGAGAGTTCGTCTGGATTCTTTGTGACTGCAGCTTGATCACCGACTTTTTCGAGAATGGTGGCCAAGTCGCGGATGGAGATGCCTTCTGCCAGCAAGTTCTGCAGGATGCGTTGGAGCTGGCCGACACTCAGCAAGCTGGGAATCAACTCGTTCACGATGGCCGGATGCGTTTGTTTTAGGTTGTCAAGCAACCCCTGCACATCCTGACGCGTCAGGATTTCGTGAGCGTGCCGCTTGATGGTCTCCGAGAGGTGCGTCACCAGCACGGACGGTGCATCCACGACTGTGTAGCTGGCTAACTCGGCGTTCTTGCGCTCCACGTCGGTAATCCACGTCGCGGGCAGTTTGAACACGGGTTCGACGGTGGGTGTGCCATGCAGTGTGACTTTGCTGTTGGTTGCGTTCATCGCCAACCAGTGATTGGCCATCAGATCACCTGAAGCGATCGCGTTGCCTTTCAGCAAGAACTGATAATGGTTGGGACTGAGTTGGAGGTTGTCCCGCAGCCGGATCGGCGGCACCACCATCCCCATCTCTTGTGCGAACTTGCGCCGGATGCCCGTCACGCGGTCGAGCAGATCGCCGCCGCGACGCGTATCGGCCAGCGGCACCAGTCCGTAGCCCAACTCGATCTGTAAAGTGTCCAACGACAGCAGACCTTCCAGTTTGTCGCCAGCGCTGCCAGCACCACCGGCTGCTGCGGGAGCCGCTGGGGTTTTGGTGGGATTGGCAGTGTCGAGCAATGGCGCGTCCTTTTCGCTCGTCACACCGTGCTTCTTGAGCAGGTAGGCCATTCCCGCGGCGCCAACAGCCATCACCAAGAACGGAGTTGTAGGCAATCCCGGCATCAACGCCAACGCGCCCAGCATTCCCGACAGCAGGGAGATAGCGCGTGGGTAGGAGAACAACTGGGCGGTGAGTTCCTGACCTAGATTGTTTTTCGCGGCGGAGCGTGTCACCAGAATGCCCGACGCGACCGACGTGATCAGTGCCGGCACTTGGGCGACCAAGCCGTCACCAATGGAAAGGATGGTGAACCGTTGGAGCGATTCGGTGACCGTCATGCCCATTTGCATCACACCGACGCCAAACCCACCAATGACATTGATCAAGGTGATCAACACCGCCGCGATGGCGTCACCGCGGACGAATTTACTCGCGCCGTCCATTGCGCCGTAGAAATCAGCCTCCTGCTCCACCGACCGCCGGCGCGTTCGCGCCTCAGTTTCGTTGATGAGGCCGGCGTTGAGTTCGGCGTCAATCGCCATCTGTTTGCCGGGCATGGCGTCCAACGTGAACCGGGCTGCCACCTCCGCAATGCGCCCCGCGCCTTTGGTGATGACAATGAAATTGATCAACACCAGGATCAGGAAGATCACCATTCCCACCACGTAATTGCCGCGGACGACGAAATTGCCGAATGCGTCAATGATGTGGCCGGCGTGGCCATCGAGCAGGATCAGCCGCGTTGAGGCAACATTTAGCGACAACCGAAACAGGGTGACGAACAGCAGCAATGTTGGGAAGCCGGTGAACTCCGCTGGCTCGCGCAGGTAGATGATCACCAGCAGGATCAACAACGCCAGCGCCATGCTGACCACCAGCAGGAGATCCAGCAGAAAAGCCGGGATCGGGATGATCAGCAGCAGGATCGTCCCAAACAAACCGGCAACCAGCCATAGATCGCCGTTGCGAAACAGCCGGCGCAAGTTGGAAGGCGCGTTGTTCACGTCGTTCAATTAAACTCGATTGTCTTCCGTGTGATAACGGTAGCGGTTGACCCGATACACCCAAGCCAACACCTCGGCCACCGCCAAGTAAAGCTGAGCAGGAATCTCGCCACCCTCGCGGCCATACTTGAAAAGCATCCGCGCCAGTGGCTTGTTCTCAATGATCGGCACCTGGTGGCGCGTGGCAATCTCACGGATCGCCAATGCATTGAGCCGTGCTCCCTTGGCAACCACCTTGGGTGCTTTCATCGATTTGTTTCTATAGCGCAGCGCCACTGCCAAGTGCGTTGGGTTTGTCACAACTACGTCCGCCTTAGGGACTTCTGCAAGTGCTTTCCGTTTGGATTGCCGCTGTCGAAGCCGGCGCCGCATGGACTTGAGCATGGATTTGATTTCGGGATTACCCTCGGCATTGCGCGTCTCGTCCTTGACCTCCTCCTTGGTCATCATCAGGTCCTTGTTCGTGCGCCAGATCTGATAGCCGTAGTCCGCCGCTGCGATTACGCCGAGGATGAACACCACGCGCAGGGTGATCGTGAAGGAAGATTCGGCCATGAACGAGGCAACTTTTGCCGCGCTAACGCCCGTGTAAAAAATCGGGTCATTGAGGATGTCCTTCACCGTCGAGTAGCAGAGCGCCACGATCAACGACAACTTCGCAAACGACAACACTGTCGAAACAGACGCATGCGTCGAGAAGATGCGCTGGAAACCAGTGACCGGATTGAACCGCTCCCACTTCGGTTCCAGCGCCTCAGACGCGGTGTGGAACCGGTTCTGGATCGTTCCCGCCAGCAGGCCGCCCATCATGCTGGACAGCACCACCGGCGCGAGGCAGCCAACCATCAACAGGGATGCCTGAATCGCCAACCGCTGGAGCGAGTCCATTGTGATGACAATGTCGTGCAGATGGCCCAACACGGCCAGCAGTGCGCCAACCATTTGTCTCCACATCTCGCCGCCGGCGAACGTGAACGCCATCAGCACTGCAACAAACACAAAGACCGTCTGCACCTCGGGACTACGAGCGATCTGGCCGTGACTGTAGGCATTTTCCAGCCGTTTCGCTGTTGGTTTCTCTGTCTTATCGCCGTCGGAGTCAGCCATGCGTCAGTGCCCCCCCACTAGCTTCGCCACGTGCAGTATGTCTTCCGGCATCCGGCGCAGATAGTTCGCCACGTGCTGGCTCATCACGCTCAGCGTCAGGCCGAACACCGCCAACCCCGCAAGAATGCGAACGGCGAAGCTTTCCATGAACACGTTCATCTGCGGGACAGCCCGGCTGAGAATGGAAAAGATCAGCGACAACAGAAACGACAGCGCAATGATTGGCGCGGCAATTTGCACACTGACGACAAAGATCTGCGTCGTGCGGCCGATGATATCCTCCAGCAAGGCAGCACTTAAGTGCCAGCCACCGATCGGCAGATACGTGTAACTGCGTTGAATCCCCACCAGCAACCAGTGATGCAGATCGAGACTGAAGAAAATCACGCCAGCGAGGTAATACAACATCATGGCTGGCGCTTCCAGATTGGAGCCCGTGAAGGGGTTGATATCCGAAGACAACGTCAGTCCCATCTCGGTGCTGATGATCCGGCCCGCCATCTCGACCGTGAAGAAGATCATGCGACTGACAAAGCCGAACAGTAATCCTATCCCAGCCTCGGCAGCCATCAGACCCACCAACGTCCAAAACTCCTGCCCGGCCGGCACGCCCTGCGGCACCATCGGGGCTGCCAGATAAGCCACCAGCGCGCTCAAAGCGATGCGCAGTTGCCTGGGAAAGTTCTGGCTCGATAGCAATGGAAAAACCGCGAGCATCGCGCTGACGCGAATGAACACCATCAACCAGTTGATGAGACCGTCGGGAATCATGGTCGGGCGTCAGCGAACCATCTCTGGAATTTTCTGAATCACAGCCGTTGCGAACTCGGCCAAAGTGCGCAGCATCCAAGGCAGAAGGATCAGCAACGCAGCCAGCACGCTGGCAGCTTTGGGAACGAAACTGAGCGTTTGCTCATTGATTGAGGTGACGGTCTGAAAGAGGCTGACGGCAAGTCCCACGACCATCGCGACCAACAACAGCGGAGCCGCCAGCGTCACCGACTGGAAGATCAACATCTTGAGAAGTTCGACGGCAAATTCGGGAGTCATAGGTTCACATGCTGAAGCTTTGGATCAGCGACCGCACCACCAGCGACCAGCCGTCCACCAGCACGAACAGCAGAATCTTTAGCGGCAGCGAGATGGTCATCGGCGGCATCATCATCATGCCCATGCTCATCAGGACGGTCGCCACCACCAAGTCGATCAGGATGAATGGCACAAAAAGCAAAAAACCCATCTGGAACGCCGTGCGCAACTCGCTGACGATGAAGCTGGGAATCACCACTTTCAGCGGCAGTTGGTTTGCTGGCGTCGGTCCGAGGCGGGCAAGCCCCACGAACAACTCCACATCCTTGGGCCGTGCCTGTCTCAACATGAAAGTCCGCAGCGGCTTCGCTGCGCGATCGAGCGCCTCATCACTCGTAATCCGCTTCGCGCTGTAAGGCTGGATCGCGTCACGGTTCATGACGTCCCACACCGGCGCCATGATGAAGAACGTGAGAAACAGCGACAGGCCGATGATCAACTGGTTGGCTGGCGTGCCGGTGAGCGACAGCGCTGAGCGCACGAAGGATAGGACGATCACGATCCGCGTGAAACAAGTCGTCAGCAGAATGATGGACGGCGCCAGCGACAGCAACGTGATGCCGAACAGAATCTTGATGCCGACGTCGAGATCCTGCGCTCCTTGCGGCGCATCCACGCCGACGCTGAGCCGGAAGGGAACCAGGCTGTTTGAACCCTTCGGACTCTCGACCGCCTTGGCGGACGTCCCGGCCACCATGCGTGCGGCCTGTGCCGCTCGAAGGGTGGATTGCGGCGCCGCTGCGTCGGACTGTGCAGCAAGGCCGTCTGTGTCCAATGCAAGCGCCGCCAACGCGGAAATCCAGAATTGGCGCCAGCGGTTCATTATGGTTTTCGGGTGACCGCTTGGTTTAGCGCGGCGGCGAAATTTGAAGGGGGTTCAGCCTCGGGCGCCTCCTCATCAGGCAGGTGACTGAGCAAGGTAATGTCCGTCTGCGAAATGCCGATGAGCATGCGCTGCCGTTGGTAGCCGACTACATAGAGAGAGTGCCGGTTATCGAGCGCCCGCGCTTCAAGCACGCTGAGTTTGGCCAGCGGACCCTTGAAGCGGACAAGCCGCTGCCAGTTCTTGAAGCCCCAGACGCCTCCAAAGAACAACGCCAGCACCAACGCCAGCGCGCCCAACACACGCACCACTGAGCCAGCGGCATCAGGCAGCGGGGTAACCTCTGTGGTCAGGTTGGTCGTTTGGGCAAAGGCGCAAGCACCAGCGACAAGCCAGCAGAAGAAGACTGTTGGCCAGTGCCGGAAACCGGGGGAGGTCATTGCGGAGACCCCAGAACTTCGCTGATCTTGATGCCGAACTTTTCCTCCACCACAACCACCTCACCGCGAGCAATCAGTTTCTGGTTCACATAGAGATCCACGGGCGCGTCGGCAATCTTGTCGAGCTGAACAACAGAACCCACGGTGAGTTGAAGGACGTCGCGAAGCGACATCTGGCAGGAGCCGAGTTCGACGGAGAGGCTGACGGGCACGTCCAGTAACATCTCGATACCGGGCGGGCATTCTTTCTGTTGAGGCGCAGTTGTTGTCATGGTTGTCTAGGTGCGAATCACGTCGGTCAGCTTGACGGCCCATTTTGTTTCACGGGTGCCGAGTTGAGCGATAAATTTTGGAACACTTGCGAGTCGAACCTGAACGTGTTCGGTGGATTTTCGTTCCAGCGGCAACACCTTGCCTGGCTCCAAGTTGGCCACGGTGCGTGCGTCCAGTTCGATATCACCCCACAGGACCGTGATGGGAATCCGAACATCGTTGAAACTGCCGTTCCATCGCGCGGGGACGGTGGCCTGATTCTGTCCCTCTTTCGAGCCGGCAGCGATGTCGGCGCTGAGTTGCCGCACGAGTGGTTCGATCGTGTAGTAGGGAAATGCGCAATTAAACCGCTCCACGCAGTCGCCGATGCGCGCTTCCACTGAAAGCACCAACATGACATCTTCCAGCGGGGCAGTTTGCAGATAGTGGGCGTTGCTTTCGTGGCCGATGATCTCCGGCCGGAGATCCTTGAGGTGCACCCAGTGATTACTCCACTCGCTGAGGATGATTTGAGTAATCTGGTCAACCAAGGCTACTTCGATGTCCGTGAGGTCACGGTTCGCGTCCACCGAGTGTGCCGGTCCGCCCAGCAACCGGTCGGCAACGGTCAATGCCAGCCGTGGCGGCATGTCAATGAAACACGTGCCTCGCAACGGCTGGACCTTGAACAGAGTGATGTGCGTCGGCGCGGGCAGGCTGTCCACAAACTTTCGATAACGGATGGTCTGCAGACCGGACATCTGCAAAGCGACCTCCAGTCGCAGATAGATGGACAACCGCGCCGCCAGCGATCGAATGAACCCCTCATGATGCAATCGCAGTTTGCGCAGTTCGGCTGCCGCCAGGAATGCGGGCTGGCGGAAATCGTAGGCTTGGATGGCGTCCGGCGCTTTGTTCTCTTTGGTGCGATCCGTCTTAAAAACGACAGACGTGGCTTCCCCCTGCGCCATCTCCGCGAGCATGCGCTCGACTTCAGATTGTGAGAGAACCTGCTGTCCGTCGCCGGGAGGCCCTGGGTTGGTCTTGGGATCCATGGTTAGCGCCTGCGGTCCACCCTCTTACTGGATGGCCATTTCTGTGATATAGATTTCCTCGATCACACCCTCGCCGAGTGCGTTGTTAAAAACGGTGATCAGTTCGGTGCGGATGAGATTGCGCGCTCCGGGCTTTTCCAAGTCTGCGATGGTTTTCGATCCTAACGTGCTCGAGGCCACGTCCAGCAATTGGTCGCGGCTGCGTTCTATCCTCTCTTTGAACTCTTTGTGAGTGCCAACCACCGAGATGCTCGAAGTCAGGTACCGCGTGCCGACACTGCCCGCCACGTTCACCAGAATGCGCCCCAGTTGCACGGTCGTCTTGTTAAACGCGCCACCCTTCTCCTTCGAACCTGCTGCCGTCTTGGTGCGCGCAGCCCCGGTGGCGGTCCCGGTGGCCGCCCCGGTGGCAGGACCCAGTTCTTTCTGCAACTTCGGTAGCAGCAAGTAGGACGTCGTTGCATAGGCTAGCAAGGGCATCGCGATGAAGCTGATGACCAGTGGCAACCAAGCGATGAAACCGGAGGGCTTGTTCCGTTTTGCGTCGCCGTTTCCATTGCCGCTGGCGCCGCTATCGGGATCGTCCTTGGCGGCGCCTGCCGTTTCAACTACATCAGTGCGATTGGCAACCATAATTCAGTGTTCAGGTTTAGCGCTTCAGGTTGACGAGTTCTTGCATCATCTCATCACTGGTGGTGATGATGCGTGAATTGGCCTGAAACGCGCGTTGGGTGACGATCAGATTCGAGAACTCAGCGGAGAGGTCCACGTTGGACAGTTCCAGCGCGCCAGCCTCAATCTTTCCCAAACCGTTCGTGCCAGGACTGGCAGGATCGGTCGCGATCGGACCGGCGGCGGTCAGGCCGGAGTAGAGATTGCCGCCTTCCTTGATCAGCGCCTGTGGGTTGAGGAAGTTCTGTAGCAACACCTGGCCGCGTGTGTATTCGGTGCCATCCGAGAGGCACACGTTTATCTTTCCGTCCTGGCTGATGCTATAGGACGTCATTGTCGCGGCGGGGTCAGCGGTTGCTGGACGCTGTGTCGCGTCAATCTGGAG